>DASYSA010000486.1:0-13829 GCA_036003885.1 Blastocatellia bacterium | reverse complement strand
CGCCCTGCCCCCGACCGCCGCCCTGCCCCCGACCGCCGCCCTGACCGCGACCACCACCCTGCCCTCGTCTATCACCCTGTCCAATGCCACCGCTGCCTTGTGCGCCAGTGCCTCCTGGTTCGCCGCCTCTGGGACGACGGTCGCCAACGATCTTGTTCTCTACGGTGAGTTGCTGATCGTTCTGCGCGACGAGCATCGTGTAGCTTTCAATGTTCTCCCATTGAGAAGGTGACCCCTGGCTCTTGGCTTTATCCAGCACCCAGGTGCCGGAGAAACTGGAAGGCCCGGCGCTCACAGCCATAAGGCTGGCGAGCAATGTGACCACAAGGACGCACCGCATCAGAATTCTTTTCATATTCTGTCCTCCTTTGAGCAGGTCATTTCCAGACCGATCGACCTGCCGTCCCGACCCTCGCGCAGACAATTCTGCGCTAGTTACCACTGAACTTTCTCATCCCCCTCATCCTGGCGCCGTCCGGACGGCGCGGTTCGTCGACGGTATAGTCGGCGGGCAACTCGAAGAGCGATCTTGCAGGTTCGGCTCGGTTAATATTAGTCAGCCGGTAAATGTGTTCGCCCATGCGCGGATCGCTGTGCTTGCTGAAGACGACGACGTCGAGCGCAGACGAATACCATCGCTCGGAGACGATCTCGATCGGACGATCATTGCCTATCTGGCCTGCTGCTATCGTCAGAGTCGAGCGAGTGCCCTCTGCTTCCACCCCTTCAAACGTCTGCTTGCCGAGCGATTCGGTCCTCGCTGCAGTTGGGGAGGAAGAGCGTTGTTGCTCGGGTGGCGGGCCGCTCCACGTCTTCATCTTGCGTGCCGTGTGAGTGCGAGGGTCAAGGACATATTGTGCACCTGCCACAGGGTCCTGAATATGGATCATCTGCGGCGCTTCCCCTGTCGCAGCAAAGGGACCAATGGCGCCTAGAGTGTGTTCCCTGCGTGTGCGACCTTCGCCATCGCGATAGACTGAAGCCATCGTCTTATGGCTAATGCGCGTGCCGTCCTGAAGCGTTTGAACTGTCTCGATAGTAGCTATGGCCGAGTAAGGCGCACCCTTCACCGTCTTGCCGCCAAATCGCATTTCCGAGCCGACGAAGTCGAAGGTCGCATCGGGTGGAAAAGGCCGCCTCGGTCCCTGGTTCGCGCCTCGGCCGCCTCTGGGACCAGGGAAGCCGCGCGCGTCGGACTGAGACGGCGTCTTCTCCGCCTGTCTCTCTTGCGCAAGGATGCCCGCGCTACCGGTCAGCATCACGAGCAAGCAAAGAATTGATATCGTTGAGTGTCTCTTCATCACGATGATCCCACCTCCTCCATCCTCGACTGTTGAGAATTCGCATCTACCGGAAGATCCAATAGAAGCCGGCCATCAAGAGCACGCTCAGGAGCGAGATGTACAGAAAGATAAAAAACAAGAGTAGTTTTTCTTCGATTTCTCGCCCATGTCGTGTAGAACTGCTTTCCATCCCTGACTCCTATCACTGGATGAACCGAATCGCGCGGGCCAGACCGTCATCGCCGATCACAACATCCGCCTTGACCAGCTCACCGGCACGTTCGACATTCATCGGCACTCCGAAGGAGACCAAAGCCGACCGCGGAATCCTGACTCGCACCACCTGTCCGGTCTCCAACGCTGTTGAATCGGCGATGAAGGTCAGCGGGAAAAACTCGGTGGCGACTTCACTCGAACGACTGGCCGCCCGACGGCGGCGAGACTGTCCGAGTGTGTGATCTGGCGAAGTACCCAGCCTCGAAACGTGCGGGGCCCCTGACTCAGGCTTCGTTGCGGGCAGGCTCGCTCCAAGCTCCTGCTTAGCAGCGGCGGGAGTCTGTGGCGATGAGGACTGCCCAAGCTTACTCGGCTCCGTCGAGGATTTGGGTCGCCAAATCAATAGCGTGGCTGCCAGCAGTAAGACGGCGGCCGCCGCAGCCACCGTCCAAAGCACCGATCGCCGCAATCCCCTTCTAACGGGCGCGAATCGGCCGTTCGCCGACGTTCCCTCGCCGCGCTGTTGTCTCGGCCCGGCCTCAATTCGAGACCGCAAGCGGTCATAGAGATCGGGCGAGCCGGCGACGGCGTCGATCTCCTCTTCGCTGACTCTCAGCGATCGGAGCACCTTCAGCCCGAGCTGATCGAGCCGCTCCCGTGACTCCTGTCTTTCGTTGCCCAACATAATGCACTTCACCTCTCATTCAAACGACAGCAACCATAGTCTCGGACTCGATTGTCCGGCCGTGGATCACAGAAACCGATGCAGGACGCGCCTTAACGCTGCTCGCGCCCTCAGGGCCCGCATCTTAACCTTCGACACCGACCAGCCGGTCAACTCAGCAGTCTCGGCTACGGACAGATCGGCAACGTTGAGCATCGTGAGCACCAGCCTATCGTCGGGCTCAAGGCGCGCGAGCAGCTTGTCGGCAAGGTCGCGCGCAATGGCTGTACTCTCGATGTCGGTTTCTCTACCCGGATCTCGCAGGCATTCGGCGAGCAGACTCTCGCGGTGGTTCAGATCGCTCATCGAGCTCTCAGCCCCGCGAGTCCGGCGCAACGCGTCGTAGCAGATTCGGATCGTGATGCGGGAGAGCCAGGAACTAAAGGATCTCTGGTGCCCGCCTCGGTAGGCCCCCAACGCAAAGTAAGCTGCCGCAAAACTCTCCTGTACGATGTCCTCTACCTGCTCACGGCGGTAAAAGAACCGATAGGCCAGTCGCGTGACCATGCGCCGGTGCCGCTCGAAGAGCAGTTCGAAGGCTGCCTCATCTCCGGCGCGCACAGCCGCCACAAGCGCATCGTCGGCTGGCTCAGTCGCCACAAACTCCAACTTTGCGACTGCTGCGAAACCGGAGAGAGTAGTACCTTCATCCATTCGAAACTGATTGAATCGCAAATCGAAGCGTCTAAACGCAGACACCCTCGTGGTTTGTCACTCAAGGCATCCACTGGTACTGCAGCTTCAGAGCGCGCCCGCCCGAACGACGACTCCAATTGATATAGAGTCTTTGGCGAGCATTTTGGTCACAATTTTCTTGCGTGACCGACCTAAAGTGCTCTCAGGAGTGAAGGATTTCCGTTTAGATGGGATGACGCAGGCTGCGTCGGATTTCTCTTAAGGAAGGAGTCGTCCGGTGCCGGGGGCTTTTGTTGAGAACTCAGTAACGTGGAATTCCTTGCCTTCGGACCAGCTTGTGGAGATCCAGCTCCACATTCCTGAGAATGACAAGTCCGTCACCCAGGTCGGCTGCTACTTGCGTGAATGCGGGTCACAGGGCCGGTGGCGGCGGTGCCGTAAACCGCGCAAGGTCGGCCAATCCGAGTGCGCTCTCGATTTCGCTGATCTGCTTGACGGCATCTTCGAATCCATCCTCACCGAACTGCTCGTGCTCGATGTCCTCAAACCTATCGTTCATCTCGTCGAGCTGTTCGGCGGTCAGCGTCTGTTTCCACGCGGGGAATACTATAGTGTCTTCTCTCGAAGCGTGTGCTCGATACATTCGGACGAGCGAGTCCAGGGCTCCCGCAAGTTGGGCGCCGTTGACTGTTCCAAGTTTGGCGCCGTTTGTCACAGCAAGGATGTAGTCGGTTACTTCGCGACCACGTGCGTGTTGTGTGATCAAGATATCCGGGTAACCGCCGGCCGGGCCGCCTGCCTTCTTGACCGCAGGGAAGATGTACGCCTCCTCTAGTTTTCGTTCGTGGTACTCTTCGCCAAAGTCTCGGAACAGTGTGGCCGCTTTCTGAAGCGCGTCGGGTGCAACAGCCGACGGATCGCTGCGGAGCCTGGCCGCGGCCTCCGAGTAAACGAGCAGTGCGCGCCGGAGAACACCGTGCTCACGCATCAGATCCTCGGTCGCGGTAACTTCTCCGCCCTTTTCCTCTGGTTTCCCGGCCGGCGCTTGCTTGCTCGATTCAGTGCCTGGTGTTGCATTCTGTCCGCCACAGCTATTGAGAATCAAGGCCGCTCCGCCGGCGACCGAAATACGCAGGAATTCGCGCCGTTTAGCGCCTGGTCCAAGGTCCATCGTTTAGCCTCCCTTTCTTATCTTATATATAGCAGTGGGATTTCGTTTTTCCTAGATGGCATTGACCCTTCCCGAGTTGAATGTTAAAAATTCTGTCTTGATTTCGCAGACGAACCAGGCTGTTTGACTCAGCATAAGTGAAAGATCATTGACTGTTGTTTGGCGCTGGTTGGGGCATGTGATCATATCCTTTCTTATACGCGAGTTTCTCCGCACCCCATCGGCGTCCCTCTTTAAAGCTTTGTGAGTTGTCATTGCATTAGCTGAGGCAGACCGCTAGAACATCATTTGAGACGTCGGGCTATACACTCATACGCATTCATTCTGTCTCTATATGAGCCCGCCGACCTCACGCAATCGTGGCTGTAGCCTGTATTCGACGCCGCCGGCGCCGCTAAATCGGCGCGTCTGGCGTTAGTGCTGCGCGCCAGCTAGCACACTAGAGGCCGCGCGCAAGTCGATACTTGCGCGGTAGTAGCTTCACCGGTTGCACACGTCAGAACCGAGGGACAATGGGCCAGGTTTTTCATCCGAGCACCAACACAATTGCCAGGCTGAGCATCTTCGGAGCCGTCTTCATTCTCGGATTTCTGCTCTGGGTGCTCTCCGAACTGAATCGGTCGCCCTACGTCACCGGAGCCGACGTCGCCCGCGAACAGCCCGTTCAGTTCAGTCACGCTCATCACGCCGGAGCGTTGGGGATCGATTGCCGGTACTGCCACACGACCGTCGAGAAGTCTTCCTTCGCCGGCATCCCTCCAACCAAGACCTGCATCAACTGCCACTCGCAGATATGGTCCACCAGCCCATACCTCGAGCCGGTACGCGAAAGCTGGCGCACCGGCAAACCCCTCCAGTGGAACCGCGTGCACGACCTGCCCGACTTCGTCTACTTCAATCACAGCATTCACGTGAACAAGGGAGTCGGTTGCTCGACCTGTCACGGCCCTGTAGACCGAATGCCGTTGATCAGGCAGGTAGCCTCGCTTCAGATGGAGTGGTGTATAGCCTGCCATCGCGCGCCTGAGAAAGTTCTGAGGCCGCGATCCGAGATCTACAACATGGCCTGGGAGCCTTCGGCTGACCAGCTCAAAACCGGTTCGGAGCTCAAACATCAATACAACATTCGCAGCACGGATGTCTTGACCAGCTGTTCTACCTGTCATCGTTAACGCTCAAGAAGATCGCAATGACTATCAAAGACAACGACCCCGGACTCACGTCAATCCGCTCAAAGCTCGATGCCGGAAAAGGCAAGGGGGGCAAGCAGTATTGGCGGAGTCTGGAGGAGTTGGCCGAAACAGATGAGTTCAATCAGTTCCTCCACCGCGAGTTTCCCGAGCAGGCTTCGGAGTGGAATGACCCGGTGGGCCGCCGCCGATTCCTGAAGTTAATGGGCGCCTCGCTCGCCCTCGCGGGTGCGAGCGCCTGCACAGTCCAACCGACCGAAAAGATCATTCCTTACGTCAAACCGGTCGAAGAGATTATCCCGGGCAAGCCGCTCTTCTTCGCTACTGCGATGTCGCTGTCGGGCATAGCCAGCCCGCTTCTGGTCGAGTCACACATGGGACGGCCCACGAAGGTCGAGGGCAACCCGGAGCATCCAGTGAGCCTCGGCGCAACCGATCTCTTCTCGCAGGCATCGGTCCTCGGGCTCTACGATCCTGATCGCTCGCAAACTGTTACCCACCTCGGCGATATCTCGACCTGGACCGCGTTCCTTGGCGCTCTTCGCTTCGACCTCGGCCAACAGCGCCCGCGCCAGGGTGCGGGGCTTCGGCTGTTGACCGAAACGATCAGCTCGCCGACTCTCGCCGCCCAGCTGAACGAACTGCGAGCGCTCTTCCCGAAGATGAAGTGGCACCAGTACGAGCCGGTGGGCCGCACAAACCTGACCGTCGCCGCGCAGATGATGTTCGCCGAGCCGGTGAGCGTCCTTTATCACTTCGGCAAAGCCGACGTGGTGCTCTCACTCGATGCGGATTTCCTCTCGAGCCATCCGGGTAATATCCGACACATCCGGGATTTTGCCGGCCGGCGGATGCTGAGGGACGGCAACAAGAAGATGAGCCGCTTCTACGCAGCGGAGAACAGTCCATCGAACACGGGCGCCAGAGCCGATCATCGATTAGCCGTGCGAGCAGGCGAGATGGAGAACTTCACTCGAGCAATCGCATCGAGTCTGGGCCTTCAAGCCGGCGGCAGTGTTTCGGGCGCGCATCGTGAATGGATCGACGCAGTTGTCAGTGACTTGCAGGACCATAAAGGTTCGAGCCTCATCCTGGCCGGCGAGCATCAGCCGCCTATCATTCATGCTCTGGCCCATGCGATGAATCAGGCGCTCGGGAATTTTGGCTCGACGGTCACATTCGCCGAGCCGCTCGAGGCGAACCCGATAGATCAGATGGCCTCGCTTGGCGAACTTGCGCAGGACCTGAATGCCGGCGCCGTCGAAGTGCTCGTGATAGTCGGCGGCAATCCTGTCTTCACCGCACCCGCCGACCTGAACTTCAGCGACCTCGTTCAGAAGGCGAAGTTCTCGGCACACTTAAGCATGTACAGCGATGAGACGTCGGCATTTTGCCAGTGGCACGTCTCCGAAGCCCACTACCTGGAATCGTGGAGCGACGCGCGAGCGGCAGACGGAACCGTCACGATAGTGCAGCCACTGATCGAGCCGCTCTATAACGGCAAGACTGCGCACGAATTGCTCGCTGCATTTACGGATCAGCCGGAGCGCGCCGGCTACGACATTGTTCGCGAATACTGGATGAGGAGACACAGCGGCGCCGCTGCGACAGTGACACTGAAACCGGGAAACACAGTCCAACCAGGCGCGCCAAGTGCTCCTGCTCTTGCGCTTGCCCCTGCCCCTGCCCCTGCCCCTCCGCCGAAGCCGTCACCCGACTTCGAGAAGTTCTGGCGCAGGTCTGTGCACGACGGCTTCGTGCCCAATAACGCGCTTGCTCAGAAGACCGTAACCGCGAAGACCGATTTCCTGGCGCAACCTCCCGGACCGGCTGACAAAGGTGAGCTGGAAGTTCTTTTCCGGCTCGACTCCAGCATCTACGATGGGCGCTTTGCAAACAACGGCTGGCTGCAAGAGCTGCCGAAGCCGATGACCAAGCTCACCTGGGACAACGTGGCCCTCATCAGCAATCAAAGCGCCGCCAGTCGAGGTCTCGCTCGCGGAGACGTGGTTGAGTTGACTTATCACGGCCTGTCGGTTCGAGCTCCGATAATGATCATGCCGGGCCAGGCCGACAACTCGATTACCCTTCACCTGGGCTATGGCCGCGAGCGCGCGGGCAGGGTTGGCAATGGCGCCGGCTTCAATGCATACGCCCTGCGCTCGTCCACCTCGCCCTGGTTTGCGAGCGGCGTCGAGTTGAGAAAGACCGGCGAAAATTACACTCTCGCGACCACCCAACAACACTGGTCCATGGAGGGCCGCGACATTGTTCGCGCGGGCACGCTCGCCGAGTACGAACAGAAATCGAACTACGCGGCCGAGAGACACGAGGAACCTCCGAGAGACGAAACGCTCTACCCGAATCGCGAGTACACGGGGAATGCCTGGGGGATGGCGATCGACCTGACCTCGTGTGTCGGCTGCAACGCCTGCATCGTCGCCTGCCAGTCTGAAAACAACATTCCGGTCGTGGGCAAGGATCAGGTCCATCGCAGCCGCGAAATGCATTGGTTGAGAGTCGATGGCTACTTCGAGGGTGAGATTCAGAATCCCGAGTTTCACTTTATGCCCGTGCTCTGCATGCACTGCGAAAACGCGCCCTGCGAGCAGGTCTGCCCCGTAGCGGCGACTGTTCACAGCGCTGAGGGCACGAACGACATGGTCTACAACCGCTGCGTCGGGACGAGGTACTGCTCGAACAACTGCCCCTACAAAGTGCGGCGTTTCAATTTCCTTCTATATCAGGACTTCGTGACCGAGAGTCTCAAGATGATGCGCAACCCGGACGTCACTGTCCGAAGCCGCGGCGTGATGGAGAAGTGTACCTACTGCATTCAACGCATTCAGTTCGCGAAGATCGAGTCGGAAAAGGAGGACCGGCCGATACGCGACGGCGAGATCAAGACCGCGTGCCAGCAGACCTGTCCGGCGGACGCCATCGTCTTTGGCAACATCAACGACCCGAACAGCCGCGTGGCTAAGTTGAAGTCGGAGCCCCGCAACTACGGCCTGCTGGCCGAGCTGAACACGAGACCGCGCACGAGCTACCTGGCTACGGTGCGAAACACTAATGAAAAACTGGGCACGCGGCGAGGTGAGAGCGGAGAGGTGAGATGAGCAGCAAAGATCACGGAATCCATCCGGAATCGACTCGCCCTCCTGTAATCGAGCCGGGGTACACGTTTGGGTCGGTCACCGACAAGATCAGCGCCATTGCGCTCAAGAAGCGGACGCCGCTCGGCTGGTTCATTGGATTCGGCATCACCTTCATGATGACGATGATGCTGATGTACACCATCGGCTATCTGGTCACGACTGGAATCGGGATCTGGGGCAACAATCAACCGGTTGGTTGGGCGTTCGAGATCATCAACTTCGTCTGGTGGATCGGAATTGGCCACGCCGGAACTCTGATCTCCGCCATACTGCTGCTGTTCAGGCAGCAGTGGCGCACCTCAATCAACCGCTTTGCCGAGGCGATGACCTTGTTCGCCGTTACCTGTGCCGGACTGTTCCCGTTGCTGCACACGGGGAGACCCTGGCTGGCCTATTGGCTGTTTCCGTATCCGAACACAATGGGGATGTGGCCGCAGTTTCGGAGCCCGATAGTCTGGGACGTGTTTGCGGTTTCGACCTACGCAACGGTGTCGGCGTTGTTCTGGTTTGTGGGATTGATCCCAGACCTTGCAACGCTGCGCGACAGAGCCAAGCGCCATGGGGCCAAGGTCATCTACGGCATGCTTGCCATGGGGTGGCGCGGTTCGGCTCAGCACTGGCATCGGTATGAGACGGCGTACCTGCTGCTCGCGGGATTGGCCACCCCGCTGGTGGTCTCGGTTCACACGGTGGTCAGCTTCGACTTCGCCGTCGCGATCATCCCCGGGTGGCACGCGACGATCTTCCCGCCCTACTTCGTAGCCGGCGCAATCTATTCGGGCTTCGCGATGGTGATGACGCTGGCGATTCCGCTCAGGAAGTTCTACGGCCTCGAGGACTTCATCACGATGCGGCACCTGCGCAACATGTCGAAGATCATGCTGGCAACCGGGTTGATCGTGGCCTACGGCTACATGATAGAAGCCTTCATGGCGTGGTACAGCGGCAACCAGTACGAAAGCTTCATGATCAAGAACCGAATGACCGGGCCGTACGGAGTGTTCTACTGGTTATTGATCGCCTGTAACGTGATCACACCGCAGTTCCTGTGGATCAAGAAGGTGAGACATAGCGTCGCCGCCCTGTTCGTGATTTCAATTGTCGTGAACATAGGAATGTGGCTCGAGCGCTTCGTCATCATCGTGACCAGCCTGCATCGCGACTTCCTGCCGTCATCCTGGGAAATATACAAGCCGACGGTCTGGGACTTCTCCATGTTTTTCGGAACGATAGGCCTCTTCGTGATGCTGTTGTTCCTGTTCGTCAGGTTCCTTCCGGTGATCTCAATATTTGAGATGAGAACACTGTTGCCGGAGGCCGAAGTCAAGGAGGAACCGGCATGACCAGCTCCAGGAAGCCGACCATCTATGGCCTGATTGCCGAGTTCGATAATCCGAACAAACTTCTGCATGCGGCTCGCAGCGCGCACGAAGAAGGATATCGAAGGATGGACTGTTACACGCCATATCCCATCGAAGAGTTGAACGAGGCGATTGGCGTGCGTCACACGAAATTGCCGTTTCTCGTGCTGTTGGGCGGGGTCATGGGAGGAGTGTTGGGCTACTTCATGCAGTACTGGATAAACGTGGTCGATTATCCGCTGAATATCGGGGGACGCCCGCAGCATAGTTGGCCGGCGTTCATCGTGCCGACATTCGAGATGACAATTCTTGGAGCTGCAGTGGCGGCAGTGCTCGGAATGCTTGCATTGAATGGTCTCCCGAGGCCGCACCATCCCATCTTCAACGCGCCGAATTTTGCGTTGGCAAGCCGGGACCGCTTCTTCCTGTGCATCGAAGCAGACGATCCGAAGTTCGACCTGGAGAAGACCGCCAGGTTTCTGGAAAGCTTCGGTGCACGCGAGGTATCCGATGTCGAGAACTAGCAAACAGGGGTCAGGAGTCGGGGGTCAGGGACCAGGGATCAGGGCGGGCCGAGTGTTGTTCGCGCCTGTAGCCCTGGCCATTGCGCTTCTGCTCTCCGGGTGCAGGCAGGATATGCACGACCAGCCCAGGTACAAGACTTATGCCGCCAGCCCTTTCTTTGCGGATGGGCAAGCCTCGCGACCGCCCGTTCGAGGCACTGTCGCGCGAGGAACTCTGGCCGAAGACTCTCTCCTTTACACCGGAAAACTCGACAACCAATCGGCGCAGACACCAGGTCAACCGCAGCCGCAAGCAATCTTTCAAACGGTCCCGGGCGTAGGGCCTTTGGATTCAGCTCCTGCTCCAGATAGAACCGGGCAGGGCTTCGCCAATCTCTTTCCATTCCCAATCACCGCCGAGGTGCTCGACCGAGGAGAGACAAACTACAACGTCTTCTGCTCCGTCTGTCACGATCGGCTCGGCAACGGCGATGGGATGATTGTCAGACGCGGCTATCGCAGGCCGCCCTCCTATCACATCGAGAGGCTCAGGCACGCTCCAGCCGGCTACTTCTTCGACGTGATCACAAACGGCTTCGGCGCAATGCCCGATTACGCGGCCCAGATAAGCCCCGCCGACCGATGGGCCATCGTCGCTTACATTCGGGCCTTGCAGATCAGCCAGAATGCCACCATCGCCGATGTGCCCGCCGAGAAGCGCGGCGAGCTGCCCGAAACAGCGAGGCGCCACTAATGATGGAGGTCGAATTCAAAGCTCCTCCGGCACTGGACCGCTATCAGCGAATCTCACTGATAGTCGGTGTGGCCGCGCTGGCTCTCTTTGCGGTGGGTGGTCTTCTCAGCCCGGCGGAGTTCTTTCGCTCCTATCTGCTGGCGTACGCCTTCTGGATCGGAATCGCGCTCGGCTGTCTTTCAATTGTGATGATACATCATCTTGCCGGCGGCGCCTGGGGCCTGGTCATACGGCGAGTGTTGGAATCGGCGATTCGCACGTTCCCGCTCTGGGTCCTGTTGTTCGTGCCCCTGATTCTTGGACTGAAGTCTGTGTGGATATGGGCGAATCAGCAGGCGCTGGATGCCGATCCGAAACTGAATGAAGTGGTACATCATAAGGCCGCCTACCTGAACGTGAGCTTCTTCCTGGTTCGGGCCGCGTTCTACTTTGCGGTCTGGCTTGGACTCTCCTACTTCCTGAATCGCTGGTCGCGCGAACAAGATGAGACGGGCGAACAGAAGATCCAGCGCCGCCTGCAGAACCTGAGCGGGCCGGGCTTGATACTCGTGGGCGGGACGGTCACATTCGCTTCGGTCGATTGGCTGATGTCACTCGATCCCCACTGGTTCTCGACCATCTTCGGGATACTGGTGCTGGGCGGGCAGGGGCTGTCGGCTATGGCGTTCGTGATCACAGTGATGTTCCTGCTGTCGAACTACAAGCCAATGTCCGACGTGCTCACGCCGAAGCATTTTCACGACCTGGGCAAGTTGCTTCTGGCGTTTGTGATGTTGTGGGCATACTTCGCTTTCTCTCAGTTCCTGATCATCTGGTCTGGCAATCTGCCGGAAGAGATCACCTGGTACCTGGGCCGCCTCAGCGGCGGTTGGAAAGCGATCGCCGGATTACTAATTCTGCTCCACTTTGCATTGCCATTCTTGTTATTACTGCCGCGCAGCTTCAATCGCAACGCAAGACTGTTGTCGCTGGTGGCCTGGCTGATCCTGGTGATGCGGTACATAGATCTGTTCTGGCTGATCGGCCCCTCGGGACGGGACGCCGAGGGCAGACCGACCGCGGGACTTCAAGTCTCATGGATGGACTTCGTCGCGCCGATAGGGCTGGGCGGCATCTGGCTCTGGTTCTTCATCCGGCAGTTAAAGCAGAGACCGTTGATGCCGATCAATGATCCGTACCTGGAGCAGGCAATAAGTCACGGCCGAGGGGAACACTGAAATGGGCGGGGGCAACGAGGAAAAACCTCACCGCGAGACTCCAAACGTTTCGCACATACACACGGAAGGTGTTGCACACGAGGAGTCGGACGTGGAGGTAGGCGGCGTGGCATGGTTCACAGCCGGGCTTGCAGCGCTGATGATACTGACCGCGGTGTTGATGTGGGGTATGTTCAGATTCTTTGCCAGGACCGAGCACAAGAAGGAACCTCCTCCGACTTCGCTGACAAGAGAGAAGAAGCCCGAGGGCGACGACCCCGAATTGATGTTCCCTGAGCCTCGCTTGCAGCAGCACCCGGCTCTGGAACTGCAACAGTACCGCGATGAAGAGAACACTAAGCTGACGACTTACGGCTGGCTGGATCCGACTACAGGAGTGGTTCGCATTCCGATTGAAGATGCGAAAAGGAAACTGCTGAAACAAGGCCTGCCCTACAGACAGGCACCTTCGCCCCCTCCGGCGATCGAAGCGCCAAAGCACGATGGCCTGACCGGCAATGCTGAGTCGAAAGCACCAACAGCCGCGCCCGCACATGAGGTCAAACACTGAGATGGAGAGCAGGTGTAGTAAATAATGTCAGAGAGAAGGAACATCGGTCACGGATTCACGAAGCAAGCTCTCGCAAGCGGTCTTCTGCTGGCTTGCGCTTGCATCCTGGCGTCAACTCCCACACTTGCGCAGTTCAATCCGCCCGAAAACGTAGTGCCTCAGGGTAGCCTCCCGGACGCTTTGCGCGACATCGGAATCGACCAGAGGTTGAATGAGCAGCTTTCACTCGATCTCGATTTTCGCGACGAGTCCGGACGAGAGGTAAAGCTTCGTGAGTGCTTTGGCGGCAAGCCGGTGATTCTGGCCCTGGTCTACTACACCTGTCCGATGCTGTGCAATCAGGAACTGAACGGCCTTGTCGGGATGTTGAAGACGTTGTCCTTCAGCGCCGGCCGCGAGTTCAACGTGGTGGCGGTCAGCTTCGACCCGCGCGATACACCCGAGACCGCCTTCGCCAAGAAGCGGGCCTACGTCGATCGGTATCAACGCAGCAGCGCCGATGCAGGCTTGCACTTCCTGACGGGCGATGAAAAGTCGATTAAGGCGTTGACCGACGCTGTGGGCTTTCATTACAGGTTCGACTCCGAGACCAATCAATACGTGCACGCAAGCGGGATCATGATCGCAACGCCGGAGGGCAAGCTCTCACGATATTTCTACGGGATCGACTATTCGCCCAGGGACGTTCGCCTGGGTCTGGTCGAGGCTTCCGACAACAAGATCGGCAGCCCGGTAGATCAAGTGCTGCTCTTCTGTTATCACTACGACCCAGTAACCGGCAAATACGGAGCGGTCATCATGAACATGATTCGCCTGGGTGGGCTGGTAACTTTCGCCGGCCTGGCAATCATCGTTTTCATAGTGCGGCGCCGCTTCGCCGCCCGGCAGACAGCCCCGGACGCCGGACTGTAGCGGGAGATTCACCATTTTGAGTTTGGCTTTCATACCATTCGCACCCGATCAGGCTTCCACCGTAGCCGGCACGGTAGACGATCTGTACACGTTTCTGGTTGGGCTGACGATCTTCTTCTCGGTGCTTATCACCGCGCTGATCATCTTCTTCGCG
>DASYSA010000485.1:0-21233 GCA_036003885.1 Blastocatellia bacterium | reverse complement strand
CCTTCTGCAATGTGACGACCAGCAGCTTCACGTGATCCTTCTCCTGAGTGTAGTAAACATGTGTGTACTGATTCTGCTTCATCGAGTTGTACTGGACCAGCGGCTGCCACTCACTGCTGATCACGTTTCTGGCAGCCGCCTGGAACTCGGTTCTACCCGGCCGGTCAGAGAAGTCCAGGTTTTTCAGGTAGGCGACCTTGAAATTCTTGACTCCAGCAGGCCGCACAACCTTGACCGCGAACCTTGCAAGCATCATCGCCCCAAAGAAGCCCTGCTGTCTGGCGCGATAGTTTGACTTGATGTGACTGACGACCGAACTGAAGCTATGGTCGCCTGCTGAAGCGCTGGTGCCTGCCAGCGAAATGAATATCACGGCCACTAAGCCGAGCGGAAGCGCCCTCGTTCGCGTGGTCATGGTTTGGTCTCCTTCTCCTTGACCTTTGTGGTTGTGCCCATCCGCTCAAGATCAAGAATTGGAATCCCGAACCTGCCTCCGAGTTGGCTGAGCTTCTCCACATCGATTGGGCCGACGATATTAACAACAGTCAATGCCTTGGGTTCGGCGACCAGGACGGCCAGCCCTTTGATCAAACTCTCCTCGGTCATGATGTGGACGTCGACGTTCGCACCCTGGCGTCTGCTTCGGACGCCCACGACCTTCGACCAGCCGGGGGCGTTGAGCTGCGATCGTATGGTCTCGACGTCGGCGTCGGTGTACTCGCTCTCTTTCTCGAAGACGAATCGCTTGACGAAGACGCCCTTCAGGTCTTTGATGATGTCCTTAACCAGTTTCTCGTCGGGTGACCTTTCCCCAAGGAATTTCCAGGCGAGCGTTATCAGCTTGTCATCGACCGTGACATCCACTGTCTCGACCGCGCGGGTCGCGAGCCTCTCCAGATGATCTATGTGAATCTTGCCCTGCTGGGCGCTCGCAGGTATGACGGCGAATAATGCGAGCAGGCAAAAGCCTGGCAATCTTCTTAAGTTGGGTATGAGCGTTTTCATGATTCCTCCGTTTCGTACTTTCTCTCGCGGAAGGTATTCTTTCATTCTCCCGCTTTGACCATCCTCTGAGCCTCGTACAGGGAAGCGCCGGCGATGTGCAGCGCAAGCATCAACTGGTCCTTGGCGATCTCCCCTTCGGACTTCGCGACTTCCCGCCTTTCGGAGACATGCCTCCTGGGCTTGATCGGACTATGCCGCGGATGCTGAGGGACCACCTGGTCTTTCTCAGTGACGTTGTTGGCGACTTCGTTCGGCGCTGCCGGGTTTTTATCAGCAGGACCAGGGCTCACTTGCTTCTCAACCTCAGCCCGCGAGTCCGTCTTGTCGGGTACCTGAACCCGTTTAGACTGAGTCGCCCAGAGCACTACCAGCAACGAAACCGCGACCCCCACCGCAACCAATCGCACCTTCGGCGTCGCCAGGAGGGACAACAATTCGTCCCACCATTTCCGTTTGGGCACCGGGGCTGCGGCTACCGCCTTCAAAACCCGTTCGGCGAAGTCGGCCGACGGCGTCTCGCGGCGAAATGCCTTTCTCAATTCATCGTCAAGGCGGCTCATACTGGTACCTCCCCAAGGCAGCGAGTCAGCTTCTCACGCAATGTTGCGAGCGACCGCCGCAAATGGCTTTTAACTGTGTTCACGGGCATCTTCAAAACTTCGGCTATCTCCGCCGGTTCGAGGTCCTCCTGATAGCGCAGCAGCACCACCATCCGCGCCTTCTCAGGCAGGGTCCCAACCACCCGTCGCAGAACCTCGCTCAGCAGCGGATCCGACGTCGAGGTGACCCCGGCCGGCTCGGGCACATCTTCCAGGCTTACCTGCGGCCTCACCTTAAGCCGCCGGGTCTGGTCAATGCAGCGATGGCTGGTCACCTTGCGCAGCCAGTAGGTGAGGTGAGCGGAAGACTTCATGGCGGAGAGGTTTTGGTGGAGAAGAAGGAAAACCTCTTGCGCCAATTCCTCAGCCAGTGACCGATCCCTCAAAAAGTGGTAAGCGAGGCTAAAGACCATGCCCTGTTGCTCACGCACGATTTGAGCAAAGGCCAATTGATCGCCACTGACTGATCTTGCCAGCGTTTCCTCCGCCCGATCGACAGTCTCCCCGGTCAATTGAATTGTCCCTTCCCACCCCACCATACTCTAAGTACGCGGCCGGCCCGCCTGCGAATGCAGTTTTCGTAAGCCGGCCCGCCTGATTTCGGCCACCCGAAATGCGATTTGTATTGAAAAAACTACTCCCTTCGGGTATAAGCAAGAACTACTTAGAAGGACACGTTCAGGACTTATGCGCAGATTCTTCCTCACGATTCTGGCTCTCATTGTCTCCAATATCGCAATCGGCACGCGAATAACGATCCCCGCCAGGGCTTCAGGCGCCGAGCTAGCCTATGCGCCGGGAGAAGTCATCGTCAAGCTTAAGCACGGCGCGGATGATCTGGCTCAGGTCGCCGCCCAAGTCGACGCAATGGCGGGCTCCACCGATTCCAATCTCGCACTAGTGAGAGATGGCAATTCGGAACCGCTCGCCCGCCGTAGTGGTGCCGAGCGTCTCGATGGGATCATCTCGCAGCATGGTCTCGATCGCATCTTTGTGCTGAAGGTAGATTCCGGCGTCGACATGTATCAGACCATTTCGCGGCTCAAGGCCAACGACGCGGTCGAGTACGCCGAGCCGAACTACTTCATAAAGCTGGGATCGTTCATTCCCGATGACCCGAAGTTTGGAGAGCAGTGGGCGCTTCGGAACCTCGGCCTCGGTGTTACTGGTTATCCCGCGACGCTCGACGCTGACATCAAGGCTACCGAAGCCTGGACGATTACGATCGGCAGCCCGGACGTGATCGTGGCGGTGACCGATACGGGGATGGACATCACTCACCCCGACCTCGCACCCAACATTTACACGAACCCGCGCGAGATTGCCGGCAACGGCAGAGACGACGATGGTAACGGATATGTCGATGATGTGAATGGCTACAATGTCGCCGATGGAAATAACGATGTGAGCGACGTCGTGGGTCACGGTACAGAGATGGCCGGCATCATCGCTGCCAGGACCAATAACCAAGCGGGCATCAGCGGGATGTCGCAGTCCAGGATTCTTCCGGTGAAATTCTTCAGGCGGACAGGCCCGGGACCCTCCGATATCAACGCCACAGTGGCTGACGCGGCGCGGGCGCTGCTCTACTCGATAGCCGCGGGGGCTTCAATAATAAATGCGAGCTGGACGACTCTGCTCTCGGTACCCGAAGACCAGGCTAACGCGCTTAGAGACGCGGTCGCGGCGACAAACGACGCGGGCGTGCTGCTGGTCTGCATTGCGGGAAATCAGGGAGTCAACGACGATGTGACCAAAGTGTATCCGGGGGCCTATCAACTGGATAACGAGATCGTGACGGCGGCCTCGCAGTACAACGACGAAATCTGGCATCCGCCTTTCGAGCCAACAATAGTGCTGAGCGGCTACGGCAAGAACAGCGTGGACCTTGCGGCGCCCGGCATGGCGGTATTCACAACCTCCGCGCGAGGCCAGTGCTCGGCCTGCACTCAGTCTTCGAATCCCGATGACTGGTACGGCAACATCGACGGAACCAGCGCAGCCGCGGCTTATGTATCGGGCGTAGCCGCCCTCGTCAGATCCAGGTATCCCGACGACTACGTTACCGTCCTTAAGCGCCGAATACTCGAAAGCGTCGATGTGAGGGAGAGTCTTCAACGCTTCGTCAAGACGAGTGGAAGGCTCAATGCCTACGGGGCGCTAACGATCCAGATCAGCATAACGCCGCCTTCGCTTACCAGACTGAAGTACAAGACCAATACCGGAAAGCTGCTCCTGTATGGGGAGGGTATCCAGCAGGGTGCGGTTGCGTTGGTGGGGGCATCGAAATACAAGGCCAAGTTCAAGGGCGGGGACCAGTCGCGTGTCGTGTCGACAGTGCCCGAGAGCGCGTTTCCGGCAGGGGCTTCGGTCCAGGTCAGACTTCTGAATCCTGACGGAGGATTGAGCCAGGCGCTCAACTTCAGCCGTTGAGCTAATAGCGGCAGGGCCTCGCAAGAGGCAGCCACCTTTAAACCGCACAGGGTACTGTTCGCGACCTGGCGTGAACTCCAGTGCAAGCGGGTCCAAACTCGAGCGCGCTGGAGTATTGGGCAAATCGGCTTTTGCCATCACCTTGCGCGCATGCGGTTGTTGAGTCATAATTCCCCGACTCAGCGGCGGTAGTGGCAGTCCGCGCGCTCTTCACCTCTCGATTCAGGTCAGAAACAATGACAAGTAGCGCACAAACTCTTTCGCTCGAACGCAAGCTAAGGATGTACGAGGCGCGTGAGGCGATTCTGAGCCGTATCGGATCAGAGACCTTCTCTGTCATTAACCTCGACCTTTTTCTTCAGGCTACGGTTAATCAGGTGGGCAAGATGATGGAGGTGGACCGCTGCGACGTGATGACCCTCACGCCCGAGGGCGAGCTTCAGATAACTCACGAATATCGGGCCGAGGATGCCTCCGAGCCGGTTCCGTCGTCGCTTGGCCTGCGAGTGCCGATCGACCTCGATCGACTCCATGAAAGCATCGACCTCTACAGTCCGCAGGTCGTCAAAGACACCTCTTCGCCAGAACTGCCGTTCGTGATTCGCTCGCTCTCTGAGAGTTTGGGAAGCAAGTCCGTGCTCATCGTGCCGATCGCCTCGAACTGGGAGCTGATGGGTATGATCGGGCTCCATTACTGCCGGCAGAACTACCACTGGAAAGAGGACGAGATAAACTGCATCCGCGGCCTCGCACAGCAGATTGCGATCGGCTACCGGTATACCCATATCTACAGCGAGATGGAGAAGGAGGCGCGGATAACCAAGGCTCTGCTCGAGATCGCGAACGACATAAACACCGGCTCCGATTCTTCAGAGGTTACCAATCGCATTCTGGACAAGGCGCTGGACCTGCTTCACATAGACGCGGCATGTCTGGCGATACTCGATTCCAATAACAACGACATTCACTTCACCAACCTCAGAACCGCCGGCGACGTCGGTTCCGACATCTTGAAGCAGGCGTCTCTCAAGATTCCGATTCAGGTGATGCTGCCCAAGAACATCGAGCGCGGGCAGATGCTCAGGATCCTGAGTCCCGATCAGAACGACTACACCCGAGTCTTTCTGACCGAGGTCTTCAAGGCCGGCGCAGCGATAGTCGCTCCGATCGTCATCGAGGACAAGATATTCGGCGCACTGGTAATGTTGTGGCCCCAGCCACGAAACCACTTCACGCGAGATGAAACTGCCCTGGCGATCGGCATCGCCGACCAGTTGGCCATTGCGCTGTCGAAGGCGCGTCTGTCGGCTGAGATTCTACGGTTGCGCCGCGAACTGGAGGAGGCGCAAAGCGGGCACAACCCCGGATTCGTCGGCAAGAGCGACAATGTGATGCGCTGCGTGGAAATGGCGGTCTACGTAGCCGACAGCCCGTCGACCGTGCTGCTGCAGGGCGAGTCGGGTACCGGCAAGGAGATGATGGCCGACCTCATTCAGTCTCGCGGGTCTCGGGCGGAGAAGCCTTATAAGAAGATCAACTGCGGCGCGATACCCGAGACCCTCCTGGAGTCTGAACTCTTCGGGCATGAGAAGGGCGCGTTCACCGACGCGCGAACTCGTCGAATCGGCGTCTTTGAGGAGGCAAATGGCGGGACTCTCTTCCTGGACGAAATAGGCGAGATGAGTCTGGCGGCCCAGGTGCGCCTGCTGCGCGTGCTTCAGAACGGCGAATTCACCCGGGTGGGCGGCAACGAGATGGTCAAGACCGACGTGCGCGTGATTGCCGCATCGAATCTCGACCTTGAAGAAGCGGTTGGCGCAAGTCGCTTCAGGCGAGACCTCTTCTACAGGCTGAACGTCTATCCGATCAAGCTGCCGCCGCTGCGCGAACGCCGAGAGGACATTCCTCTGCTGGCGATCCATTTCCTCGAAATCTATAAGAAGCGCTCGGGAAAGAATATCACCGGCGTGACTGAGAAAGCGCTGGCCCGGCTGCGCCGCTACGACTGGCCCGGCAATGTGCGAGAGTTGGAGAACGCAATAGAACGAGCTGTGATAATCACTCAGGGTCTGATGATCACAGTCGATGATCTTCCCGACGGCGTTCGAGGCGCCGAGAGTGAAACGGATGCTCGTAAGTCGGTCGAGGTTGAGATCGGAGCCACGATGGATGAGGTCGAAAGACGTTTGATCCTCGAGACCCTGGCCTATACCCGAGGCGACAAGTCCCGCACGGCTCAGATCCTGGGCATCGGCCGCAAGACGCTGTACCGTAAACTGCAGCAGTATAACAGCGAACCTACCCGCTAGAATCAAATCGGAGGAAAGAATTATGAAGAGGTTTCTGGCTTTTGGCTCCGCAGCGACGATTCTCTTTGTGGCTTCGATTGCTCTTGCGCAGAGCAGCCCGAGCGTCGTCGGCAGTTGGGATTTAGTAACAAAGACGCCTTCAGGCGATCGGCCCGCTCTGGTGGTGATCAAGCAGGAAGGCGGCAAGCTGTCGGCCGTAGCGAAGTCACCGCAAGGAGAGAGGCCCTACGAAAGCATGTCGCTCACTGGCAACGATATAAAGTTCGTAATGACGATCCAGTTCCAGGGTGCCGATATGGTCCTCACCTATACCGGGAAGGTAGACAAGGATGGCATGAAGGGCGAAGTCGACTTCGGCGGGCTTGCGCAAGGCGAGTGGTCGGCCGTGCCTCATAAAGAGATGGCAGCGGGCAGCGGAAGCGGCGCAGGCACGGGTACGGGCGCAGGCACGGGCAGCGGGTCCGCATCGACGAACGTCAGCGGAGTCTGGAACGCCACGGTCGAAACACCTCAAGGAACGGGCAATCCCGTCTTCACTTTCAAACAGGAAGGGGAGAAGATCACGGGGAACTACAAGGGCACTTTTGGCGAAGCTCCTCTTACCGGAACTCTCAAGGGTGGCGAAATCAGCTTCTCGTTCAAGGTGAACATGCAGGGCCAGAACCTGGACCTGACCTACACCGGCAAGGTCGATGGCAACAACATGAAGGGTAAGGCCAAGCTGGGCGAGCTAGGCGAAGCCGATTGGACCGCGAAGAAGCAGTAGCAGAAACGTCAGTCTTTTGTCGCGCGGCTCGCGACATGAATCAGAAAAGGCAAAGGTGAGGAGACTTCCCCACCTTTGCCTTTCGTTTCCATGGCCGCGTGGAATAGCTCGAGATCAGTCCCTGAACAGCTTGTACACCGGGAGATCCAGAGTTGGGAACACCTGGGACACTATTCGTTCACTTCCTTTGAAGACTACTCCTGTCCCAAAGCCTTCTCCTGTTTGGTTGCGGACTTCGACGATCTGCTGCTTTTCATCGATCAACCACAGTTCTCGAACGCCCAGCGCGCCGTAGGTGTCTGCCTTCGTATTTCGATCGTAGATGGCCGACGAAGGCGAGACGATCTCAACAACAAGGTCCGCCGTCGTACGATGATTTGGGTCTAGCCGGGCTTCGAGCTTGGCTGAAACGTAAAACAGGTCCGGCTCGAGATAGGTATTCGGTCCCGTCCAGATCGCCGCGCGAGGGATGTAGAGACTGCCATCGTCGCCCGTTTCTATCAAATGTACTGTAAATAAGCGAACTAGTCGTTTGGCAACTGTGTCGTGTACTTGTTCTGGGGGTGGCGTCATATAGAGGACTCCCGCGATCAGCTCGATCTTTGAACCGTCAGGAGGCTCAGGCAGTTCCCAGAATTCCTCGAGCGAGTATGTCTTAACCAGAGGCGAAGTGTTAACCCATGCCATAGCGTGTCTCCGATGGACGGCAGGTTCGCGTAGAGTATATCACTCCTGCGTCGGTGCGCAGAAAGAGAACTGCCAATCTACACGGGCCTTCCCCCTACACGCGAGATCACTTCTTGCGCGAGGGCTTTGCGGCGGGTTCCGGAGGAGGCGCGGATCTTGTGGCGGTCTGGCCGGGAGCCGCGACACTCTTTCCGGAATCAGTGGCCGGCGGTGCCTGCCGCAACGCGGTCCCAAGCTCTTCGGCGACATCCTCTCGCAGAGTCTGATCCGCATCGTTTGACGTGTTTCCTGCGGCCCGAGCGACGGCTGCATCCGCGATCAGTTGCCCGGAAGAGCGTTGCCGCACTGCGATTGAATACTCTTCGTTTGCAGCCTCAAGCTCGCCCTTCGAATAGAGTACTCGCCCGAGGTCCTGATGGGCTTCGGGATAAGTGCCGCCCCGTTGCTCAATTGCCGTGCGATAGGCCACGACCGCCGATGCCAGGTCACGGCTCCTCACGTGCGCCTGTCCCATCTGGTAATAGGCTTCGGGATAGACGCCGGCTGATTGCTTGATGGCCGTCTGGTAGGAGTCCAGCGCAGAATTGGTGTCTGCCTGGCGCGCAAGCAACATCCCTATTTGAAAGTGCGCCGCCGGAAAAACGCCGCCCTGCTGGTCAATCGCGCTCTTCAACTCGGCCATCGCTTCGGTGTAGTGCCCCGCTCGGGTCAAGGCGGAACCGAGCTCGTAATGGGCTCTCGGGAATAGCCCGTTCCGCTGCTCGATGGCCTTTTGAAACTCACGCATCGCATCCTCACTACGACCCAAACCGTATAGCACCCGACCCAGATCGAGGTGAGCCTCCGGGAACGAAGAGACCGTCGCGGCCTTGCGGGGACGTCCCGACGCCGGAACCTCGCCCGCTCGTTGCGCGGCTGCGTCTGCCTCAGCGGCCCTGCCCTCACGTTGGGCAATCGCCACCTCAAACTCTGCCCGAGCGTCTTCAAGCGACCCGCGCTCGTAGAGGGCGCGGCCCAGGTTGCGATGGGCCTCCGCATCGTTGCCGTCGCGAAGATCCAGCGCTACGCGAAACTCGGCGATCGCTTCCTCCAATTGGCCGCGGCCGAACAGGATCAGGCCAAGGTCGTGATGCGCGTCGCCGGCCGTGTCGCCTTGCGCAATTGCGCTCGACAGCGAGTCGGCAGCGCGGTCGAGGTTGCCGAGCCGGGCAAGCGCGTTTCCAAGATTTCGGTGAGCATCCGGAAAATTTCCCCTCTGTTGCGAGATCGCAACTTCGTACTCGCGGACCGCTTCTTCGATTTCGCCGCGCGCGTAGAGCGCGTTGCCAAGGTTGTAGTGGGCTTCGGGATATCGTCCCTCGCGCTGGTCGATTGCAGTGCGATACGAGCAGATAGCATCATCTATCTCACCGAGGTCGTAAAGGGCGACTCCCATATTGTGCCACGCCGATGGAAACCTCTCGCCGAACTCGACAGTGGACCGGCGGAGGTTTTCGACCGCCTCCTCGAGAGCCCCTCCTTCGTACAACGCAAGCCCGAGGTCATGATAGGCAAGAGCGTATTCGGGTCTGTGCTCGATCGCCGCTCGATAGGATCCTATCGCTCCCTCGAGATCGCCCATATCGTAAAGCACGCGGCCCAGATCGCGGTGAGCCTCCGCCATCGCAGGATTGGCTCCCAGAGCCTGATTCAGGGATTGCTCGGCAGCGTCCAGGTCGCCCATTTCATAAAGCGCGCGGCCGAGGAAGTGGTGCGCCTCGGGGAATTCATCTTTATGCCTTCCGATAACTGCTTCGCAGGTTTCGATCACCCCGCTCAGGTCGCCGTGGTCGTAAAGCGAGCGGGCCAGGTTCAGGTAGGCATCCGGAAATACCGGCTGTTGTTGAACGGCTCGTCGCAATTCAGCAATTGCATCTTCGAGTTGGCCGGCTCGCGAAAGAGCCACGCCCAGTCGATGATGTGCCCAGGGCATCTCTTCGTTGATCGCGAGCGCGCGGCGCAACTCGGCAATGGAGTTGTCGAGAGAACCCTCTTCCAGTAACGCTGCCCCCAGGCTGTAGTGTGCGGCGGCGAATTCTTCATTCTGCGCGAGGGCGGCTCGGTACGATTCAATCGCGCTGTTGAGGTCGCCCGTGCGCGCGTAAGCGAGACCCAGATTGTAATGTGCTTCCGGATAAGGCCCCTCGCGGTTGTCGATGGCCGCCTGATACGACTCGATGGCGCTCTCGACTTCGCCTTTCGCATTGTAGGCTGTGCCAAGCCAGAAGTAGGCACTGTCAAACCCGGATAACTGCTCGATGGCCTTTCGCTGCGCCCCGATCGATTCGTCGAGTTGCCCCTTGCTGAAATAAGCAAGCCCAAGGTCGTGGTAGGCCTCTGCGAAGCTTCCATCCTGCTGATCGATCGCGGTTCGCAGGGAGGCGATGGCCGCATCCAGGTCGCCGAGCCGATATAAGGACCGGCCGAGGTCGCGGGAAGCTCGAGGAAAGACCTGCTGTTGCTTGAGCGCAGCGCGGAACTCGTCTGCCGCCTCGCTTATCTGCCCGAGATCGAAAAGCGCGAGTCCGAGGCCATGATGGGCAGCCGCGAAGTCTCCTCCCTGCTGCGCAACCGCCGATCTGAATGCCCCGACAGCTTCGGTCGGATTGCCGCTGCGATAGAGCGCCCGTCCAAGGTCACAATGTGCTTCCGGAAAATCTCCGTTCTGGGCAATGGCCGTACGGAATGATTTGATGGCCGCATCCAGCTTTTCTCCTACGGCGTAGATTTTGCCCAGTTCGTAGTGCGCATCGGGAAAGCTCCCTCCGCGGAGGCTGATCGCTTCGCTGAGTTCCTCTATCGCGCCTTCCGCGTCTCCCTGATTGTAGAGCGCCACGCCCAGGTCGAAGTGGGCGCGCGGGAATCGCTGACTCTGTTGGGTGGCTTGCCGGAACGAGGCGATGGCTTCGCTCAGGTTGCCCAATCGAGCAAGCGCGATGCCGAGGTTGTGATGGGCCCAGGGAAAATCGTTCCGCTGCTCGATTGCGGTGCGATATTGCGACACGGCCTCTTTCAGGTTGCCCAGCCGCGCGAGCGTTCGCCCCAGCTCATAGTGGGATTCCGGGTAATGAGCTTGTTCGTTGATGGCCGAGCGAAACTCGGCGACGGCCTCCTCGAGCCGGCCCTGGCCATAGAGAGCCTGGCCAAGTTCGAAGTGCGCTTCGGGAAAGCGGGCCCGACGCTGTTTGATGGCTGCGCGAAAGGCCTCGACCGCGGCGTCCAGGTCCCCCTTCTCGAGCAGCACGTTGCCGAGCTCGAAATGGGTATCGGGGTAATTCCCCTGCCTCTGATCGATCGCCTTGCGAAGGGCTGCAGCAGCCTGTTCCAGGTCACCTCTGCGGGCGAGCGAGACGCCCAGATTGTGCCACGCTTTTGGGAACTCGCCGTTGCGCTGTTCGATCGCGCGATTGAATGCAACTGCCGCGTCGTCGAAGGCGCCGCGCCTGAGCAGAGCTATTCCGAGGTTGTGATACGCCCAGGGGTGATTGCCGGCGCGCTGCTCGATGGCCTTGTGATAGGAGTCGATGGCTTCGTTGTATTCGCCGCGTCGCGCGAGGGTCAGCCCGAGGTTATAGTAGGCATCGGGGTTTTCGGGCTGCTGCTCAATCGAGCGGCGAAAGGAGTCGATGGCGCCGTCTACGTCGCCGACATCCAGCAACGCGCGTGCGAGCTGGTAGTAGGCGCGCGGAAAGTTGCCGGTTCGCATTTCAATCGCCAGGCGATAGCTGTTTATCGCTTCGTCAAGCCAGCCCTTGTTGTAAAAGACTATGCCCTTATCGAGATATTGTTGCGCAGTACTCACGGAGCCGCTCATAGTTCAAAAGACTCCTTCGATTGGTTTAAGAATTGACAACCGACGGTGGTGTGGTCACGAGTCGCTTGTCTAATATAGCACGCGATCGCCGGAGGCCAAAGAATAAGCTTGCCGGGCCGGCGAAAAAAGGCCTTCCGGGGTCAGGCCCTCGATTCCTCGATTCGCAGTCACAAACTGACCGATATCCAACAAAAACCAGGCGCTCCGACCAGGAACGCCCTTTCCTGGGGTCAGGCCCTCGATTTTGCGATTCGCAGTCGCGAGTCTGGTGCACTCTGACCAGGAATGCCTCCACATTCGTGACTGAGAATCGAGGATTCGAGGGCCTGATCCGCTCGGCTAGGCGGGGCCGGGGGCGGCAGCCTTCTCGGTCAGCATCTCGATGAAGCGCAAACCCGCTGTGCTGAAGACCTTGCCCTTGCGGTGGACGATGGCAATTGGTCGCGTGAAACTCTTGTTGAAACTGACCGCGCTCAGGGTGCCTGCTCGAACTTCATTCTCAACCGCTGCGCGCGGAAGAATCGTTATGCCCAGATCGGCTTCGACCGAGCGCTTGATCGTCTCGATGTTGTCGAACTCCATGACGTAGTGAACGGTCACGCCGGCCGCGCGAAGTATCTTATCGACAGCCTTGCGGGTGGGAATGTCGCGCTCGAACGCAACGAAGCGTTGGCCGTCCAGGGCCGCTACGTCTATCCGTTTACGAGCGGCAAGTTCGTGGTCCGGGCTGCAGATCAGGTAGAGCCGGTCGCTTCGAAAAGGGACAATTTCGATCTGCTGGCGAGCCGTCGGATAGGCGACAATGCCCAGGTCGATCGTGCCGTTGATAACGTCCTCATAGACCTTATTGGGACGGCTGTATTCGATGTGTATGTTTACCTGGGGATAGGCCTTAATGAACTTCTTGACGATGTGTGCAAGCTCGTGGAGGCCGACTGAATAGATTGAAGCGACGCGGACCTGCCCGCTCACGATGTTGCCCAGTCCTTTCATCTCCTCCGTCAGGGCGTCGAAGCGATCGAGTACTTCGCGGCAGCCGTTATAGAAGGCCATTCCGGCAGCAGTCGGGACCAGGCCGCCACGGCTGCGCTCGACGAATTTGCGATTGAACCGATCCTCGAGCGCCTTGACCTGCTGGCTCACCGCGGACTGGGAGACGAAGTTCTTTGATGCGGCCTTGGAAAAGCTGCGGGTGTTTATGAGATCGCAGAAGACTTTCAGAGATTCGATGTGCATAATCCAGCCTTATTCGGGTTGTCTCGAGGTTCAGCAGTACTTATACATGGGCGATGCCTTGTCGGCAAGCCTGGGGCTGGGTGGAATGGGAATCGGGATCGAGAATCCCACTCCCGGACGGTGGTATTGGCTACGGCATCAATCCGCAACTACTTGCTCTCGGCTGGGGGACGAGTTGGCGCTCGGAGAAAGCTGCGGGCGTGAGCCCGTAGCAGCTCGCTTTCGACCTAAGAACGAGGTCGCGCTCGCGGAGAAAGCTGCGGGCGTCAGCCCGTAGCAGCTTACTTTCGACCTGTGTCGAGTTGGTCTAGTCATCCTTGTGAGGTTGAAAGCAAGCTACCCCGGGCTTACGCGCGCGGCTTTGACGATCGTCTCCTCGCACCGTCTTTAGGGTGAAAGCAGTCAACCCCGGGCTGACGCCCGCGGCTTCGGAAGGGTTGCTGCGTCCCTTGGTATTGCCCGGATTTGAAAGCCCACTCCCTCGCATCTACAATCACCGAATGAGCAGCCGCGCCAATCGCACGCCAGCGTACCTGCCCCTCCTTCGTGAGAATCCTGACTTCACGCGGCTCTGGATCTCGCAACTCATTTCGCAGACCGGCGACTGGTTCAACAGCGTCGCTCTCTTCACGCTTCTACTGAGCCTCAGCGGCACCGGCCAGGCCGTAAGCTATGTGCTCATACTCAAGCTGCTCCCCGCCTTCTTCGTCGGGCCGTTAGCGGGCGTCGCCGCCGACCGATTCAGCCGAAAGACAATCATGATTGCGGCCGATGTGGTGCGCGGCATTCTGGTCCTGGGTTTCCTGCTCATTCACAGGCCCGATCAGGTTTGGATGGTCTATGTCCTCGCTGCTCTGCAGGTGATGGCTTCGACCTTCTTCGATCCCGCGAAGTCCGCTGCGATCCCGAGCATAGTCCCGCGCGCCCGCCTGATAGCAGCCAATGCCTTGTCGGGAGCCTCGTGGTCGGTGACCCTTGCGCTGGGGGCGGCCCTTGGCGGCGTTGTCACCGATGCCTTCGGTCGAAACGCGGCATTCGTAATTGATTCGGCGTCGTTCTTCATTTCAGCTGCATTTGTTGCATACGTGCAAATCAAGCCAACTCCGCAGGAAGCGAGAGATCCCTCGGTTGTAAAAACCCTCTCGTTTGCCGACGCGACCGGCATCACTGATCTTCTGGAGGGCGCGCGTTACCTGAGATCAAACCTGCGAATCATGGCTATCCTGTTGGTCAAGAGCGGATGGGGTCTGGGAGGAGGCGTGCTCCTGCTGCTGACCATCTTCGGCAGGCAGGTCTTTCCAATTGGGCGCGATGGGAGCGCTTCAATAGGATTGCTGTATGCGGCCCGCGGCATTGGAGCGCTGATTGGGCCGGTGGCCACTCGATGGCTGACCGACGGCTCGCCGCGCACGATGCGACGGGCAATCGCGGTTGCGTTCTTCATCTCAGCGCTTTTCTATGTGCTCTTTGCCTGGGCGCCGGGACTCGAGCTGGCGTTGATATTCGTGGTGGGTGCGCATGCGGGAGGAAGCATCCAGTGGGTCTTCTCAACGACACTGTTGCAGTTATCGGTGCCGAATCGTTTTTTGGGTCGAGTATTTTCACTCGAGCTTGCTCTTGTAACGCTCACGATGTCGGTGTCGACCTACCTGTCTGGATGGGCGCTCGATTATGGAGGTCTGGGACCGCGTCAGGTTGCGATGCTGCTCGGTCTGTCCTTTCTCATTCCCGGCGCGGGCTGGCTGATGATCCAGGGGCGTCTGAACAGATCAGAGCTCCGGAAGGTGAGAGTCGATACCGAGCACGTGGAGCCATCTTTCCCGCCAGGATAGCAAGGCCGGAACGCTTTGTGACTCTGCTCTTAGCTGCGGGACGACTCCCTGCCTCTGAGGTCGTGGCTGGTAGCGCGGTATTAGACCTTCACTCCAGCCATCGCTACCGTAAGCAGCAACAGTCGCTTCAGTCCCAGTTCCCGTCCGAGAGGCTCATACCATTCAGTCAAGCTGTGACAGTTGTTTGAAACACCGCCGACTCCGATCGTTATCGCCGGAATGCCAAGCGAGATCGGGATGTTCGAATCGGTCGAGGAACAGTCGAGCCGGGGCTCGATGCCAAGCGCCCGTGAACACTCGATCGCTGCCTGGACTATAGTGGATTCAAGAGGAGTTTCTCCGGAAGGTCGATTACCAACCTGCTCAATATGGTAAGTCAGACTTGTTCCCGACATTGCGCGTTGGGAGTTCTCCTCTCTGACCGCGAGGTCCACGACCCGCTGAAGATAAGCCTCCAGTTTGTCTATCTCATCGCTCGACACGGAGCGCATATCGACGGTCATGCTTGCAAGTTCCGGGATCGCGTTCACCGAACTGCCGCCTTCTATGACGCCCACGTTGTACGACGTGCGAGGCGAGACAGGCGCCGGATAGGCTGCAAACCTGGCGATCGCCCGGCCCAGTGCGTGGACCGGGTTCACAATACCGAAGTCGCCCCACGAATGCCCGCCCTGTCCGGTGATCGTCACTCGGTAGCGACGCGACCCCAGTGCTCGCTGGGTTATGCGCTCGAGGCCCGGGCCGTCGAGCGAGATGAAGGCATCGACTCCTCGAGAGAAAGCCCCCTCGGTGAACAGGTATCGGACGCCCCGGAGGTTCCCCTCTCCCTCTTCTCCGACCGTGGCGACAAAATAGATCGGCCCTTCGGTTTCAATTCGTCCCGTATCGAGAGCGCGTGCGATTGCAATCAGGCTCACCAGCCCGCAGGTATTGTCGCTTATGCCTGGCGCGCATAGTCGCCGGCCCTCGCGCCGCACCTGCACATCGGTGCCTTCCGGGAAGACCGTATCGAGGTGAGCCGACACCACAACCGATGGACCAGATGAGCAGCCTGAGCGTTCGGCGATAACGTTACCCTCAGGGTCCGTCCTCACTCGCTCGAGCCCGATCTCTTCGAACCTGCGCTTGATATAGGCAGCCCGAGCCTCTTCCTTGAAGGGCGGCGCCGGGATCTCGCAGATGCGAATCAGTTCTTCGGTGACCTCTTGCTGAGACTGATCGATAAAGTGGAATGCCTGCCCGATCGGCGGCGTGGAGAGCAGGTCGCGGTATTGAGGACTATCGAGGGCGGTTTGTGGATTGATCGACTGGGACATCTTTGTGGCTTCCTGCTTTCACGCGTCTTGAATGCTCGGGCAGAGACGTTTCGCGTTTCGGGTTTCCCGTTCTTTTGAGTTCTGGTTTGCAGCTTCTCTCGATTTCACTCTACAACGACACGCCAGGACGAACGAAAATCCTGAATCCGCATCAAACGAGCGCCATAACCTCTTCATCGCTGAGCACGGCACTCCGCTGTTTGGCGTGATTGAGTATGCGCTCGACTCGCTCTTCTGTCGCCTCGACGGCGTGTCGTTCAAGCCAGAAGACAATGTTCGACTTGCCGCTCATCGGGCCTATTTCGATCAACTGCTCGCGTCCGACCATCTTTGCGGGCACGCCGGAGTAGACCATATCGGCCAGCCATTCGTCGCCCTTGCGAAATGCCTTGATGACTGCCGCGGCGTGTACCCCGGTTGCGGTGCGGAACGCGTCGCGGCCGACCACCGGATAGCCGATCGGTATCGGAATGCGGGTGGCCTCACTGGCCGTCTCACAGTAGCGCATCAGGTTTCCCAGGTCGCGGCCGATGTATCCCATCAGTTGCAGGTTCACCAGCAGCTGGTCCATCGGCGCATTGCCGACCCGCTCTCCTATTCCGAGGGCAGTGCCGTGCAACCGGTCGGCGCCGGCTTCGAAGGCGGCGATCGAATTGATGACTCCAAGCCCGCGATCCTGATGGCCATGCCAGTCGATCTTCACGTCTTCGCCGGTGTCCGCGACGATGCTCCTGATGTAACCGATCAGCGCGCTCACCCCGTCAGGAGTTGCATGACCAACCGTGTCGCATACGCATATTCTCCGCGCGCCCGCTTCGATTGCGGTCGTGTAGAGCGCTCGCACCGTATCCGGATGCGCCCGCGTGGTGTCTTCGGTCACGTACATAACCGGCAGCCCGCGCGAAACTGCGAACTTGACCGCATCCTCAGTCGCGGTGAGCATCATTTCCAGCGACCAGCTTTCAGCGTACTGGCGAATAGGACTCGAGCCAATGAAGGTACAGGCCTCGATCGGAATGCCGACCTTCTCCGAAATGTCTATGATGGGCTGGATATCGGCGGAAACTGTTCTGGCCGCACAGTTAGGAGTGATGTCGAGCTTGCAGTCGACTATCTCTTTTGCCAGCCGGGTCACATCGGCGACGGCTCGCGGGCCTGCACCGGGCAAACCGATGTCCGCGGCGTTGATGCCCAGCGAATCCATCAAGTGGAGCAGTTCGATCTTTCTCTCAATCGGCGGGTCGAAGACGGAAGGCGACTGAAGACCGTCCCTGAGAGTCTCGTCATTCAACTCGACGCGACGTTCGGAGGCCAACTCTCGTCCCGCCGTGTTCCAGTCGTATACGAGCTCGCTCTTTTCCACGATTTACCTTCCCAAGCGATTAGAGCAAACGCCCAAGCTGAGCGTCAAGACGGGAAACGTTTTACGTTTTGCGTTTTAGGTTTTAGGTTTTGTGTTTTGCGTGAATCCTCTGCTCGCTTGTCGTTGGAACGTGAAATCGCGATAGGAGGCAAACCATAGACCTCGAAGAGAGAGGAACGACAAACGGCAAACGTTAAACGTTAAACGTTTCTTGCTGGTACTATTCACGGCTGAGGAGGGAGAGCTGATCCGATGGCCCAGACGGTGCGGCACAATCCGATCATCGCCGAACCGGCCGAGGAGCCGCTTCTTACGAGCAGGCAAGTCGTCCTGGCGCTTGCGGGACTGTTTCTACTCAACCTGTTGCTTCGAGGCTTCTACCTGCGCTACGACTTCGTGACCGGCGATGAAGCGATTCGCGCGATCACGGCAACGCGCCTGCTGGAGGGCGCGCGGTTGTATGCGGACATCGTCACAGACAAGCCTCCGGGATCAACATTCTTCTACGCGGCGGTGTTCCGGCTATTCGGGCGCAGCATGGTCGCAGTGCACCTCGTAGCCGCGCTGTGGAACTTCGCCACCTCAGTAGTTCTCTATCAAGTAGCCGCTCGGTTCTATGACAGGCGGACGGGATTCTGGGCAGCGCTGTTGTTCATCTACTTCAGCACGAACTACTACACCCAGGACATGATGGCCGCCAACACCGAACTCCTGATGGCCCTCCCTTACGCCGCATCGTTCTACTTCTTCATTAGAGCTCGCAGCCCAATGAAGGGCAGCGGCCCCGTGAGAGTCTCTTCCGGCCGTTCGGTGGCGCCCTTGCTGATTGCCGGACTGCTCACCGGACTGGCGGCATTGTTCAAGCAAGTCGCAGTGTTCAGCCTGCTGTTCTTCGCCTTGTATGAAGGGGTCGCGGTCTATCGCGCATGGCGCAAGGATTCAAACGCGCCGGCTGTGCTGACAGAGGCCGGCGCCGCAATCGTCAGGCTCTTGACGGTCGGCGCAGGCTTTGCCGCGGTCATGATCTCTTTGGTTCTCTGGCTCCGGTCAACCGGCGCGCTGGACGATTTTTGGCGCAATGTCTTTGAGATGGGTAGCCTCTATATGAGAGCTCTGCCCAGAGACGTATGGCTCAAGTTCATGGCCGGACGGACTCTGGGTTACGCGCTGTTCAATCTGGCACTCTGGTCACTGGCTGCCTTCGCCCTCGTGCGATCCATTCGGAGCAAACCCACGGATGAAGCGCTCGCGAAAGTTCGCCCGGTTTGCCCGGATCGTGAGATGGACCTGATCGTGTCCGTGTGGGGTGGGGTATCGCTTGTTGGGGTGTTCACTGGCGGCCGCTTCTTCGGTCACTACTTCATTCAGGTTCTGCCGGCGCTTTCACTGCTGGGGGCACGAGGCATGAGAACTCTCCTCGAAGGCCTCGCCGGCGCAGGCAGAAAACGCCGAGTCGCGTTCGCGACACTTGTTCTCATCTTCCTAGTCGGTCTGGTGAGATTTCACGGGCGGACGGCTATTCTTGCCTACGAAACAGTCACCGGCACCAGGACCGGTACCAGCGAGAGCTGGGGAATGACCCAGCGTGAACGCGAAGCTGAGGTTGTCGCAAACCGCTTGCGGGGCATGGCCGCAGAGGGCGAACCGATATACATCTGGGGCTATGCGCTCGACGTGTACTGGCGCTCGCAGTGCCGTCCCGCGTCCCGTTACTTGTTGCCCTACTACACAACAGGCAGGTTTCTGGATGGTGCGGCCGTCGAGCCGGACAATGAGGAGTTTTGGCGCGAGTCGAGCTCTCGGCTAATCGAAGACCTCAGGCGAGAACGGCCGCGAGTGATTCTCGATGTCGAGGCCAATCTGATGTCGGAGCCCGATTCAGAAGTAACTGAGTTTGTCCGGGACAACTACCGCCGCGATGGTCAGATCGGGCCCGACCCGCACCGCCCCTTCGCAGTGTATCGATTGAAAGAGTGAGGAAGGATGAGGAAGGATCTAGGATTTAGGATTTAGGATCTAGGACAGATCCCACCTAGATCCTAAATCCCAGATCCTAGATCCTTCTTCCCGCGATCCAATCATTAATAACAGGGAGCGATTCGCGCGGGAAGACATGCCCCACTGGAAAGCTGACATACTCGACCGACCGCGCTCGGCGGGCCAACGCATCCTTGAAGCCTCTCGTCCGTTCTGAAGGGTAGAACTCGTCGTCATCTCCCGCGATGATCAGAACGTCCGTGTCGCTGTTCTTGTATTTGTCGTCATTCCAGTCTCCCGGAATTCCACCGCATACCGCGATCACTCCGCGCACCACCCCGGCGTGAGTGAAAGTGAAGCGATAGTTCAGCGCCACCGACTGAGAGAACGCGAGTAGGAAGATTGAATCGGGGTCGATGCGGCACTGGGAGCGGGTCTCTTCGATCACGGACAGCAGCGTCTTATGGTGCAGTTCGATCGTCTCCGCGGCTTTATACTGCATCATCCAGCCAAATCCAATCTTTGGCTTTCCCTGCTCCCTGGCGTCGGCCGTGAAGAACGAATTGGGACCCTGGACCGACGCTATCACGTAGTCATCCGAGTTAATCTTCCGAGCCAGAGCCATCATCGATTCTTTGTTTCCTTCGTAGCCATGCAAGGCGATGATGAGCGGCCTCAGACGCTCTCGCTGCTCATCCGGAATGTAGAGGTCGTAATAGAGGTTGATCTGTTGCGGGATCGATTTCTCTATAATCATGTCGTATACCAGCGCTCCTTGCTGAAGCATCCATCCTAGCACCTCAGGCTCGCTTTGCCAGCGGCATCGCACATTGGTTTGTCACAGCCGGGGGGCGGTGCGATATTATCGACCACCATGAACGCCGAACAACCAACAAGGTACATCATCTTCGGCGCCGGCGCGGTTGGAAGCACAATCGGGGGATTGTTGATACGAGCTGGTTTCCAGGTGGTGCTTGTCGCCAGGCCCGAGTACGCGGAAGCGCTCAGGCGAGGCATCCGCATAGAGCAGGACGGCGAAGAGATCAGCTTCCAGGCAGACGCAGTGACCGCCGCCGCCGAACTGAAGCCGACCCCGCGGGACATCGTGCTGATCACGACTAAGTCGCAGTCAACCGCCGAAGTTGTGGACGACCTGTTCTCGGTCTACGGCCGGTCTGTTCCAGTGGTCTGCCTTCAGAACGGCGTTCGCAATGAAGCCATAGCGGCCGAGCGTTTTGCAAAGGTCTACGCCGGACTGGTTTTCCTGAGTGCCGTGCAGCTTCAACCCGACCTGATCACATTGCCGCCCGGCCGCGTCCTCGCCTTCGGCTGTTATCCCGCGGGCGTCGACGGCACGGCTCAACAAATTGCAGCCGACCTCACAAGCGCCGGGCTGGAGGCGATGGCATCGGCGCACGTGATGGCTATGAAGTGGGGGAAGCTGGTGGCGAATCTGAACAATGCGACACACACGATCGTGGGCTACTGGATCGAGCGGGGTATGCGCGACCCGGATATGCGCAAGCTGATGCTCGCCGTGCGCGAAGAGGGATTGAGAGTACTTGAAGCCGCCGGCATTGCGGTCGAGCCTCCGGAGGGTGAGCCCTCGCCTATTCGAATACGCAAGATGACCGAAGCGCTGCGGCGGGCTCCGAAGTCCGACAGTAACGGCGAGGGATCGGGCCATCGAACGTATCCCTCGATGTGGCAGGACCTCCATCTGGGACGGAAATCGACCGAAGCTGATTTCCTGAATGGCGACATAATCGAGCTGGGGAAAAAGGTAGGCATTCCGACGCCGTATAACTCCGCGCTACTTGAGATTATTAACCGAATGATGGCCCAGGGTCTCAAGCC
>DASYSA010000484.1:0-3762 GCA_036003885.1 Blastocatellia bacterium | reverse complement strand
TCTGTTTCTTCTGGCTGATCATCTGTTCAGCGATTCGCTGAGTCAGAAAGAAAGGCCCTCGCAGGTTGGTGGACAACACCCGGTCAAAACTCTCGGGCGTCGTTTCGAGAATATCCAGCCTCTTTTCAGGTGCGATGCCGGCGTTGTTTACGAGGAGATCGATTCGTCCAAGCTTCTCCAGGATCGGATTGAGCATGCGATCGTGGTCTTCCAGAACAGAAACGTCTCCCTCGATCGGGAGAAAGGTCGATCCAAGTTCTTCAACCGACCGCTTGACCTCGAAGATGCCGCTCGCTCCGTTTGCGGGATCGCAGATCCTCGAGCTTCCGGCAAGATCGTATCCCTGCTTTGCCAGCTCTATGGCGATCCCGCGCCCGATGCCGCGGCTGGCGCCTGTAATGAAGGCGACTGGTCTTTTTTCCATCACTCAGCCTGTTCCTTGCGATAGCGATTCTTGATCTGCTTGAGTTGCTCAGCCGTTTCAGAATTCTTGTAATGGCCGTCGAGAGGGTAACACCCCGAGGGCATTCCATTGCGCGGAGCCGTCGTGCAGTCGCTGAAGGTCCGGCAAATGCGTTTGCGTTCGAGCGTGCGGCCTTGAAGCACATGCCAGGGGAGTTCGGGATACGACAACACCATGCGGCCGAGTCCGATGCTGTCAGCCCAGCCTTCCCTGATGGCTGCCTGCGCCACGTTGGGCAAGAACTCTTGCAGGTACGTGTAGGCGGTGCCGACTACCAGCAGATTCGGAAACTGCTGCTTCAACTTCCGCGTTGCCGCCATCTGTCTGGCGACTCCGACCAGCGGGTCCTCGGGCGGCAGGTACCCGTCGGACGGAGGAAAGAGGGCAGGGCGCTGCACATGCGGATTGTAGTAAGGCGAACCGGCCGAAATGTTCACGAGGCGAATCCCCAGTTCGCCGAGCAGCGACAGGAAGCGCACCGGCTCCTCTAAATCGGAGTCGAGCGGGTTGGCCCGATTCACGCCAAAACCCCAACGATAGGGCAGTAGTTCTTCGAAAGGTTCAGGCACGCCGGCGCCGGGTTTGCCGGGGGAGGAACTGGCCGGGTCCGGATGAAAGGGCACCAGGTCAAAGGCCGAGAGCCGTACTCCTATCTCTAGAGCCGGCGCATAAGTGCGAATCCCCTGGACCACCTCTCTCAAGAAACGCGTCCGGTTCTCGAAGCTCCCGCCGTAATCGCCCTCTCGCACATGTGCACTCAGGAGTTCGTGTCCGAGATAACCGTGACAGTGCTTGACGTCCACAAAGTCGAACTCCACCTGTTCAGCGACCCGCGCTGCCTTATGAAACGCTTCGATGATTTCGCGAATGTCGCCGTCGGTGAGCACGGGATAATCGGACGGCAATCCGAGACGTTTGTCGAGGAATGGATGGTGATAGAGGATGCGAGGCTCGGCGCGGCCGGGATTGGGTCGGCTGTAGCGGCCCGAATGCGTCAGTTGCAGACCTATCAGCAGTCCATCGACGGAGCCGGTAGTCTTTTTGTGTTCGGCGACGAGGGTCTCGCGCAAACAGGATAGATCGTCGAGCGAGTACTGGCCGATCAGGAGTTGATTCGGATTGGCGCGGCCATCGTGACGGACTGCAACAGCCTCTCCTCCCCAGATGAGCTTCGCTCCGCTTCGGCCGAAATTCGCCCAGCGGCGAAGGGTCAAATCCGTAGGTCTCCCATCGGGGGTGCCATCCCATCCTTCCATCGGGTGAATTGCAAAGCGGTTTCCGATCGAGATTCCATTGGAGCGCAGCGGTTGGGCTAACGGGGCCCCGCTTCCCGTGGCGATCTCATCGTCGCAAGGGATCGGGATGTCGTGTTCGCTCAAATGCCGCTTGAACGCTTCTGCACTTCGAAGGCTTCCGAGATGGACGTAGGGATGACTGCTCATCCTTTAAAACTCCTTGGTCAGAGATCAGAGCAGAGATCAGAGGTCAGAGGTCAGAGGTCAGAAGTCTCATCTCTGATCTCTGACCTCTGATCTCTGACTTCTGATTTTCGCGACAACGAGGCAACGGCAATTGCCCCCAGCATTGCGATCCCCATCAGCACTATGAACCCGGTCCTGTAGCTTCCCGTGCGATCTCGAAGATAACCTATCAACATTGGAGAGACCGCTTCGGCGACGCCGTCCGCGGTCAGAACGACTCCCATCAGCCGCCCCAGCACCTTAACACCGAACATCTCAGCTGCCATCAAAGGAATAATCAGATATTCGCCGCCCAACCCGAGGCCAAAGACAATCGCAAATAGATACATGGCTCCGGGAGACGATGCGACGAGCAGCAATGGTATGGCCGCGGAGACCAGAAGGTAGATCAGGAGCATCACGTACTTCTTAGGCCAGCGATCGGCAAGCCAGCCCATTAGCAATCTTCCGACGATGCTGAGGGTGAACACCAGCGAAATGAGCCTGGCCGCTTCGCCCTGCTCGTACTGCTGATCCAAACTCAGAAACAGCTTCAAGTGTTGATTCGTTCCGCCGACCGCACCGATCGAACACATGCTGCCGAGAGCGAGCAGATAGAAGCTCCGGCTCTTGAAGACTTCTTGCATTGGAGCAAGCTCTGTCTTTTCCTTCGTCTCGACCGTCTTCTCAGGCGACTCCTTCACGAAGTAAGCCATGGGAAAGCCCAGCAAGATTATGAGAATGCCAAGCCCGCGCAGCGAGCCTCGCCAGCCGTAGGAGTGGGTCAGCCAGTTTGATAACAGCGGAACGGTGGCGGCGCCTACACCGAGACCCACATACGCGAACCCCATTGCCTTGCCGCGCGCCTTGTCGAACCACCGTGAGAGCAACACCTGGTTCGGGAGGGGCCCTCCACAAACGTAGCCGAGCGCGTTCAGGAGATAGAAGAGATAAAACATCCACAGCGCCGACATGCTGCTAAGGCCGATTAGTGCGCCGCCGGCCATCAGTATTCCGGTCAGCATCAGGCGTCGAGGTCCAAACCGGTCCACGACCCAGCCGGCGACGAAACCGAACAACGGTCCCACCAGCAGCTTGCTGAGCGCGTTGCCCGAAGTGACCTGGGTTCGCGACCAGCCAAACTCGGTTACCATATGGTCGTAATAGAGCGGCAATCCGTAGAGGGCCAGCCCGACGATTGTAAACAATGCAAGAAATGCGGTAGCCGCAACGTGAAGCTGTGCCGCGCGAGGACGTTCTAACATTCTTTACTCAACCTTGGTCGTGTACGTGAATGGATGCCAGGTTGTGGGAATCTCTAACCTGGCTTTTTGTTCTGCTGCTCGATTTGCCGTCAGGCATGCAATGGCAGTTCTCATCGCCTTTTGAGGGCCGCACCGGATCGGGCTGCCGGTTCTGATTGCCGAACAGAATTCCGCAATCTCGAGCCTGTAGGCGGAAGATTTTTCCCCTCCGTCGCCAGCGGGGGCGGAGCGTACGGGCGAATCCGTCGGCCCAGTAGCTGAAGCCGCCTTTGTCGACTCGCCCTCCCCCTCGTTGAACAGATAGGCTTCCACCTCGTGTCTCAAAAGGAGGGTTCCCTTCGTTCCCATGAACATTTCGTAAGCATCTTCGTGTGCGTTCGACTGAATCGACGAAAACGTCGCCGTACGGCCGCCGGGATACTCGAATGTTGCGTAGATGTGATCGGAGACTTCGCGGCCATCCTTGTAACGGGAGATGCCGCCCGCGGTATAAACAGCTTCGGGGGGCGAGTCGAAAAACCAACTGGCCGCGGTGATCTGATGACTTCCCAGTTCGGCCATCAATCCCTCGGAG
>DASYSA010000483.1:0-3588 GCA_036003885.1 Blastocatellia bacterium | reverse complement strand
GCCTTCGACGACGAGGAACAGGGACTTAACGGCTCTCGATACTACTCTGACCATCCTCTCTATCCCCTCGACAAGGTCCAGGCTGCGATCATCTTCGACACAATGGGACGAACGTTCATGGACCTTCCAACCTGGACCATGTTCATTCTTGGTACGGAATATTCGAGCGAGCTTGCCGGCATCATGCAAAAGAGGTCCGGCCCGGAGATGCTAATCGTCGGTACGGATCTGATCGGACCCCGCAGCGACTTTGCGCCTTTCGCGCTAAAGCACGTTCCATATCTGTTTTTCACCCACGCGACACACAAGGACTATCACGGGCCAGGCGACACCCCGGATCACGTGAACTACACGAAGCTCGCCCAGGATGCCACCGCCATTGAGCAGATCGTGGAAGATATTGCGCGGCTTCGAACACCACCCAAATTCCTGGATCAACCGGTCTATCCTGCAAGCGAGACAGCCGCTTTGCGTCGTGAACTCGACCTGGTTCAAAAAGAACGAAAAGATCTGCCCGCTGCATACCGAATGATGTTCGAGGACTTCAAGTCCCGCCTTCAGACCGACGATTCACGCGAAGTCCGCCGTGTTGCGACAAGCGCGCTGCTGGCACTCGCCACGCCGCGGTTCTCCTCCTTCATGTTGACGTTTATCCTGGGTCCTTACTACGAACAGGAAGGCCAACCCGAGATCGCCGCAGCAACTTACGAAGAGGCAATAAGGTGGACGCCTGAGGCGTCCTCGCGCCGCGAGCTTGAAGAAAAGATCAAGACGCTACGGACTAGATAACGAGAAATTCACGGTAATGGTTGTGATGACGGCCACAGGTTCGCCATTCAGCAACGTCGGCCTGTATTGCCATTGCTGAACCGCGTCAAGGGCTGCCAGATTCAGCAATGGGTGGCCGCTGATAACCCGCAGACTCTCGATCCTTCCTTCTTTGCTGATCACGGCTTCAAGCAGCACCACGCCTTGAATGCGAGTCTGAACCGCCAGATGCGGATATACAGGGCGAACCTGATGAATGAGATTCGCCTGCTGAACACCGCTACTCACCCGGGTCGGTGCGACCTTTACCGCTGGAGGCGGTGGAGGTGGCGGTGGCTGTGGCGGCGCTGGGAGTTCCGCCTCGGGTTGGCTGCCGATCAATTCGCGGAGACGCAAGTCTGCACTGCCTCCCGCGGAGGGCAACGGCAAATTGACAGCCGGACCGACCGGCGCGTCAACCACAAGAGCAATGTCGGTCGGGATGGACGGAGGAGCGACGAGATCTCCTGGATCGACTTGAGGAATCGTCCGAATGCGAGGTGTTAGCGTGGTTACTTCAATACCTTTTGGCGCCTCGGCTTTCGGCGCCCACATCGACATGTCCACTTTCGGCATCGGTATCGCTTGTATCTGAATGAGGGGAATGAGCGCGAGAACCGTGACGACAGCGAAATGAATGACCACCGAAACGAGAACGGTTGCGGGTTTGCGAGTTGGTTTGTGGCCCTGTGACTCGAAAAGCGAATCTTCCAGCATGTCTACTCTCCTCTCGAGGATGTAGACACCGCTCGATCGCAATTGTTCCGTCTCGCTAAGAAACTGTAGCGGCGCTCTATGAGCGCCGATGATTCAACAATGCGACATCGTCGGCGGTCATAGACCGCCGCTACAGTTTCCTATTTTGCAGCCTTGAGCTCAGCGTAGAAGGGATCGAGACGGACGGGCTGTTGCCACTGCTGAGTGTTGACGTTCCAGCCGATGTCATCCGTCTTGATCTGCGCGAGTAACTGATCTTTGGGCGTGCCCTTCTTTACCAACTCCCGGGCGCGCGAGATCAGCGTTTCCCATTTCATTTTGTACGCCATGAAGTCGGCCCTGCTCATTGTCGTTTGACCCTGGGCGGAATGGCCAGGGACCACGGTATCGAAATCCAGCTTCGCAACCTGGTTGAGCACTCTTATCCATTCGACGCCGCTTCCCTTGAAGGGAAAGTCAATATTGGGCGCCGCGCCCACGATTGCGTCTCCGCCCTGCAGAACCTTCAGATCAGGGTAGTAGAGGAACGAATCGCCGCTCGTGTGGGCACTGCCGAAGTGGTAGACCTTTGCCGTAACGCCGCCGAGCTTGATGTCGTATTCCTTCTTGTTATACGGGGTATTCGCCATTGCGGGCTTGCCCTGCTGTGGCGCATATGTTTCAAGGTTCTTATTCAGATTGGAGTGAACAACAACCTTGGCGCCCGCTTCCTGGAACTTTCCAATGTTGCCGCTGTGATCCTGGTGATGGTGAGTCACGACGACCCATTTCACCGGCTTATCCGAAACCGACCTTATCCGAGTCATCAGTTCGTTGTAGAACTGGTCGCCCAGGTTTTTCGTGTCGCCAACGATCAATCCGTCGTTGGTGACGCGGACGGTCGTGTTACCGCCGGCGCCGGTAACCAGGAAAAGACCCGGCTTGATTTGCGAAATCGCCTGTGGCGGCTGCTGTGGCGCGCCACCGCGAGCCTGGCCTTGTCCCTGTCCGTCGCCCCGTCCTCCGCGCCCCTCGGGCGCTCCGCCTTGCCGCTGTCCACCTCCTCGACGCTCTCCCTGCGGAGCCTGCGCGAGAAGGACGCTGGGCGCTGCAACTGCAAGCAGCAGCATCAGAGAAATAACCAATAATCTCTTCATATATCCCCTCCTGTAGGAATAGCGGCGCGATTCTAGCACCGAACTTTGGCTATTCTCCGATTATCTTGATCAAGACGCGCTTCTTCCGGCGGCCATCAAACTCCCCGTAGAAGATCTGTTCCCACGGGCCGAAGTCGAGCTTGCCATTGGTGACGGCGACCACAACTTCGCGGCCCATGACCTGGCGTTTGATGTGCGCATCGGCGTTGTCTTCGCCGGTGTCGTTGTGACGATATTGCCTGGTCGGTTCATGCGGCACCAGGCGTTCGAGAAAGTCGTCGTAATCCTTCAGCAGGCCGGCCTCGTCGTCATTGATATAGATACTGGCGCTGATGTGCATCGGATTGACCAGGCACAGACCTTCCTTCACGCCGCTCTTCTTCAAAGCAGCTTCCACCTGCGGCGTAATGTTGATATAAGCGCGCCTGGTTTTCGTTTCAAAAACGAGTTCTTCGCGATAAGACTTCATGGAAGTGGGGAATTATAAGGCGATTTCGGCGTCGCGCAAACTCCCCTCCTAACTTAGGAGGGGAGTTTGCACTCTGCAACTCCCCGGCACCCAGGTCAAGTGAAGATCGCAAAACACTTGTTGGAATTGAAGACGTAGCTTTCGATGAAGGTGGACCAGGACGGAGTTCGTTTCAGCTCAGACATGGCTCCGGCGAGACAGAACCAGTTCAGCATTTCCTGTTGTCCGGAATCCTCGACATTCTTGAGCGGAGTGTCGCGCCATTTCGAGTAGTTTCCGGATTGGAGCGCTTCGTAAAACGCTCGATCGCTTTCGATGTCCGGATGCAGCCGCCAGGCCTTGTCATGAAGAAAGGCGTGGGACCAACTGGAAGACGCGACCAGTGCCACGCGATAGGGGCCGTCTTTCAGAACCCGTGCAGTCGCTGCGCCCAGATCGAAGCATCGTTGCGGAGAAGGT
>DASYSA010000482.1:0-25934 GCA_036003885.1 Blastocatellia bacterium | reverse complement strand
TAGGAAAAACTTGTTGGGCTGTTTGTGCGCGGGCTATGAGCAGCTATCTAAGCGGAGTGTTGTCGAATGCTTCTGGATTCATAAGCCCGCAATCAGAAACCTGATGCCGAGTGACATTAGACTCAGGATAAAAGGTGCGATCGTGAGGTCACCGTTTCATCAAGCAAGGAGAGTAATCCCAACGAGGCACGAGAGTCATAAACTTGGCGTAATTGTGCGGTAATTTTTTGGTAATGCAGTCCGATTGTGGCCGAAACTCAGTGCGGGTAGGGAAGCTCGAAGCTTATCGAAAGTGGAAACTCGCGATGCGCCTTCAGTAATTCGACAACTTAAGATCGAACGTGGACTCCTGGAATGCGGGCCTCAGTACCTAGTCTGGTTCGCCATAAGCTGCTGCTGATAGCGAGTCTTTTTTGCTCCCTTGTCTAGGCTACAGCAGTGTAGAATCTCACTCTCGTTATCCTGAGAGGAGCGAGGCGCTACGATCTGAGAATCATTGCGCTCCGGCCCTTCTGATGCTGATAAGTTGCAACTTTCAAGGAGCTAACGCGTTCTGAATGCTAGAACCGTGCACCCGGCATCTTTCGTGCAATGCCGGAACCCTTTCCGCTATTGATCTAAAGGAGACGACATTGTGAAATCCTTAGTAACTCTCGTTTCGCTTGTGCTGATAGGGGGCGCTGCCATTTGGGCTCAGAACGCTGGCAACAAAGGTGGCAAAAGAGCAGAATCGACTGGCACGCAACAGCCCACCAGCAAGGCAAAGTCATCAGGCGATGCCAAAACTTCAGTCGCCCGAGACCCAGCAACAATTCGCGCCGTAGAAAAAGGCGCAAAGTGGCTCGCCTCAGTACAAGGCGCGGATGGCGGGTGGGGACAGGACGGCGGCGACCCCTCGAATGTTCGGCAGGCCGTTCCCCTTGAATCGGCGGGAAATGACCTCGCAAACACGGCGGTGGCTGCGCTCGCACTCCTCCGGGCAGGCAACCAGTATCGGCCCAACGTCGAACGGGCGGTCGACTTCATTCTGCGAAGAGTCGAGTCAAGTCCCGCTGACGGCCTCTCGATCACTGACGCCAACGCCAAACCCACGCAGATCCAACGGAAGCTTGGACCTTACATAGATACCTTCCTCACGGCGATGCTGCTGGCAGAGGTGGACGGAACCTTCGCCAGGGCCGCCAACGCGCGCATTCGAAGAGGATTGGAAAAGTGTGTTGCCAAGATTCAGAAAAACCAAACGAAGGATGGCAGTTGGAACGTTGGCGGCGGGTGGGCGCCGCTGCTGGGAACGTCCCTCGCTTCGCGTAGTCTGTACGAAGCCGGGAAGAAGGGCGTAGCGGTTGATCGAGAGGTGTTGGCGCGTGCGGATGGCTACACCGTGAAAAACCAACAGGATCGAGATTCACTCGCCCGTGGGGGCTCTGTTGGGGGCGCCGGTGTCGTCAGCGGTGTTGGTGGCGTTTCTGAGAGCGTGAGCGTCTCGAGTGCTGCCGGAGTAACTCTGTATCAGGATGCTCAGGCGCTCGAGCAACTCAGTCGTTCGGCGGAGAGTCGCATGCAAAACGCCACGGCACTCGCCGCCATCAATGACAAGCTTTCAGATTCGAAGTTTGTCGAGGGATACGGTTCGATTGGCGGAGAGGAGTTCTTTTCCTATCTCAACATCAGCGACGGCTTGAAGCGTTCAGGCGGCAAGGTGTGGAGCGAGTGGAATGCGAAAATCACGCAGAAGATCCTGAAGCTGCAGAACGCTGATGGGACGTGGGCCGGTCAGCACTGCATTACCGGACGCTGCGCCGTGACCAGTGCCGCAATCCTCAACCTGACATCCGATCGTGTCGATTGACCGTCGCACATTTCTGCTGAACGCACTGGGCGTAGCAAGCGCCGCGGCATTTGTGAACGGTTGCTACCGGCGTCAAGGGAGCTCGCCGCTCAAGGATGCGGCGCGATACTTGTGGTCGCAACAGGCCGAGGACGGCGGGTTTCACAGCACAACCTACGGCCTCCTGCGCTCCGGACAATCATTGACCCCGTTCATCCTGGTCGCCTTGCTCGGCGTGCCGGAAAGCGAATCGTCACGCCCGCGTGGGGCGGTCGAACGCGCACTCACGTTCATAAAGGCCAACACGAATGCCGCCGGCGCTCTTGGCCTGATGGACGACACCGCGGCAGACTATCCGAACTACGCTACCGCGCTTGCGGTGTGCGCGATGGTCAAGACACGGAACCCCGGATACGAAAAGGTCATCGAGCCGATGGTCGCTCAGCTGCGCGCTCAGCAGTTCAGCGAAGCCAGTGGCTGGACTTCAGAGCAGGCTCCTTATGGCGGTTGGGGTATGGGTGGCTCGATTCACCGTCCGCCCGAAGCCGGGCACGTGGACCTGTCGATGACGCGGCAGGTGCTAGAGGCGCTGCAGCTTTCAGGCGTCCCGCCTTTTGATCCGGTGATGACTCGGGCCCTGGTTTATCTGCAGCGCTCCCAGAATCCCGATGCGGGGTTCTACTTCTCTCCAGTCAATCCTGAAATCAACAAAGCCGGCGAGAGCGGAGGCCGTTTCGCGAGCTATGGCACCGCGACAGCAGATGGGGTTTTGGCTTTGCGCGCTGCCGGCGTTCCCGACGAGGACCCGCGCGTTGCGAAAGCCATCAACTGGCTCAAGGATCATCACGAGGCTGACCGAGCGCCGGGGTTTGACGAAGGAACCGGCCAGCCGTGGGGATCGGGACTCCGCTTCTACTACGCGCACGCGATCTCGAGAGTCCTGCCGAATCTTAGTGTCGAGCTCCCACCACAATCTGGCGACGGCAGCTTCCGAAACTCGGTGAACCTTGTCAAAGAGGACGACCCTTTGATCGCTACCGCATTCGCGCTCTATGTGATGGCACGCTAGCCTCACCGAATAGTTCACTCTTTCGCGGCGCATGACGCAGTCTTTCCGCTACTGTGATCGCAGAATCTCAGCTCTATCGATCCACGACTCACCTGGGAATAGGACTCTTCTGCGTTGGATGAATGTTTCTTTGAGAATCCCATTGCCAAACAGTTCCGTTATCTCCGTCAGGGTGATTACGTCTTTCCTGGTTGAATGTACTCTTGAGTCGTGATTCAGAATCTCGTCTTCGGCGATACCGCAAAGCCTTAGGCGCGGTTCGTGCTCCTGGCAATACTCAACAACACTTCGCATTTGTAAGCTCCATTCTCGTAAAACTGGGACCTCTAGCGTTCTATTGCGAGGCAACTATGGGACCACCTGAAAGTATGAGTAGAGTAACGAGAAGGGGATGCCAACTGTGGAGTTCTGACCATCCATGCAGTTGGCGGTAACGTAAAAGAGCCGCACTCGTGGAACGAACTACAACGAAAGATAAGTAAGAAGGTGTTCCCGGTGCCGCTCATTTTCGGCGGCGGATCGAGTACAGGCGGTGCTCCGTCCGTATCAACAAGCGCTCACCCACCAGCGCCGGCGATGCGAGCGCCATATCGTCCAGTTCATTCACGTGCAATAACCGGAACTTCTCGCCCGTCGCGATCACGAACGTCTGGCCTTCTTCACTCAGGCAGAACAGCTTGCCGTTGTAGGCCCAGGGCGAGGTCGTGAACGCCGTTGCCGCCGGGTCGATCCGCGTCCGGTACGTCAGCTCTCCCGTCTTGGCGTCAAAGCGGCTCAAGATACCTGTCTCGGTCAGCGTGTACACCGCGCCCTCATAAGCCACGGGCGACGGCAGATAAGTCCCGCCGCGCGACTGCGACCAAACGACATACTTGTTCGAGCCTTCATCTTTGCCGAGCGAAATATCACCCTCCGCGCCGGGACGGAGCGCGAACAATGGCTTTCCCCGCCCGCCGTCTATGTACAGCAGTCCGTCGTAAACGAAGGGCATAGGAATCGGTGTCGCCGCCATTCCCGACATTCGCCACAATTCTTTCCCCGCGAGATCGTAACTCACAGCCTGCCCCGGCCCTACCGTCACAACTTCGGTGCGCAGCGCGTGCCGCCAGACAAACGGGGTCGCCCAACCGGATCGCTGCACTGGCTGCTCCTTGCCGCCGATGTCCCGATTCCTGCGCCAGACCTGCATGCCTGTCTGTTTGTCGAACGCTGCAATGTACTGCTGCTTTTCGTTGTCATTCACGATCATCAGCAGGTTACCCACCAGCGCGGGCGAACTCCCCGTCCCGAAGTCGAGATAGATCGGATTCGCTTCGAGCGGTGTCGTCCACGCCAGCTTCCCATTCATGTCAAACGCCCACAGCCCCAAATTCGCAACATACACGTAAACAAACTTCCCGTCGGTAACGGGACTCTCTGATACAAAGCTGTTCTTGCGGTGGCGTCCGCCCGGCGGCTGTCCCGTGTAAAACTCCTTCTGCCATTCCACCTTGCCGCTCTTCAGGTTCAGGCAATAGAGGAAGTAGTGGAGCCTCACCTCTTTCGGTAGTTCGATGTCCCGCGCCGTTACGCGCTCCAGTATCTGGTCCATCGAGAGCCCCTGTTTTTGCAGCTCCGCGACGTACTCGTTGCTGTACTCTGTCCCGATCTGCGGCGGCTTCGACTTGCCCTCTGTCACGGCAGTGGTCACGAACACCTTGCCGCCGGTCACAATCGGCGACGACCATCCGCGCCCTGGAATCTCCTGCGACCACTCGACGTTCTCGGTCTTCGACCACCGTTCGGCCAGCCGCGCATGGGCTCCCACGGGATTCGAGTCCGGGCCGCGAAACTGTGGCCAGATGATGTTCTGGCCGTGAACTGTGGGCGACGCCAGGAACAGTGCGCAGGCCAGACCGGCCAGGTGCATGAGAATGTAAAGGTCAATAACTTTGTTCATACTTTCTCGTTCAGGACGAAGTGAATTCATTATCTTCTCTTATGTATCCCAGTTGGTCTCGGCGCGCATTTTCGCGAACATTTCCTCAAGCTGCTTGAGGGTGATCACCGCTTTGTCCGCCTGCTGGATATGCTTGGCCCTGCCCCTGGCATTCAGCAGATAAGCGCCTGATGCAGGTGCGATTAGAACCATTCCGAGTATTGTGAAGAGTAGTCTTTTCATGATGTCACCCAGGTCCGGGGTTCGCGTGACCGAGCTACGCGTGTAACACTCAAATAAGCAACAACGCAAGGAACCGGAGCACCCAGCACAACCTGAAACATTGTCTTCTCCATTCGCAATGTTTCGCTCCAGTATGCGAACCCCATCAGTCATTGCGGAAAGCCCATGCTTCGAAGCAGCTTCGTGTAGCGCTCATCCACACGCAGATTCTCAAACCGTGGATCGACTTTGATCCATAGCAATCTATCATCACGCACAGTTAACGCCTTCGCCAGAAGCTCGAATGCGCGGTCGCGATCGCCAAGTCCGGAGAGAACCGCCGCCGCCTGCACCGACGCTGGAGAACTCTGATCGGTCTGCGCAAGCAGTCTCTCAACCATCTGCCGTGCCTTTTCCGGCTGGCCGTTCACCGCATACGCATAGCCCAGGATCGACATCGGAAATATCGGGTCTTCGCCCTCGGCTCCCAGCATGCCTTCACCTTCGCGGACAGCCTCGTCAAGAAGTCCGGCCTCTTGATAGGCCCACATCAACATACGCTGCAATCGCTGAAACTCTTTGTCCATCTCGAGCGCTCTTTTCGCTACAGCGATCGCCTCTCGAGGGCGCCGAGCGAAAATCTCTATGAGAGCCTGGTCGGAGTTGATTACGAGCGAAAGCGGATCGAGCTTCTGCGACACAGCTATCTCGAACGATGCTTCGTCGGTGCGTCCAACCGTTGCCAGCAACAGCGCGTAGTACTGGTGCGCCGTGGCGCAATTCGGACTCAACTCAATCGCGAGCTTCAACGCTCTCTCGCTTTCTGCCCAGTTCCAATCGAAGTTTCGTGAGATCAGGCCCAGCGAGGCCTGCGCCTCCGCCAGATCCTTGTCGATCTCAACAGCCTTAAGCGCAGCTGCCTTCGCCTTTCTATAGAGCGCTTCGCGCCTCGCACTGATTCGAGTACGATTGGCGCTGGTCGAGTACGCATCGGCAAGCCCGGAGTAAGCCAGCGCGTAATCCGGACTCATCTGGATCGCTCGCTCGAACTGCTCGATTGCTCTGTCGTGGTCTTCTCTCGTTCGTTTGTTCCAGAAGTAACGCCCTTTCAGATATGCCTGATAAGCCTCCACATTCTCGGTGTAGTTCTTTCTGAGAAGCTGCTGTTCTGCATCACTCAGGTTCAACGACAAAGCCTGCGCGACCTGCTCGGATATCGCGTCCTGAACGGCGAAGATGCCCGTGAACGCCTCGTCAAATCGGGCTGCCCAGATCTGGGATCTGCTCCCGGTTGCAACCAGCCGCACCGTGACGCGCAAACGATCTCCCGCGCGTTGAATACTGCCGTCCAAGACAGCGTCTGCGTCCAGGGCCCTGCCGGCGGCGGCAATATCATCTTCCCCGTTCTCGTACCTCATCACGTCTCTTGTGGGACGGACGCTCACCTGCCGGAGGTTTCCCAGCCGCGTGATCAATGTGTCAGCGATTCCGATACCAAGCCGCTCGTTGTCGTCACTTGAATCAATTCTCTTGAATGGAAGCACAGCAATTGATCTGATCCTGGATTTATCGAACGGCTTCGATCGGTTTGCCAGGAGCAAATATGAAAGCAGACCTGCCAGCCCGATCAGTGAAACGGTCAGTACGGCCATGAGTCGTCTCGATCTCAAAGACGACCTCGGCGGCGCGGCGAGAGCTTTGGATGACGATTCAGGGCTCAGAGCACCCGGTGCTTGCCGCACCTCGAGAGCTGAGCCATTGGTTGTCCGATAGTGGTCGTGTATCTCTACAGTCTCTGAAACCGTGGTTTGCTCGAATATGATTTCGGCGCTCTCATCGAGCCGCTCGCGGACCGGCGCTGCGAACCGGTAGCCGCGCTTTGGCACGGTCTCGATGAACTGCTGTCCGCCTGTTCCCTGCCCGAGGATCTTTCTCAAGACGGAGATATTGCGTGCCAGGCCGACCTCCTCGACGAACGCGTCGCGCCATACCACGCGCATCATTTCGTCTTTCTCAACAAGGCTCCCGGCATTCTCGACCAGCAGAACCAGCGTGTCGAAAGCCTTGGGTGTCAATTGCAGCGCTTCGCCCTTGCGTAGCAAGGCGCGCTCTTTCACATCCAATTGAAACTCGCCAAACTCGAAATACCGCTTCTTTTTCACCATATCCGAACCCCGTAAGGGTTTTGTCAAAAATTTGTAAACCTTCTGAAAAGATTCGCGGGGGGCCTTTCGTGTAGGGTGTCGATTCCGGCGGCGAGTGATGCTCCCGATTCCGTCTCGCCGTGGCGGTCATTTTAACTCTGCCATCTCGGGAGAGTCCAGTTTCAGCTCTCTTGGGGGTGCCGTTAGCACCGTCTCTTGACGGTTTCAGCCCTCTCGACGATGGCATTTCGGAGGTAGCAAAGTGAAGGAAAGTATTCGGTTCACACCGCAGGCGACCCCATCATCGCCTTCAAAACGCCTTCGGGCGATGGGGGCTCGCGCCTCGGCAGTTGTCTGGTTGTTGACCGCACTCGTTCTATTGCCGCTGTTAGGCACGCGAAGTCAAAAAGCATCCACGCGGCCGCATGGAGTTGTTCGCGAACAGGCTCAAAACATCGATCAGGCTCTGCAGTGCGGCAAGGTCGGCGAAACGGAAGGCGTTTCGCCGGGAACAGACCTCTTTCGAGTCGATCTTGACATGCGAGATTTTCCAAATGCTGTGTGCAACGACGGCACGCCGGCGACGATGTTTGTGCGCCGGTTCGCCAGGAAGAAAGACAAGAACAAGTGGGTGATCTTTCTGCTCGGCGGCGGAAACTGCGAGAACGTGCTCGATTGCGCCCAACGATGGTGCAGCATCGATACCGGCTATGGCGCGAACAAGATGAGCACCGCTTATCTCAATCAACAGGGAGCCGGCCAGAGCATCGAAGGGGACGGAATTTTCACCCGAGATGCTTCAATCAACAACTTCGCTGGTTGGAACCTCGTCTATGTCTACTATTGCAGCTCCGACAACTGGTCGGGCACCGCCAGTGGTGTCCGCCTCTCAGGGACAGATGAAAGCGGCAATCAGCTCGACTACCTGATCAATTTCCGAGGCGCGGACATTTTGGATGCCGTCATCGCAGCGCTCCAGCGCGAGCCCCGCGGCCGGGAGGTTACCTATCGCGACAGCACCAACGGCGAGGAGATTTTGCCGGACATCGACAAAGCGGAGCTGGTGCTGTTTACCGGATCGTCGGCTGGCGCGGAAGGCGTCAAGATCAATGTCGATCGAGTGGGCGAACTGCTGCGCAAGACCAATAAGAATTGCAAGAATAAGACCGATTGCGGGCTGGATTATCGAGGCGTGATCGACGCCAATTACCCGCCATCGTTTCATAGTCTCGATCTGACGCAGGCAGCATTCTGCACCGCGTTTCCGTACCGCTGCACCTACGACGACGTCTACACAAACCGGTGGAATCAAGTACAAGTCGCCACCTACCATGCACTCAACGATGACTCGTGCGTAAAGTGGCATCAACAGATGATTCCCGGGACTGAGTGGATGTGCTCCGACGGGCAACACATCGTGAATAATCATCTCACGACTCCCCTGTTCATCCGCGTGGATCTGCAGGACCCGAACCTGGGCGGCAAGTTTCAAGATCAGCATCTGACCACGCCTGCCCAGTTCGGCCAGTTGACTCACGACCAGTTGTTAGCGGTCGAAAACCTGGACAGCTTTGCAGAAGAGGGCAGCGCGCGAAGCGGCGGGGCGCGACTGAAATCACCCGCCGTGTTCGGCCCTCAATGTGAACAGCACTATGGCTTGTCGGTAAGCAGGCCCTTCTTCACGGTGACGATTACGGATTCGGGTAAGCGCTACAACTTTCACGATGTGCTCTGGAACTGGGTACAGGGAACTCCGCCTCAGCAGATCGTCCGAACCTTTGCCGGGCCGGGGCCAGCCCCCGACTGCCCCTAACCCGAACGACTCTCGCAGACGACCAGCAACTCAACCTTACGAGGCGGTTGTTGCGGCGCCTGCAACAGGCCTGGACTCACAGGTATTCGAAGGTCCGATTACCGCCGCAACCATGCGGCAAGATTCTACTAAAGAGAGGAAATGAACATGATCAAACTCAATCTGAGATTCCTTTGCTGCGCAGTAATGATCACCGTGCTCGGCTCGACTGCGGTGCTGGGGCAACGCCGTCGAGTCGTAGTTGTCCATCATCCGCATACCACACTGGTGGTTCGGACGGGTCATCCTATTCATCGAGTCCTGCCGGCGGCAGTCGTCATACGTACCGCCCGCACGGCCGTCGCTGTACGCGCGCCGCTGGTCTTCCTGCCAGCACTTGCATGGACGGCAGCAGTCGTGTCGCTTCCAGTTCGGGAGCGGCTTGTGTGGCAAGACACCGAATCGATAACCAAAGACGAAGACTGGGTCGATACAAACTTCGGCATTGATGGGTCAGGCGACGCGCTATACCTGGACATAAACGGCAAGGCTAAGCTCAACTTTGCCGAAATCACATTCGCCAACGGCCACGTTCAGGTAGTTGACTTCAACGAGAAGACGCACAAGACCGGAGTCTATAAGCTGCTGGATTTCCGGGACGACCGGCATGTAATGACCGTGCGGATTCTCTTGAAGTCAGAATCGGACTCGACCAGGTTGGCAGTCTACCTTGGCAAATAAGAGGTTGGTGTTACGACAAACCCGCAGTCGTGCTTGATCAGATGCCATAGCCTGACAACAATGCGAAGAACTATCACCATCAGAAAAGAAGAATCGCGAGAAAAGGTGACGATTCGAGGCGGAGCTAACTTCGTCAATGCGTTCTGTGTCGATTGCGGCCGGAAGACCGGATTCCTGACGCCTGAAGCGGCTGCCGGAATTATCGATTCGGACACGCGAGAGGTTTATCGGCGAATCGAATCCGGCGAACTACACTACATTGAGGTCGGAGGAGTGACTTTAATGGTCTGCGCCCGCTCGCTGGGAAAGGGATCGGCCGGCATGTCCGCCTAACAACGTATGGAATAGTTACTAGACTCGCTCTCTGTTCTTCATTAATTGCAGAAGGAAGATTGCGTAAGCACGAGACAGAGGCCCGGTTGCCAGAGGTAGCCGGGCCTCGCGGACTGATTTCTTCTCGTTGAAAAGGTCTATCCGCTCGAGGTTTGATCGTTGCGAATTCTGGCCAATGAGAACTTCCCGGGCGCAGCCATAGACGCGCGGCCAGTCGTTTCCGAATGCTACAAACATTCAACCATTACGTGGTTGTGCACTCCTCTGGAGTGTGGTGTTAATCAGAGAGGGGTGAAGCACTTTCCACGGTCAAGCATCGAGTGTCGCGCGAAACCGTGACGCGCACCTACTGGTGAGAACCTGGTTGCACACTACGGAACGATATTTCATACTGCGACAGATGCGAACTAATTCTCTCTGCATTCTCGCTCTCCTCTTCCTGTCCGCCATCACAGTTCCTGCGGCGGATAATGGCTCATTGCCGTTTGTCAGCCCAATCTTCGGCGACAACATGGTTCTGCAACGTGGAAAACCCAATACGATCTGGGGGTGGTCAACGCCGGGCGCGAACGTCCATGTAGAAATTGCTGGACGCACCGCGAAGACGGTGACGGGAGCGCAAGGCCGCTGGCAGCTGCAGATTGAGCCGCCCGCACCAGGTGGGCCCTACACTATCAAAGTTGTCGGACCCCAGACGGTCACGTTTCATGAAGTTCTTGTGGGCGACGTTTGGCTCTGCGGCGGTCAGTCCAACATGCAGTTTGGTTTGCCACGAGCGCGCAATGGCGCTGATGAGGTCAAGTCGGCGAATCATCCGGAAATACGCCTCTACGTCGTCTCTCAAAAGGTCTCTTATTCAAGAACTGCGGTCCCACAAGGTTCCTGGAAGATCTGTTCGCCTCAGACCGTCGCCGAGAGCGGCGGATTCTCGGCGGTTGCTTATTTCTTCGGACAGAGACTCCAGGAAGAGATAAATGTGCCGATCGGACTGATTGCGGATTGCGTCGGCGGCTCCCCGGCAGAAGCCTGGACCAGCCCGGAGGCGCTTCACCAGTTGAAGGAATTTGAGCCGCAGTTGGCAGAGATGCAACGGCTAAAAGGCAAAGGCGGAACCGAGTACGGCAACTTCATGATGCATTGGTACGATGACTACGACATCGGGTTGAAGGGTAAGAACTGGGCGACAGTTGATCTCGACGATTCCGCCTGGAAGAACGTGCAAATTCCCGGCGGCTTTCGTGAATTGGGAGTGGCTGACTTTCCCAGTGTTTGCTGGTTCCGCAAAGCCATCAACCTTCCGGATCCGCTTCCACCTGGGAGGATGACAATCTTTCTCGGTGTCATCGAGAAAATGGATACCGCCTACATCAATGGTAATTGGGTCGGAGCCAGCGCCTGGGTGGAGAACCCTAGAGTCTATCCGGTGAAGGAAGGGATCTTAAAACCTGGCAAGAATATCGTGACCGTTCGCGTCTTCAAGACCAAACCGCAAGGCGGATTCATGACCAACGCCGATGGGCTTCGTCTGGTTCTCGGCGATGGGACGGTAGTCCCGCTCGCGGGCGAATGGAAGGGCGCCATCAGCGTCGATGCGCGGCCACCGCACCCGCAGCCCCTGGGCTTCGAGAATTGGCCCACCATGCCTTCGGTCCTCTATCAGGGAATGATTGAGCCGGTTGCCCCGCTCGCTATAACAGGCGCGATCTGGTATCAAGGCGAACAGAACAGCGAGCGAGCTTATCAGTATCGGGCGCTGCTTCCCGCAATGATCGCAGATTGGCGGAAGCTGTTCGGTCAGGGCGATTTTCCCTTCTATATCGTCAGTCTTCCCGCCTTCATGCACCATCGTGATCAACCTGTTGAAGACGCCTGGGCGGAATTGCGCGAAGCACAGTTTCGCACCGCTCGCGATGTCCATAATTCCGGCCTGGCGGTTACGATTGATACGGGTGATCCCGATAACATTCATCCGAGCGACAAAAGAATAGTCGGGGAACGCCTGGCGCTCTGTGCCCTGGCGAAACATTACGGCAAAACGATTCCTTATCAGGGGCCAACGTTGAAATCAGTTGAACATCTCCCGGGCGGACTCAGACTCCGTTTCGATCACACTGACGGCGGTTTGGTAGTCAAGGGCGATAGGCTGGAAGAATTCTCCATTGCCGGTAAAGATCACAAATGGCACTGGGCAGATGCCAGGATTGAGGGCGACGCAATTGTCCTCTCGTCGCCGAGCGTACCCGAACCCGAGGCAGCGCGTTACGCGTGGCAATCCTTCCCGAAAGCCACTCTTTATAATGGCGCCGGTCTGCCGGCCGTTCCGTTCCGCACCGATAATTGGCCGGGCATTACCGAGGCCCGCAAGCTTGCGTCCGCACCGCCGACCAGATTGGCTCAGCCGGCGAGGTGAAGCTATGCACGCTTGACCTCAAGCCAGAGAAATAGCGATCTAATTAAGCCCTGCGCCGATCACCACGAAGCCGGCCCAGTAGAACGGGTGATGATACTCTGCGGAGTGGAGCATTTTGACGGCCGATTCCCGCAGGGACTTCGCTACGCTCATCCCGTGATTCTCTCCGTGCATTGCCCTCCGGAGATGCTTGTGAAACTCGAGCATCAACTGTGTGGTGCTGGCCGAATCGACTTTCCATTCGCTCACAACTACAGTCGGACAGCCGGCCACAAACAACGCCCATGACATCCCGATCACTCCTTCTCCCTGCGCCAATCGCCCGCGCGCGGTCTCACATGCGGACAGCACTACCAGATCAGCCTTCAATTCAAGGTTCATCATCTCCCAGGCTTCCAGGAGTCCATCTTCGTTCGTGTTCCCGTCAGCCTGCGACAGGACGAGGTGCGAATACATGGGGCTCGAATCATCTATTACGCCGTGGGTGGCAAGATGTAGTACTCCGAACTTGCCAGCTTCGGCTTTCAAGCGGTCCTCGCGCGCTTCCGAACCGATGAACACCTCGCTTCGATCACTGCCGTATAACTGAGCGAGGGATCGCACTTCCCTTTCTGCTTCCGGCAACGGTTCAAGCTTCTCATCTCTACTGGCGGCCTTGATACGCTCAAGGGTCTGCTTCCCAAGAGCGGGATTGCCTAGTGCAAGCAGGTCTGATCGCGTCGCCTGGTCGGGTCTCGCGCGTCGTTCTAGTCTCACCATTTCCCGGAGCACGGTCAGCGATGGCGCGTAACAGATTGCTGAATCTTCAAGCAGGAAGCGATTCTCTGCCGGCTGCAAAGCCTGGAAGGGGAGCTGCCAGAGTGCGTCGTCTGGAACGATGACCAGCAGGCTCTTGTTCGTTAACTGTGCGCGAGCGGGGCGCAAGAGCACGTCATATAAGTCAGCGGCGGCCCTGCCGAATCTAAAATCACGTCGTCCCAGTTGTTGTCGAAAAGCTTCGGCTCGTTGAGCAATGTCCGCCTGCTTGACGGGGATCGTGTAGACCGTAAGAAACGAACCCCGGTTCTGAGATCTGGCTGCGCCGCCAGTTGCCGAAAGCTCCGGGGATAACACGAACAGGAAAGTCTTCTCTTCGGTAACTACATACTCAAGCACCGCACTACGCTCATCAGGGAGAAGCGCTCGGGTGTCTTCGAGTTTCAGCGATTCGCTTTTGCCTCGTTTGACCTTTAACTCGGGATGTGCGGCATAGAGGGCGATCTGGAAGGCGTCCCGCTCCAGGCGCGCCTTTTGCAAGTCGGCCTTAAGATTGTTTAACCGCGCGGTGTCGGGGGTGGCTCGTGCGCTCTCACGAGCTATCCGGGAGTTGAGCGAAAAAAGCTTCGCGTCGAAAGCGCGCTCTTTCTGCTGCTCATCTGCGGTCATTGCTTTTGTAACCCTCACGCGACCGTTGCTGATCACGTCGAGCAACGCTCGGGCCTTCTTTCGCTCCGCGTAAGCCAGCGCCTCCTCAGGTTTGTTTTGGGCGACGAGCAGCTCAACAATCGAATCGTACGGCGAGACTCTGTCTGCGAAGAATTGCTGTTGCTCCTGCTCGCCTCCCGCGACGTCTGCGCGAAGCGCCTCGATGGCGGAGATGGCTTCGTCGAACGCCCGGCGAGCCTCGTCGAACTTCTTCAAAGCGAAGTAGGCTCTCCCCTCCTGCTCGCATGCCTTCCAGAGCAATTCACGCAAACCCTCTTCCCTGGCGATCGAAGCCGCACGCTCCGATGTTTGCAATGCCCTTTGATAATTGCTTTTCCGGTTACACACATAGGCAATGTTTTGCAGAGCCTCGGAAGTCCCAAGCCTGTCTCCGATTGCCTCAAACAAAGAGAGGCTCTTTTCATAACGCTGCATTGCCGCGTCGTAGTCGCCCTGAAAGACGTAGACGCTCGCCAGATTGTTGAGATTCTGGGCGACTTGCAGCCGGTTCCCAGCCTCTTCATCCACACTGAGAGCCCGCTGGTAATGCTCCAGAGCCTTAGGATAGTCATGCAGCGCCAGATAGACATTCGCAATGCTTCCAAGTGAGATGGCGATGTCAGCCTTGTCTCCATTCGGCTCTTTGATCGATAAACTCTTTTGAAGGTACTCCATCGCCTGAGCATAATTGCCCTGAAAATAATAGACATTTCCGATGTTGGTTAAGGTTCTCGCAATCGCCGCCTTGTCTCCAAGCGCCTCAACCATCGCAAGACTCTTCTGCTGGTACTGCATTGCCAGATCGTAGTTGGCCAGTCTGCGATAAAGAATGCCGATGTTCCCCAGGCTCGCTGCGATCTGAGTTTTGCTGCCCAGCTCCTCCGCGGCTGCCAGAGTGGCACGAAGACCCTCCAGTGCCTCGTCATACCTGCTGAGTTCCGCATTGGAGATGGCCACGCCTCGCGTCGCAATCAGAATTCCCAGCTTATCGCCAATTCGTTCGGCGATCCCGCGTGCCAGGAGACAAATGCCAATTGACTCGACAAAATTGCTCTGCGCTCTCTGGCGACTCCCGAGATCCGTTAACGCCGTGCGAAGCGCAATATTCACGAGGTCTTTGTCGTTCGCGAGCAACTTCTCGCGCTCCTCATCGGTCCTGGCGGCGACGAGCGACGCGGCCAGCTCCGCTTCCGCAGATGACTCGCTCCAGACTCTCCACTCTCCTTCCTCTTTGATCAAGTGCAACATCCGATGCATCACGCCAAAACCGGCCGCGGGCTTGCCCGTCTTCTTGTCTGCCGCAAGCATCTCGGCGTCCACCCGCACCACAGCCTTCTCGCCTTCGATCGTCACCTTCACTACCGCGAGGCGCTTCAAGTCGATTGCATCGGTATCGCCGAACGCACTTTGCGCCGCTTTTCTGCCGGCGTCGATCTCAGGCGACCTGGTGCTCCACCACTTCATCAACCCTTCAAGGTCTTTTCCTGCATACGCCGTAAAGAACTGATTCGCTACTTCGCGGATACGGGCTTCGTCACCTGACGTCGTTTGCCCAGGAGCCTGATTCTGGTACGAGCCAAAGGCCGAAAGCCAAAGCAATGCGACTATCATTCGCGACCAGAAACGGATTGACCCAGACATAAGGTCACCTCGATCGAAACAGAGAAATCACAGTCGTCAGAAAATGGTGAGGTGGGTACCCGCATTATGGCGCAAGGCCAGCCGCTTGTCAAAACTTCAAGTGCGGGTTAGTTGGTCCAGTCGGCAATCCGGAGCATTCCGCAAGTTTCATTGAAGAGTGGAGTCCCGCATGAAGGCGAGACCACTAACAATGCCACCCGCTTACAACATTGAACCTTTTGAAGTTTGAGCCAGCTGACAAGCCGTAGAGAGGACAAATCCTGACGGTAGTAATATGCCCGCTGCTCCCCCATCTTCACCAACCAGAAGGCGCAAAGAGGAATCCCGGAGGGATCGAGGCTCTTCGACCCGGGTATTTCATGGCGCCTCGGCTGAAGGCTTTTGAAGGTTCTAACGTTCCTGGTAGCCCCCTCACGGCCGCCTCGCATAAGACTCGCTATCTCTTTAAGGAGACTGAAACCATGAGAACTCTCAGTGCAACATCGAAAGTGCTCGTCGGTGTAGCCTTCCTTATGATCGTGGTCGTGTGCCCGAGCGCCTGGGCGCAGGGCACCGTCACACCGCGGGACCCAGAGAGGCCGGCACTGTTTGGCATCTTAGGCATCACGCGCGGGCAGACCGCTCGGATAAACCTAACCAATATCGGACTCACCGCGCCGCCCGAGCCTGACACCCCAAACCCGGTGGTTGCTCTTCCGTCGCCTTGCCGCGTGATGATGACCTTCGTCGATTCGGACGGCAACGTGCTTCGAAACAACGCGGGCCAACCGATCGTCCGGGTGGTGATCCTTCAGCAGGGCCAGTCTGCTTCTCTTCAGATCAACGCCGATGCGTTCATCACGAGAGATCAGCTTCGGTTCAACGTCCGCCCCGTTGTAGTGGTGGCGTCCACCGACCCGGCATCTGTTCCGCCACCCTGCGTGCCGGTGCTGGAGGTGATCGACAACCTGACGGCGAGAACTTCATTGGTGTATGGCGGCAGCCCGTCCGCCGACCGGCAACACTAGAAGTGACAATCAATTGTTCACGGCGTCGACTACTAAATCGATATCATGGTATCCGCATCGATGCGATCAATCGCCACCGCAACGAAGCGGAAACCACGATCGTCAGATACAACTTTACATTTCCGCCCAACTTTGACGACCAGATCGGCTCGGCAAGCGAGCTGAGGCTGAGCATGATGGACCTGAAACTCGCCGCCTTCAGGAAGAAGCATCAGATGAGTCTCGACTTCAGAGGGGATGGTGGTTCCTACACCGTCAGCTTTGAACTGACAAAACCAGAGTAACGCCCCCGCGGTCGAAGCATCGGGGGCCGTACTGACCTGCAGTTCCGCGCGGCTGAACTGGACTACGCGTTGAACAGTGCGAGCCTCCGTTGACTACTGCTCTCCGATCGGCACAAGCCGCGCGAGATCTAAAGAACATCTACCCTCTTTGTAACCCCAAAACAATACCCCTGAACAATACTTTAGTATCTATACGTCAACGACTAAGACCTGTACATTGAGAAAGCGGCGCCGATTGCTATGACAGGCGACAACAGGTACAGAGTAAAGATGTCAAAGAGTAGTTTGAGGCTATTCGGCCCAGGATTGTTCTTCACAACAATGCCGCGCCAAAGGCAAACAACCCCATCGCCTCTGAGCAACTATTCCGCGTTGGCATTGCCAACGATCTGATCACCTTTGCGGGGGACGTCGTGCTGATAGTAGCTCTCTATGTACTGACACCGAATGACTCAAAGCCCAGCGTGATCGAACATCCAGTGAAACTGATCGTATCAGCGAATGGAGCAAGACCCAAACGCAATTACAATAGCCTGAAGGAGAGTACAGTGAAGTCACGATTATTAACTACCATTGCAGCGCTTTGTTTGTCCGTCTCAGCCGTGTCCGTTACGAGGTCTGCCAACATGGCTGCTTCGACTTCCGACTGGCCTCAGTGGCGAGGTCGGGAACGTAACGGGATATCGCAGGAGAGCGGACTCCTTAAGCAATGGCCGAAGGAGGGACCGAAACTGCTCTGGCAAGTGGACGACATAGGAGACGGCTATTCAACGCCGGCGGTTGTCGGAACGCGGATTTACCTGATGAGCAACCGTGGCATGGAGAATGAGTTTGTTCAGGCTCTCTCAACTCAGGATGGAACACCTATCTGGACAACGCGCGTCGGCAACGTAGGCAACGCGACTGACTTCCTTTACTCGAAGGCCCGGTCCACTCCGACCGTCGATGGAGACTTCATCTACGCGTTGGGCTCGGACGGTGACCTCGCCTGCCTCGAAACCAGGAGCGGCAAGATTCGATGGCAGAAGAGCATCCGCAAAGAGTTCGGCGGCCAGCCGGGCGTATGGGCCTATGCAGAGTCTCCGTTGGTTGATGGTGACGTCGTTGTCGTAACCCCCGGCGGCGCGCAGGCCACGATATTGGCGCTCAACAAAAAGACGGGTGCGGTCATCTGGAAATCGGCGGTACCGGGTGGCGACGCCGCGGCCTATGCATCGGCGATCGTCGTTCAAGCGGGCAACCGAAAACAATACGTGCAGTTTTTGAGCAAGGGCATAGTCGGAGTTGATGCGAAGACCGGCCAGTTCCTCTGGCGCTACGCGGAGGTTGTCAAGGGTATGGCACAAATGGTGACTCCGGTGGCGCGTGACGAATATGTGTACGGCGGGGCGCACGGCGTCGGAGGTGGACTCGTGCGTCTAAAGTCAGACGGCGGCGGAGTCGCCGCAGAGCAGGTCTACTTCGCGCGCGGACTTCCGTGCAGCATGGGTGGATCGGTGCTGGTTGGCGACTATCTTTACGGCACGGCCGTGGATGGGCCGGTCGCGGTTGAGTTCACTACGGGGAAAGTGAAATGGCAAGCCGAGAGTATCGGCAGGGGTTCGGTAGCCTACGCCGATGGCCTTTTGTATCTTCACGGCGAGAATGGAGAAATCGCGTTAATGGAGGCTAACCCGGAGGCATATCGGGAGAAGGGTCGATTCACTCCGCCGGCTCAGCCCAAACGTAGACGCCTGGGGCCGATGCCGGAGAAAGCGTGGACGTATCCGGCGATTGCGAATGGGAGGCTTTACATTCGCGATAACGGGACATTGTGGGCATACGACATCAAGGCAAGCCGTTAGGTACGTGGATTGGACGCTAAGCAGTTGTTGAGAGAATCGAAGCGTGATCGTAGTTGAAGACCGAGGCTGACCGCGGAAATCACCCTTAACAACAGCCCGAGAGGTTACGCCCAGGTCGATTGCGAAAGGTTGGTCTAGCAAAATACCAGCGTCACTATCTCTTCAGAAAAGGCCCTACACTCCTGTCTTAAGTTCTCGTGCCTTGGCCGGCTGGTAGGTTCCAGGTACGGTTCGGGCCGCGATGCTGAGCCGGTTCCAGGCATTGATCGTCGCGATGGCGAGCGTCAGGTCAGCCAGCTCTTTCTCCGTGAACTGCTTTGCTGCTAGTTCATACACTTCATCCGGCGCGTGTCCCTCCCGAATGCTTGTCACGGCTTCCGTCCACGCTAGCGCGGCGCGCTCGCGATCGGTGTAGTAGGGCGATTCCTCCCATGCATCCAGTCCGTACAGGCGCTGTTCCTCCTCGCCAATGGAGCGCAGGTCTTTCCAGTGCATATCAATGCAGTAGGCACATCCATTGATCTGCGAGGTCCGCAGTTTGATCAGATGAATAAGAGATTCTTCGAGTCCGCATTCATGAAGGTATTTCTCAAGACCAAGCATGGCCTGGTACGCGCCGCGGCCAGCTTTCAGGTAATCAATTCTCTGCTCCATGAAAAAAAGTCCTCCTCTAGTTCTGGTTTGCTAATACGCGACTGCCTTAAAGCTGCTAAAACAAGACACCCGCACGCAACCCCGACTGACATTTCATCATTCACCTAGCAACAGCCCTGCCACAAAGCCTCAACGGTCGTCAGCAGCGCGACTCTTTCAACCCTGGTGTCGAGGCGAACGTCGTCCCACGACCACAAGTGACATGTCGTCGGCCTGCGGGCAAGCGCCGGCGAAATCCTGGACGGCGCCCAGGACTGAAAACAAAATCGCATCGGCGGAGCCGTTTCGCGCACGACGCAGCTGCCCCTCAAGATGCTCGAGGCCGAATTCCTGATCGGCGTAGTTGCGCGCCTCGAGGATACCATCCGAGTAAGCCAGCAGTACGTCTCCGACCCGCAGTTCTGCGCTTCCACTGACGAAGGAGGCGTTGGGGACCACCCCGAGAAGCGGTCCTCCTTCGGAAAGCGATTCCAGCTTTCCGTCTGCGCGCAACAGCAGCGCGGGAGGATGTCCGGCGCTGCAGTAGTCGAGCGTGCCACTCGCCGAATCGAGCCTCGCCAGGAACAAGCTGGCAAGCGGCGCCCCCAATGACAGGCGGCAGAGGTCGCGGTTCACTCCCGAAACAATCGCCTGCGGCTCCGCACTCGTGGCGCGATGCGTCCCGATCAGCCCTAACAGGAGAGTAATCCACATCCCGGCTGCCAGGCCTTTGCCGCTGATGTCACCCAGAGCAAGTGTTACGGTGTCGCCAGTCTCCTCCAGGGTGAAAAAGTCACCGGGCAGGTGGCGAGCGGCGAACATTTCGCTGGCAATCTCAAAGTCCCCGTGCCGCACCAGACGCGGCGCGCACAGGCGACGGTACACCTGCGCAGCTTCGGAGAGCGCCGCGTGCAGATCGGCGTAGTCCTTCTGAATTGCCGCGAGCTTCAACGCCAGCTCCCGGTGGCGGGCCCGCTTATCTGGTTTCCGGCGCGCAGGCGATGGGAGTTGAGCATCAACCGCAAGACCTGCCGCCAATCCCCCGGTGAATCCTGACTGACTCATAAGATCATTACCTCATCCCACGAACTTGTAACCGCTGCCGTGCACGGTCAGAATAAGCCGCGGTTCTTCGGGATTAAGTTCCAGCTTCTGCCTGAGATGAAGGACGTGGGTGTCTACGGTTCGCGTGTTGGGGTAGTTGTCATAACCCCATACTGCATCCAGCAGGCGGTCGCGGCTGAGCGTCTCCGCAGGATGGGCGACAAAGTAAGCAAGCAGCGCGAACTCCTTCGACGACAGCTCGACGGGTGTGCCGGCGCGTCGCACCTCATTGCTGCGAGTGTTGACCTCGACATCGCTGAACCGATAAACCTCCGGCGCGGTCACCGGCGGCGAGACCCGACGCAGCACCGCTTTCACGCGCGCCATCAGCTCGCGGATCGAGAACGGCTTGGTGACGTAATCATCGGCGCCAAGTTCAAGGCCGACAACCTTGTCGATTTCCTGGCCGCGCGCGGTCAGCATGATGATGGGCAGTGCTGGTCGCTTGGCTTTCAACTGCTTGCAGACGTCGAGGCCGCTCATTCGTGGCATCATTACGTCCAGCACGACGAGGTCGGGATGTTCAGCCAGTGCCCGTTCCAGGCCCTGTACGCCGTCCCCCGCGCTGATCACGTCGTAGCCTTCGTATTCAAAGTTGTCACGCAGTCCGGCCACCATGGCTGGTTCGTCCTCGACGATTAAGATGCGCGTTCTCATACCTGGTATCTCCTCGGCTTCGCTACGGCGCGCGGCTCAGCGTGTTCCGATTCGGCATCGCTCGCCTGCGCACTGGTTGATTTTGTCTACATTGGTTTTCATGATGCGGCTCCGCCTCATGCCGCGCCATTCGCCGGCTGTTGCGTGTCCACTGGCAGCGGCAACGACAGAGTGAACTTGCTGCCTTTCCCGGGGGTGCTTTCCACCTCCACCTCTCCTCCGTGCGCGTGCGTGATGTGGCGGACCAGCGACAGGCCCAGGCCGCTTCCCTTAGTGTTGTGCACCAGCGGGTCACAGGTCCGGTAGAACTTCTCGAAGATCTTCGACTGATCCCGGCGCGCGATGCCTATGCCGCGATCGACCACCTCCAGCTTCACCACGCCACTCGCGCTATACAGCTTAACGGCCAGGAACTTTTCATCGACTGAGTATTTCAGAGCGTTGTTGACAAGGTTGAGGAGCGCGCGGGCGATTGCTTCCCGGTCAACACGCACAGTTGGGATGCTTGAGTCGATGCTCGCCTCAAACTCGAAACCGTTCTTCTCGATTTGATAGCGATAGGCGTCCAGGGTGTTGCGCACCAGTTCCGCAATGTCAGTCTCACGCATATCGTACTCCTTGCGTCCGGCCTCTATGCGGGAGAAATCGAGAATGTTGTTGATCAAGCGGCCCAGCCGCTCGCTTTCCTTGCGAATGATGCGATAGTACTCTTCCTTCTTTTCCTCGGTCTTAATGCGCCCAAGCTCGAGTGTCTCCGCGTACAACTGGATGAGCGACAGCGGCGTGCGAAGCTCGTGCGACACGTTGGAAACGAAGTCGGATTTCAGACGGGCCAGGTCCATCTCCTTGCTGACGCTGCGATACGTCAGCGCGAGCCCGCCGATCATCAGCAACGAAAGCACGCCAAGAATGAGAAGGCTTTGTTGAACCCAGCGGCGCCCTATCGCTTCGACGGTCGTGCCTTGAAACTTGACGCCCAGCGCTAGCCCCCGGAAAACGTCCTCCAGGTTGCGCGAAACCTCCGGTTTTCCATCTCCCCACCCGGTTGAAGCGGCGAGCCACCTATCTCCTGGCTCGCGGTCATAGTCCGAGCGATAGACCGCCATAGCAAGCTGATTTCCACGATCCTCACTAAACTTCTGCGCGATTAGCTCTTCGAGCATTTGGGGAAAGAAGGTTTGTTTGAGGTAATCGGGGTCGAAGCCGATCCCGCCAAACACAACCCGGTCCCTGGAGAGCTGCGGGAACGTAAAGAAGGCGGATGTCACAAAACTATAGCCGCCGTCGCGCTCTACCTGTTCGCCGTAGAATGTTATGGCCCGGCTCTTCTTGTGGATCCCATCGCATACCATCTTGCCTTCCATCCCGAACCACCCACGGTACATTTCGCTCAGGCGATCATGCCCCTCACGGAAGTGTAGGTCAGTCATCTGCTGCGGCTGCGAACGAAACAGGAGGCCTTTCTCGGCGTCGAAGAAGAAGACGTGCGTCAGCCAGGGATTCTTCGACAAAATGAGCTCCAGCTTCCTTCCCCGATCCACCTCCGTGTCGGTGTCAAGAGTCGGAAAGACATCCCTCATCTCTTCCGTGATCGTGTAGATTTTGTCGTTGATCTTCTTTTCGGAGACCCCGAGCATATACTGGAAGTCGCGGTGGATGCTGGCCTCCACATTCTTGTCGCGCTTAATGGATTCCAGGTGGTGGAAGTTGACATATATGAGCGCTGCCGCGGGCAGCATAACCGCGAGTTCAAGGGTGAGCATAAGCCGGAAGCGTTTATTGCCACTCCAGAACTTTCTTGTCTTAGTCTTCATTCCAACCTCCAGAGTCCTTGCGGCATAAAAAGCATAGCCTGGTGTATGTCAAACTATGTCAAGTACAGGTAAAAGAATGTCGAGAGATTGTGAACTCATACGTCGGTAACAGGCGTCTTCCAAAAAGCAATCGCGAATAGCGTCGCCCACACGAGATCGGGGAGACTTGTAAGTAAGACCGGGCAGGGTACACGGTTGGCGAAGAACAACAATGGCACGGCCAAGCCATAGCTCAGTTTCTCCAGGATGGCGACCAGAATGATTGTGCGATATTTGACCGGATCGCGCGCGATCACCAGGAAGAGAATCTGCCACATCAGCGTGACGCCAATGAAGCCGTAGTAGTACTCGGCATGGGTAATGGGTGGCGTCTGGTGCTCATTTATCGTCGACTCGAGGAAGTACAGCGGCAATATCACGAGCACACCCCAAATACCCGCTGCCATAAAAACACGCCTGGAGAAACGCATTGATCACCTCCTGCTTGCGCCCATCAAACCCGATGAGATCATTATCGCAGACAGGAGAGTTCTAACGCTCCCCCCGGATCTCCCTAACGCGCGTCAGCCGGCGCTGACAGTCGGGTGCGCGTCACGATTTTGGGGTCTAACTAAATGTGGGACTTCAAGGGTCGCGAAGCCCCGGTTCTCATTAACACCTCACTCCAGTGAGGTGTTAATGAGAAACTTTAGCGTGAAGCACTTTTGCGACGGTTAAGCCCGTGGCGTCCCTCCCAAAATCATGACGCACCCCTGACAGTCAAGGCACTTGACATCTACCTTGATCTGAAGTATCTTGACATCAAGGTAATGACCAACAGGAGCATGCACAAACAGGAATCGTTGACGGGCGGAAGTGGCGTTCACGTTTTCCTGGTGTTGTGGAAGGCGGCGCGCGCGGTTCAGGCCTACGCCGAAAAGAGCATCTCGGAGTTGGAGATGTGCGGCAGCGACTTCGCCGTGCTCGAAGCCCTCCTGCACAAAGGGTCGCTTCCCGTAAACGAGATCGGAAAGAAAGTTCTGCTGACGAGCGGCTCGATCACCGTCGCAGTTGACCGGTTAGAGACGAAGGGGTTGGTGGAGCGGCGCGCGCACGGCACCGACCGGCGGGCGAGAATAGTTCATTTGACGAAGGAAGGCAGGAAGGTGATCACCCGCGTCTACGCCGATCACGCCGCGGACATGGAACGACTCGCGTCCGCCTCCCTGACCAGAGCGGAGCGTGAATCGCTCATCCGGCTGCTGAAGAAGATCGGCTATGAGGCGGCAGGCGCGTTAAAACAGAGTGATGAGGCGGTCACCGCGTGAGTCGTTTATCACGCGAGGCAAATCGGTAAAGAGAGGAGATGTTATGTCGATGGTAAATAGAGCAATGAGAAATGAGGAGAGTCGCTCGAGCGGAGTGCGCACGGTCGCCGGAGTCGTGAACAGCGTCGAGACTCTGGAAGGCGCGGGCTTTCTTGTCCGCCGTCCGTTCCCCAAAGCGTCGTTTTCAGAGTTTGATCCGTTCCTGTTACTTGACGAGATGGGGCCAATGGAACTGGCACCCGGTGAAGCGAAAGGCGCGCCGGACCATCCGCATCGCGGATTCGAGACTGTGACCTACCTGCTGTCGGGGGATATGGAGCATAAGGATTCTCGGGGACACGCCGGACGCCTAAAGCCGGGTGACGTTCAGTGGATGACCGCCGGAGCGGGGGTGATCCACTCGGAGATGCCCGACAGAGAGTTCGCGCGCCGCGGAGGCCGGATGCACGGATTCCAACTGTGGGTGAACCTGCCGAAGCGCGACAAGATGATGAAACCGCGGTACCAGGAGATCCCGAACTCGCAAATACCTAAAGCGACTTCGGCCGATGGCCTTGTGATGGTGAGTGTGATCGCAGGCGAAGCGATGGGCAAGAAGGCCGTTATTGAAACGCGCACGCCGATCGTCTACCTGCATTACAAGATCGAGCCCGGAGGCGTGGTCAACCAAAAGATCCCCGGCGCTTACAACGGCTTCGCTTACGTCGTGGAGGGAGAGGGGCTGTTCGGAGCAGAGGGCGAGCGCGCTGGGGACGGGCAGATGGTTCTGTTCGGCCAGGACGGCGATGAAGTGAGAATCGAAAGTCCGGCCGACGCCCAGGCCACGCTCGAACTGTTGCTCATCGCCGGAGTGCCCTTGAACGAACCAGTCGCGCGCTACGGGCCGTTTGTGATGAACACGCAGGCGGAAATCCGGCAGGCGATTGAGGATTACCGTGAGGGCAGGATGGGCGTGATTAACTATTGAATGATTAGAGTATTGGTAACGGAAACCGCAGGGAGGAATTCATGATAAGGATTGCCATCATCATCGGAAGCACGCGGCCCGGCCGCAAAGGCGAGGCCGTAGCCAAATGGGTGCACGAAATCGCGCAAAAGCGTATCGACGCCGAGTTTGAACTCGTGGACATCAAAGACTTCAACCTGCCGCTCCTCGATGAGCCGATGTCGCCGCTGATGGGCCAGTACACCCAGCAGCACACGAAGGATTGGTCTGCCAAGATCGCCTCCTTCGACGCCTACGTCTTCGTGACGCCCGAATACAACCACGGGACTTCGGGCGCGCTCAAAAATGCCATTGATTTCCTCTACCACGAGTGGGTCAACAAGGCGGCTGGATTCGTCGGCTACGGCGGCGCATCCGGGGTACGCGCGGTGGAGAATCTGCGCCTGGTGATGGGCGAGTTGCAGGTCGCCGACGTGAAAGCGCAGGTCGGGCTTTCACTCTTCACGGACTTCGAGAACTTCAGTGTCTTCCAGCCCGCGCGCCAGCAAGAGAAGTCCGTCAACGCCATGCTTGACCAGGTCGTCGCCTGGGGCGGCGCGTTGAAAACGCTGCGAGAGAAACAAGCATAGAACGCTGGTGGCGGCGCGGGCGGGGCGCGCCGCCACCAGAGATTCCTCTCTACGGTCTGTACAACCAAAGAGCAGCCCACCGCCTGAGAATTCTTCGCCTACTCATCGGTCAAAATCTTCTCACAAATTTATCACTCTCAGCTCATT
>DASYSA010000481.1:0-5281 GCA_036003885.1 Blastocatellia bacterium | reverse complement strand
TCGCTCGACGATCCTCAAGCCAAGCAACAGATTACCGAGAAGGTAAAGCGCGACAAGCTTCAGAAGCGCGTCGACGACATCACGGCCAGCAGCAAGGTCGATATTCCGGAGGAGTTCACGGTTAGTCCGAAGCCATCCACTCAACTGGAACTCCCGTCGCCCGCCAGCTCGGGAGGATCAACACCCGAGGGCGCGCCTCCTTCCCAGCAGTAGGCAGGCTGGGTACGCATCGCTTCCAGCGTGCGAAACCCGGTGCCGCCCGCCTTGGAATAACACTCGCCCTTCGCTGGGGGCGACGGGCACCTGCGAAACCCGGTTCGGCCTGCCCTGGAATAACACTGGCCCCCTTGCTGGAGGCGACGGGCACGCTGGAAGCGTGCGAAACCCGGTTCGGCCTGCCCTGGAATAACACTGGCCCCTTGCTGGAGGCGACGGGCACGCTGGAAGCGTGCGTACCCAGGCTGGTCTTGAAGGAGACAACGTGCCGCGAGCAGAGATTGGAATCATCGGTGGCAGCGGGCTGTATCAGATGGAGGCCCTCACCGAAGTCGAAGAGTTGAGCCTGGATACGCCGTTTGGGAGACCATCGGACGTGTTCTTTGTCGGCACGCTTGCCGGTATGCGAGTAGCTTTTCTTCCCCGCCATGGTCGAGGCCACAAGTTTCTGCCAACCGAGATTCCATTTCGAGCCAACATCTATGCGATGAAGATGCTGGGGGTCGAGCGGATAATTTCAGCCAGCGCGGTGGGATCGTTGCGTGAAGGGCTCAAACCGATGGACATAGTCTTCCCCGATCAGTTCTTCGACCGTACTCGGGCCCGCGTCTCGACCTTCTTCGGCGACGGGATTGCGGCGCACATAACCTTCGGTGATCCCATATGCAGCGACCTGTGCGACACGCTTGAGACCACCGCCCGCGCTGAGCTTGCAGGAATCGACATTCACCGAGGCGGCACCTATCTGTGTATGGAGGGACCTGCATTCTCGACCAAGGCCGAATCGGAGGTCTATCGCTCGTGGGGGATGTCGGTCATTGGGATGACGAACCTTCAGGAAGCGAAGCTGGCGAGAGAAGCCGAGATCTGCTACGCGACTATGGCTTTGGTGACTGACTATGACTGCTGGCATCCGGGTCATGACTCGGTGACGATCGAGGTGGTCATTGAGTGTCTCACCCGTAATTCGGCTAACGCGCAGAAGCTGATAGCGGGTGCCGTTGCGCGATTGGCCGGCCGCGAGAGGGTGTGTAAGTGCGGCAATGCGCTACGGCATGCTATCATTACGTCGTTCGACAAGATTACGCCCGAGGCCCGGGAGCGGCTCAAGGCGATCATCGAAAAGTATGTGAACTGACTGTCAGGAGTAAATGGCATGAAGTCGATTGCCGCGTTGACGACTCTCTTTATCGTGCTTCTGTTTGGCGCCGTAGCGGACGCGTATGCGCAGGGTCCCGCCCGGGGAAAGGTCGATCCTCCTCGCGATCCGATCATGGAGACAAATGCGACCCACAGTCTCGATGTTGCGCGATGGTATCTGACTAAACGGAAGGCATACGAAGGGGCACGTGATCGGCTCCAGGAGATAGTGGACACCTTTCCGGAATTCTCGCGCATGGACGAGGTGGTCTTTCTCCTGGGTGAGGCCAGCCTCAAGCTCAATAAGCCTGAGAAGGCGGCCGAATACTTTGAGAGACTCGTGAAGGATTTCGAGGGAAGCGAGTTCGTCAAGAAGGCGCGCGAGCGACTCAAGGAACTCAAGGGTGGGTAAGGGAAATGCGAAATTCGAAATGCGAAATGCGAAATGAAAAAGGGGCTCAATTCGCATTTTACATTTCGAATTTCGCATTTCGCATTTCGCATTTCCCGTGGGGTGAACTTATAGATGCCTATTCTCGTGGTTGGGTCGGTGGCGTTTGATTCGATCAAGACGCCCTTTGGAGAACGAGATCGAGTGCTTGGCGGTTCGGCGACACATTTCAGTGTCGCCGCCTCTTTCTTTACAGACGTGCGCGTGGTTGCCGTAGTAGGCGATGATTTTGGACCCGAGGAAGAAGCGGTATTTAGAGAACGTGAGATTGATATCTCAGACCTCGAGCGCGTCCCGGGGCAGAGCTTCCGTTGGAAGGGCGAATATGGCTACGACCTCAATGTCGCGCACACGCTGGACACTCAGTTAAACGTCTTCGCCGATTTCAAGCCCAAGTTATCGGATGGCGCGCGCGCGACGCCCTATCTGTTTCTGGGAAACATACAACCGAGCCTCCAGGCTGAGGTGCGCGAGCAGGTCGGCGCGAAGCTGGTCGCGGCGGATACGATGGATTACTGGATCGAGAAGGCGCCCGCCGAACTCCGCGAGATGCTGAAGCGAATCGACGTCCTGATCATCAACGATTCCGAAGCTCGAGAGCTTGCCGGGGAGGCGAACCTGATCAAAGCTGCCCGGCGCATCCTTACGATGGGACCCGCCAGGTTGATAGTTAAGCGCGGCGAGTACGGCGCCGCCATGTTCAGCGATGGGTCGTACTTTGCCACTCCCGCTTATCCACTCGAGAAGGTATTCGACCCGACAGGGGCCGGTGACAGCTTTGCCGGGGGCTTCATGGGATATCTGGCAGCGACAAACTCAAGTGAAGAAGCTGCGTTCAGACGGGCCGTGATTTATGGTTCGGTGATGGCATCATTCCACGTCGAAGAGTTCGGCTGCGCCAGAACGCGGCGCCTGACGTATGATGAAATCAATGAACGGTTCCGAGACCTGCGGTCAATCTCACACTTCGACGCGGCGGAGACGCCGCCGTTTTCGCGTGACGCCTGACGGAATCCTGAAAGGCTCTTTGTCGGCGCTGAGACTCGGGCCATACGGCACGAACGCCAGGAGCACACCGTTTCTGGAAGCAGCCCTCAAGTCGGCTATTCGGGCAGACAAACTGGACAGGGCTTAAGCCCACGTTGGAGGGCGGATTGTTCGCTAAGAGCGCTACGCTCGCATTTGCTCGGAAGGTGAGCTGAGGTGTGGTAATGATCCTTGTCCGCCTTGCACGAATAGACCAGGTGGACCGGAACAGTAAGCGGCGTTGCGTCGGCAGAAGCCTTCTGAATTCCTATCGCCGTCACCGCGATGGTAGAAGCAGGCGCCGGTTTCTCAAGTTGTGCGCCCGCGGTTGAACGAGAAGCTCGGTCGCTCTTCAGGTAGGACAGGCCGACCCAACCTGCGGCCAGCAGGAAAACAAATACGATGAGGTACACAAGCTTGGTAAGTAAGAGCAGGGGGTGCGTACTGAGCAAAGGTCCCCGAGCTTGGAGGCTTGGCACGGTTTAGGCTCCTTTCGGTCTCTACCGGTTCTGGGGAAGTGTGCAAGTTATCACCGACACAAGGGGGCGGTCAAGGCGGAACCTGCGGGCGAGGGCTTGCGCTGTCTGGACAGTCTCTTTGCTGAGATCTCCGATGGAACAATTCATCAACTGCCGTCCATTGGTGGCCCGAAGAGTAGTGATCGATAGACCGAGGTTTGAACGCTGAGGCTCTTGATCTCAAGCTTTTTTTTGCGAGGTGCAAGTGAGCGAGATTCGATTCATGAAGCTGCAGGGACTGGGAAACGATTTCCTGGTGATATCGGTCGATGACGTAAGCGCACTGCGAGCCGCCCGCGAGTTGGCCCGGCAGATGTGTGACAGGAATTTTGGCGCCGGCGCTGATGGAATTGTCTTCGTCACCCGCGCTCGCCACTCTGATTCGGACTTTGCGTCACGAATCTTCAACTCAGACGGAAGCGAGGCAGGTATCTCGGGCAATGGAACTCGCTGTGTGGCTGCCTACCTCTATTACACGGGAATGTGGACCGAACCGGAGATCAGGATCGCTACTGCCGCAGGGGTCAAGAACGGCACGCTGATCGCGCGACAGGGCGCGCGCTTCGATCTCGAGTTTGATATGGGAGAGCCGCGTTTTGCCAGCGGCGACGTGCCGATCGCGCTCGATCGGCCGCTCTCCAGCGTCATTGGCCATCCCTTGAACATCGGCGGTGAGTCGTTCGAGGTGACCTGCCTGTCGATGGGTAACCCGCAGTGTGTTCTCTTCGTGTCAGACCTTGACCATGTGAACTTATCGGAGTTAGGGCCTCTCATCGAGGACCATCCTGTCTTTCCGGATCGCACGAACGTCGAGTTCGCCCAGGTGATCTCGCGCAACGAGATGAAAATCCGGATTTGGGAGCGCGGCGCAGGTCATACCCTGTCGTCAGGCACGGGTTCTTGCGCATCGGCGGTAGCCGCGGTCCTCAATGGCATGACCGAGCGGACGGTCGTCGTTCACACAGAGGGGGGCCCGTTGCGCGTCGCCTGGCGGGGCGACAACAGGGTTATGCTCACCGGCCCGGCAGAGGTCATTTACGAGGGCCATTGGCTCAGAGAATGAACTGGAAATTTCGAATTTCGAATTTCGAATTTCGAATTTTTCTAATTTCGAATTGGGAGGAAATTCGAAATTCGCAATTCGAAATTCGAAATCCGAATTCCGCGGCTAGTATTGACCGCCGTATTGCGGTTGCTGTGGTTGTGGGGGTGCGCCGTAATTGGGCTCTGCGTTTTCCAGTTCCAGTTCAATGCCGCCTGCTATTTTGGCTGCTATGTTGTAGATCAAAGCGCCGACGGCGCCCGCGACAAAACACATCACTCCATATAGGATCGGGAAGCCAACCATTATCAGTAACCCAATGACAAGGCCGCTGGCACCGGCTCCCGCGCCGGCGCCACTGCTGTTTGTCCCGCTGCTTGACATCATCATTGCGGCGCCGAACATCATGACTATCAGGCCATAGATGACTCCCACGATCAGCCCGATGCCAAACCCTACCATGCTGTACATCTTTGCTGCCGAGAGGACCCCAACGCGCTTGGCCATCATTTTTGCCATCTGAACTCTCCTTCGTCGCTGGAATTGGAGGTCTCACTCAAGACCTGGCCCACTCTATAGCAAGCGGCGCAAAAAGCAAGTCGCGGCCGTCTTACAGGTCGAACAGGGGAACCGCGCGCCGGGTGGCCTGGATGGAGGGTCCCGGGCCGCCTCAAGTAAACTATTGCGCTTAACTGCGGCTGATAATATCATGCAGCCCGAGTCGTTCTCTTATTCAGGATTCTGCCTCCACCGTGCGAGGCCGAACTACGAGGAAAAATGTTCTGCCCCAACTGCGAGGCCGAGTACAAAGAGGGAATTACCTTTTGCCCTGACTGCAGCCTGGAGCTGGTAGCCGTGTTGGCGCCCGATAATAGGGTGCATGACAAG
>DASYSA010000480.1:0-8686 GCA_036003885.1 Blastocatellia bacterium | reverse complement strand
AGCCGCAGCGACCGTTGAGTGCCCGAGCTGTCACGCTCAGGTCCAGGCCGGAAACAAGTTCTGTTCGAGCTGCGGCCAGTCCATGCAGCCGCAACCATGCAAGAACTGCCAGGCGCCGATTCCCTCAGGTTCGAAGTTCTGCGCGACTTGCGGCACGCCGGTGTAGTGGGATCCTGAGCGATCCCTGTGAATCTTCACGGCAACGAGATGGGGGAAGTGGCCACCGCATGCTCAGGCTCAAGAACACGCTCACGCGTACACAAGAAGAGTTCAAACCGCTGGATGACAGGATCGTGCGTATGTACGCGTGTGGTCCCACGGTCTACGACTACGGTCACATCGGGAACTTTCGAACCTTCGTGGCGGTCGATCTCCTAAGGCGCTACCTGAAGTATCTTGGTTACTCGGTGGTTCATGCCATGAACATCACCGACATCGAGGACAAGATCATTCGCGAGATGCAGGCCCAGGGGAAAAGTCTGACCGACTTCACCGAGTTCTACACTGCGAGGTTTTTGGAAGACCTCGATCTGCTGAACATCGAGACGCCTGAGATACTTCCCCGCGCAACCGAGCATATCGACGAGATGATCGACCTGATGAAGCGGCTCGCCGACGGAGGACACACCTACGCCAGCGACGATTCTCTCTACTTCAGCATCGGCTCCTTCCCCGGCTACGGCAGGCTCTCGGGACTCAAGGTCGAAGGCAACGTGGCCGGCGCTCGAGTGGATGTCGATGAGTACGACAAGGCCGATGCGCGCGACTTTGTTTTGTGGAAAGCGCCAAAGACCCCCGATGAGCCGCGATGGGAAACACCCTTTGGTGAGGGCCGGCCGGGCTGGCACCTCGAGTGCTCGGCGATGTCGATGAAATACCTGGGCGAGTCGTTTGACATTCACTGCGGCGGAGTCGATCTCATATTTCCGCATCACGAGAATGAGATTGCGCAGTCGGAGGCCGCAACCGGCTTGCCATTCGTACGCTACTGGTTCCACGCCGAGTTCCTTCAAGTCGAAGGCGAGAAGATGGCCAAGTCGAAGGGCAACTTCTTCACGATCAGGGATCTGATCGACCGGGGATACTCGCCGATGGCCATTCGTTACCTTCTGCTGTCGGTCCCGTACCGAACCCAACTCAACTTTACTATGGAGGGCTTGCGGGCGGCCGAGAGCTCGCTCGGTCGGCTTCGGAACTTCCGCCGCCGCGTGAACGAATTCTCGGGCGAGGCTGTTTCACACGCCGGAGTGCAGGAGATTGTCGCCCGTGCGCGCGAAGGCTTCGAAGCGGCGATGGACGACGATCTCAACACATCGCTGGCGCTTGCCGCCGTAATGAACCTTGTACGCGACATCAACACCGTTCTGGACGCGGGTGAATTCGGCAATGAAGACAGGCAGCAGGTGCTCGATCTCCTGGGGAGCATCGATTCTGTGCTCGGAGTACTGGGCGCCGAGGAGGCGGAGATGCTGGAGCCTGAGATCGAGGCAAAGATCGAAGACCGCAACGCAGCGCGTCGGGCGAGGAACTTTGCCCTTGCGGATCAGATCCGAGATGAATTGGCCGCCAGGAAGATCATTCTGGAAGACACTCCTCAGGGAACGCGCTGGAAGAAAAAGTGAACACGGCGTTCTGAATCCCACCAACTGCCGAGACTGTGCGAAAAGGCGCTCGAATCCCCCAACCGGAAGGTTGGGGATCCTTCACGTCAGCCTACAAGGAGCGACTGCGAATCGCCCGAATCCCCCAACCGGGAGGTTGGGGATCTTTCATTTCAGCCTACAATCGGGAGGCTATCCCTGCCGGCAGGTTCGCAGGGCGTGGGCGAAGGTAGGTTAAAGTGAAGGATCCCCAACCTGCCGGTTGGGGGAATTGCGCGACTCGGGCGCCGGTCCTGTAGGCTGGATGGGATTAGCAGTATGCATCAAATTCACTGTGACGTGAGCACCAGTCTGCTGGGATCGATCACGACGTGTTTGATGCGCTCGCGCTTCCAGGTATACGTAACGTGCACGAGTCCATCTGAAGTCTGTATCACCGCCGGGTACGAGTATTCGCCGGGTTGGTCTTCCAGCACCAGAGCGGCCTTCCACGCTTTTCCATCCTCCGAGACGGCGATGTTGAGCGGTGTCCGGCTTCTTTCCGTGTGGTTATAGACCAACAGCGCGCGCCCATCCTTAAGAGTCACTGCATCGATCCCGCTGTTCGGATTGGGCAAGCCGGTTGCTTTCATTGGGCTCCACGTCTTTCCGCTATCCTCCGACCACGACTCGGTGATTCTGCGCTGGCGGCTGCGACAGAGGATCTGCAGCTTGCCCGAGGGATAATTGAGGATCGTTGGCTGAATCGCGCCGAACTCTTTGCTGTCATTAATCGGCCCAATCTGCTGCCACGTCTTGCCAAGGTCGGCAGTCCGCTCCATGTGTACGCGCCAGCCCGCGTTCTCGGTGCTGGAAGGGCAGAGAAGTGACCCGTCTTTCAGCTGGACAGGCTTGTTCTTGATAGGTCCCAACACGCCGCCGGGCAATCGCCGTGGAGCGGACCAGTTTCTTCCGCCGTCGGTCGAGGTCGTCAGCATGCCCCACCACTCGCTGGGGCTTGGACCGACTTTGAAAAAGAGCAATAGCGGCCTGCCGGCTGATTGGAACAGCACCGGGTTCCAACACGGATAGCGTGTGCCGTTGTCCTGAATGCCGGTTGCTACTTCGACGACCGGCGACCACCCGCGCTCGTTGCGCCTGGAAATCCAGATGCCAACGTCGGGGCTGTTCTCGTGTTTGCCGCCAAACCACGCTGCGATCACGCCGTCTTTCGTTTCGGCGATCGTCGATGCGTGACAGGAGGGAAAAGGCGCCGTTTCGTAGATGAACTCGGTCGCGACAACTGCTCGAGCGGTCTGCGAGTGGGCGGCCAGATAAGCGGCGCATGAAATGAGCACCCCCGGAATCAACCAGAGCATTCGCATTTCGTTGGATTATACGACGCGAGCCGCGAATTACACGAATCCCACGAATGATCACGAATGATTCGTGTGGATTTGTGAAATTCGTGTAATTCGTGTTCCGCCGCTTCAGCCTCGCCCTAGATCGTTCACTGTTTTGTCACTCGACCAAAAGCCTTGATGGTGCCGACCGACGTCTGCTCCTTGAACGTCTCAGCCAGCTCACGTGAAAGGGTCGGATTCGCGCGCAATCGCTGGTCCAGCGGGTCTCCTTCCTGAAGGATGATCGTCATCACATCCTCTGGAATCCCTCTCTCGATCTGATGCCAACGAATCGTTCCTTCATGAATGAGATCCGAAAACCGCAGGCCCGACTGCGATACAACCGGACCAAGAGCGCCAGTGTGCATCAGTATTACCGGATCGGGAGGGTGCTCTCTCAGCGAATTCGAAAAGCGCGCGCGCTCGCGGGCCGGTCTTGAATTAACGCCGTTGCGATAGCCCTCCTGGTAGATCGCAAGCTGTGAAGGACCTTCCGAAATCAGCCAACCATACTGCGTGGCGATTACCGTGCACATTACACCAACGGCCCACCTTCTTCCTGGCCCATCCAGGAGCGGAACGGCGGCTGGAGCGAACAAGGCAACTGCAAGCAGATGGGGCAGGCCATAGCGCACATTCAGGAGTCCGAAGGCGCTCAAGGGGAAGACCTGGATCTCTCCACGGTACAGACTTAGTGTGTGAAACACGAAGGGAACCAGAAGCAAGAGAGCGGGTGCAAAGCTGACCGTATCGCCCCACCTGGTCTTGATCGTTCGCACAAACCCGACGGCTGCCGGAATGATAAGCAGCGGACCCACACAGACAACGACCATTGACGACATCAGCAACAGAGCAAGAGGAGCGTTTCCTACAAAGACTTTCGCCCATCCAAGCGCAGCCTGGCTCTGAAGGTATATTCCTCGCGCTGAGTACGGACCGGTCAAGAACCAGAAGGCGTCGCCATAGATCGCCCAGTTGTGCCATAGCCAGTATGCGGGACCGGCGGCGACAAGAAGCGCGAATAAGAGAGCGTGACTCAACCGAACCCGGACGCTGCCGCGCGCAGCCGCAAAAACCACGAGGATCGAGAGCGCGGCGATGGGCCACGCTTCATAGCGCGCAAGGGTTGCGACCGTCATGCCGCACCCCGCGGCAACGAGGCGCCCGCCGCTCTGCCCCACAATCCACCGCTGGAGCAGGTAAGCCGCAACCGCGAGGGACGCAATGAAGAGTGGTTCACTCATCGGCGTCGTCTGCAAATAGAGGGCTGTGGGATTAAGCAGGAAGATAGCCGCGGCAAGTGCCGGCAGGACGGTTCGATATCGCTCGTCCTCTTTTTCGTAGAAAAGCCTTGCGTGGAGATAGAGGGCGATCCCCGCGATGCAGAATGAGAGCATCGAGATGACGCTTCCGCCAACGCCCGTGCGCCACATCCAGTCGTTAGCCACCAGCGGCAGCAACAGCGCGGTCTGCAGTGGAAGCCACGGCGAGCCTATCTGCATGTAGCGCTGCCACAGTGAGTCATCCGGGCTGTCGACCACTTTGCGAGCGATGTTGAGGTGCGCGACTCCATCGCCGTAGACATTGGTCATTCCGTGGCTGTAGAAATAGATGAACGACGAGAGTGAGAGCGCCAGCGCAATCGCGCCGACTAGCCAGACGGCCCGATGGGACGAAGGCACCGTCTTAGATGCATCGTTGGCCTCCGCCTTGGCTTGTTGCAAGTCTGCTATGGGATCATCGCAAGCGGGGAGAGCAGTAACAGGGTTCGTCGCGGCACTCGGCTGTCCCTCTCGAGATAGCTTCTCGTCCATCAGGCGAGCATCCTTCGGGGTATGGACAATCCGGGTACTCTGCGCCCCCTTTGCCCCCTTTGCGTTCTTTGCGCCTCTGCGGTGAACCAGACATGAAGCTCTAATAAACTGGGCGTCTTCAAGTGTAAAAAGATCCTACAAGGGTGCTCCTGAATAAGCCCCCTCAGTTGCGGCTATAACCTTGTGAATTGCGCGGACATCGTCGACCAACTGCCTGAACATTTCGGGCAGCAACGCTTGAGGACCGTCCGACAGAGCGTGCTCGGGATGGTTATGCACTTCTACCATTATTCCGTCGGCGCCGGCCGCGGTGGCGGCGCGCGCCATCGGAATCACCTTGTGGCGCTTACCGGTGCCGTGTGATGGATCGACGATGATCGGCAGATGCGAACGGTTCTGTACGGCCGGGATTATCGACAGGTCCAGAGTGTTTCGTGTATGATCGGCAAATGTGCGAACCCCGCGCTCGCAGAGCACAACGTTGTAGTTCCCCTCCGACATTATGTATTCAGCGGCCAGCAGGAACTCCTCGAGGGTTGCCGACATTCCGCGCTTGAGCATGACCGGCCTTCGCGATTGGCCGACTCGCCGCAGCAGCGAAAAATTCTGCATATTCCGCGCCCCGATTTGAAGCAGGTCCGCGTAATCCTCGACCATGTCGGCAGTATCAGTATCCAGCACCTCCGTGACTATCTGTAGCCCGAAGCGTTCGCGTGCGGCGGCGAGAATCTTCAAGCCCTGTTCCCCAAGACCCTGGAACGCGTACGGAGACGTGCGGGGTTTGAAAGCGCCGCCCCGGAAGAGCTTTACTCCACATGACGCGACTGCTTCAGCGATCTCCATCGTTTGATCCAGCGATTCGACTGCGCAGGGCCCCGCAATGATTGCGGGTTCGGCCCCGCCGATTTCGACGTCGCCGACGCGCACGATGGTGTCTTCCTGCTTGAGATCGCGGCCAACAAGTTTATAGGGCTTGGAGACTTTGATCGCCTCGCCTACTCCCGGAAGCATCTCGAAGTGAGCCGGGTCGATAGCACCGGGGTTGCCGGTGATGCCAATGGCAGTACGAGTGGCACCGGGCATCGGATGGGGCTTAAAGCCGAGTTGGCGGATTGCTTCGAGAACTTCGTCCACCTGCTTTTTGGTGGCTCCGGGCTTCATTACTATTAGCATAAGGTCTCCAACATCGTACGGAGGCCGACCGGTCATCGGACGCGCGCTGAGCGCCCTGTGCCCAAGGACGTTCTGTTCAGTGGTCTCGCTCCATTATATAGCCGCCGGCGCGACCCAGCGCAAACCTGACACCTGATCCCGTACCGACTTCTGACTTCTGACCTCTGATCTCTGACCTCTGACCCCTGCACTTCACATCCGGTCTGGCGCTTCGATCCCAAGGGCGGCCAGCGCCTTTATCAACTGCCGGCGCACGATCGAGGTAATCGCTATCAGGAGCGAGCGTCTTGCGGGATTCGCCTCTGACAGTATGCGGTACTTCTCGTAAAACACGTTGAAGGCCTGCGCGAGTTGAAATGTCCACTTGGCCACGTGTGCCGGCTCGAGGGACGAGACCGCGCCCCGTAATGCATCCGGCAACCGCGAAGCCAGATAAACCAGCGACCACAACTCGTCTCCCTCGGTGCCTGTTAAGAAGGCGCTAATTTGTTCTTGCGAGACGCCGGCAATTGCGCTGGCGGAGGAGTCTATTCCGGCATCCGCGAGCTTGCGAAAGATCGAGTTTGCCCTCACAACGCCATTCTGGATGTAGACCCCGGTCTCTCCGACCATCGCCAGGGCTTCGGTGAAGTCGAAGGAGATGATCGACGTACGGGTGTACTTCAACAGGAAGTAGCGCGCGGCGCCGACGGCGATCTTATGAGCGATGTCGCGTCGCTCTTCATCGGTTGCGTCGGGGTGGCGGCTGGAGACTTCCGCCAAAGCACCGGCTTCGAGTTGGTCGATCAAGTCGTCGGCTTTGACTCCAAGTCCCTTGCGTCCCGACATGTCGACGACGCCTCTCTGGCGGTCATCATCCGAGAGTCTCTGGCCAAGCTGTTCGGCTGCAGCAGACGTCAGCACGACCTTCTCATAAGCCAGATGGGCGCTGCGCTCGACTCGCTCGTCGTGGTCTACGGCTGTTACCCCGAGTTTCACATAATGCTGCGGGTAGGACTGACCGATGTCGATCACGTTGAAATACGCCGCACCGCCGCCAAACTTCGGATGGGCCGGATCGTTCTCACTCGCCTCGCTGCCGGTTATCCAGGCGACGTGAGCATCGGGATAGGTGTGAAACTGCCTGTAGTAGAAGTCAATGGGCAGTTGGCCGAGCTTCCAGAGATGAAAGGCGATATCCTTGCCCGTGTAGGTCACAGTGCCGTTCGATCGCACGATGACTTTGTCGGCTTCGTGTTCACTCTCTTCTTCGAGGGCGTCGCCCTCTTGATCGCCGGCCCGCATCACCCAGCAGCCTGCCAGCCGGCCTTCGGCTTCGAACTCGATGCCACCGCGCTCTTTCAGAAGTTCGAACGCGCGCTCCCAGATGTGGAGGTGGAGCACGTCGGATTCGCGGGGCAGTACGTCATACTCGACGCCGACGCGGAACATCGTGTCGAGGTGGCATTGTAGAATGCGCGTCGAGATGTAATCGGCCAGCTCGTAGGTCGCGCCTGAACCCAATTCAAGCTCGTGCAGCGTGCTGGTTCGAAGCTCGAGTCGCGTGGCATCCTCCTCGTAGAACTTGCCAACGCGAGAATAGAGATCCCAGCAGTGGTAATCGAATCTTCCGCTGATGGCTTTGAGATCATCAATGCTTTTCTGTTCAATGTACTTGAATCCGACTACTACATCGGCGACCTGCACTCCGGTGTTGTCGATGTAGTTCTGGACTTCAACCTGTTCGCCCGCTGCTCGAAGAAGCCTGACCGTCGTGTCTCCGAGGACGGCATTGCGAAGGTGGCCGATGTGAGCGGCTTTGTTTGGATTGACCGAAGTATGTTCGACGATAATCTTACCGCCGAGCATGGACTTGAGAGGCGCGGGTTCAGGAACTGCGCCGAGTAAGAACGCTGCGCGGTCGAGATATACATTGATGTAGCCGGCACCGGCGACGTCGACGCGAGCGATACCTTCGATACCCCGGAGTTCTTCGGCGAGTCGAGTGGAGATCTCTCGCGGATTCTGTTTCTGCCCGGTAGCCGCCTTGATGCGTTTGGCAAGATCGAACGCGACTGGAAAGGCCAGGTCTCCGAGGTCGGTTCGAGGTGGGATCTCGACCGGGACCTCGACGAGATCCACATCGAACAAGGTCTTGATTGCCAACTGCAATCGTTGGCGCACTGATTCTTGAATGGACATGCTCTCGATTAGCTCCGAAGCGGACAAATCCAACCGTAAATCGAATCAAGCATATTAGCAGCGGCCAGGAAGAACCGCCAAGTGGGAGAGTGGGAGAGTGGGAGATGCGGCCCAGTCCACATACCGCCAATCTCCCATTCTCCCACTCTCCCACTCTCCCACTCCCCCACTCTCCCACACATCCTCCCTTTCCTTGACGTATTCGGCTGCCGCTCTATAGCATCACTGATTCGCCGGCAGGACTCTAATGTCTATTGTATTGTCTGAAATCACAGACGAATTACTCAGCATCTTCGACAGCGCGCGGAGAGTCGCCGTTCTTACCGGCGCCGGTGTCTCTGCTGAGAGCGGCGTGCCCACTTTTCGCGGCGGCGGAGACTCCAACACCTGGACCTGGCGCGGAAGGCCCGTTTATGAACTCTCATCCGCGGAGCTCATCGCTGCAGACCCTAAACTCGTCTGGGAGTGGTTCGATTATCGACGGGCCCTGCTCAAAGAATGCGTTCCAAATGCCGGCCATGACGCACTCGCCAAA
>DASYSA010000479.1:0-5022 GCA_036003885.1 Blastocatellia bacterium | reverse complement strand
AACACTCGCATTCTAACGGAAAGCACTTCTGAAAACAACAGCGAGGATAACCCGTGAATTTCCGCGAGCGGCCTATCGACAGAGACTGTTGACGTTCGTAGTACAATAGGTCAGAAAAAGAACTTTCTGCCCCACTGGTAGTAATCAATTCGTCACGCCGCCAATCCGCATTCGCCGCTGCGCATGGAGGAGATCCCATCATGAAGAAGATCATCGCAATCGCCGCACTGACCCTGACCCTGTCGGTCGTTTCCAGCGCACAAACAGTCGCCACTACGAAGACTGTCTGCAAAGGGGACGCCATTCCTGAGGGCTACACCACTGTCGGCGAAACGCAGTCCAGTGACTGTCCCAATGGCGCCTGGGTCATCAAGCAGCGTGGAACCTCGAAGCCCAGGTTTGAACAGTCGGCCGCCGGCTCTCCCAGGATGGCGGAGGAAAACTCAACCGGCGTTGTAAGTTCGCGGAGGCCTGCTTCGACAAACGACGCTCTCGAGTTCGCCAGAAAGGCGTTTGAGATGTTGTCGCGCGGCGACCCCGCCGTCGAAGAGATGATCGATTGGGAGCATCTGAAAATCGAGGGCAAGGATTTCGGCGCGATGCTTACGCAAGTCGCGGCCTCGACGCAGAAGGATCTATCGACATTCCGCAAAGAATTTATTGCCAACTTCGGCTCTTACTATAAGGGATCGGGCGATGGGCCTCTCAACAAGTGGCAAATAGATTCGCGCAACGCAGAAGACACTATAGTCGCGGCCAGCAGTGCCAAGGGTGAAGTAATTCTGTTCACTGTGTCAGTAAAAGCAGGAAGGCAAGTCATCTCTGCCCTGAACTCACGCAAATGATTCCGGGATCTCTGCTTTTTCAAGGTCTCCCACGGGATCGGCGGCTACGAATCACTCGAATGTCACGAGTATCGAAGAAATAGTTCGAGCGAATTCGTGGAGTTCGTATGATTCGCGGCCGCCTCGTCGCACACCCAATCACCAGCCGGGCCTTTGAAGCCCTGTTCTCGTTCTGGTAACTTACCTTTGCTCTTCGTTTTAACTACACGAGTATGTTTGGTGAGCGCAAAAAACTGGTGATGTGTCAGGCCTGTCGCGGACTGGTTGAGGCTTCTGCGCGGACCTGTCCTCTATGCGGGAGGGAGTCTGTTCCGCGGTTCAGAATCCGTACCAGCGAGAAGTCCGGCGGCGAGAGCTTCTTCTCAATGCTGTTGTTGGCGATAAACGTAGTGGTGTTCGTGATGATGGCGGTTGTGGACCTGAACAGCGGAGTTGAAGGCGTCTCCATCATGAAGCCGAGCGACAGTGTCTTCTACGACTTCGGAGGCCGCATCACTCAGGCTATTCAGCAAGGCGAATGGTGGCGACTGGTCACGCCGAACTTTCTCCATCTCGGTCTCATGCACCTGATGTTCAACACAATGGCGCTATACAATGTCGGCCCTCAAGTCGAAGCGCTATACGGATCGCAGAAATTCATCCTGATATATCTCGGTACAGGCATCTTCAGCAACATCGTGGATTTCTCCTTCGGCGTACAGGGCGCGGGTGCATCAGGGGCCCTCTTTGGATTGATCGGGCTGTTGACGGTTTACGGTCACAGGCAGGGAGGGACCTTTGGAAACGCGCTGAGGCGGCAGATGTTGACTTGGGCGGCTTTGGGGATCGGCCTCGGATTCGTCATGGGTTTCGACAACTACGCTCATATCGGGGGATTCATCGCCGGCGCAGCCCTGGCTTATGCGATTCCGGCTGAGGAGCCCACCATCGCGCGCTCGGCGGTGATCTGGAACATCACCGCGATCGCGTGCGCGCTGGTTGTCGTGGCCAGCTTCGCGATGGTGGCCAAGAACTACGGAAGTTTTCAAAGCAAGGCCGCCGTCGATATGTCATACGACAGCGTCGCGCGACTCGAGAGGGCGTTCATCAAAGGGTTCCATTGGAGAGGTCCACAGGATGGTGATCCTCAGGCCCTCGCTACGCTACTTCGAACGGCAGCCAGTGGAGTCGGCCGCATAACCGAGATCGATCCGAAGTCAGACGAAATCCGCGGCCGCCTGGTCGATCTGGCCAGCAAGCGAGCCGCGCTGCTTGACTCGGCTAAAACAAATCCTGATGCCATCACTGAGGCCAATTCCAACTACGCCGAGGTTGACGCCGCGATCAAGGATTATTTGGCCTGGTGGCAAGGCAAGAGGCGCGAGTTTGGAATAGGAGAATAAGAAGAAGGAGACAAAGACTCATCTACTTCGGGCTTGCGCCCTCAAAGCGGCTGAAGGAATCGCGATCAGAACCCCAAAGGCTGAAGCCAACATTTTGAATCAACCCACCAATCAACCCGGATTCCGAAGCTGCCCCAATTGTGGCAACCCTACTCCAGCCGATAACCCCGATTGCGTCCACTGCGGGTTCCGGTCGCTGGCCTCAGTCCTGGCAGAACGCGAGCGCGTCAACACCGTTAACTTCGTCCGAGCGCTCTTCACACGAGCCAGCCCGTTTACCTTCATCTTCGTTGGTCTCAATGTGGGCATCTTCATTCTGATGTGGCTGTCGGGCGGCATGAGCTTGATGTCCGCCGACGACGATGTCTTGATAGGGTTCGGCGCAAAGTTCAATCCCCTTATCGACGGACAGCATCAATATTGGCGTCTGGTGACCTGCATATTTCTTCATATTGGATTCGCCCACCTGATCATGAACAACTACGCGCTCTGGATCCTCGGACAGGAGATCGAGCAGATCTATGGCTCGTCGCGCTTCGTTCTGCTGTACCTCGGCGCCGGCATGGTTGGCTCGCTGTCAAGCTACATGGTCAGGCCCGAAAGTTTGTCGGCGGGAGCCTCAGGAGCGATCTTCGGCCTGTTCGGGGTGATGGGCACATTTGCCTTCAGGTATAGAAAAGAGATTCCCGCGGCCCTGCGCCGCGACATCATCCGGCGGATCATTCCAATTATCCTGATCAACTTAGCCTTCGGATTCTCAGTGAGATTCGTTGATAACTCTGCTCACATTGGCGGCTTGCTTAGCGGGATTGCGCTGGCGCTGGTGGTGCCTTACAAACGCCCGGGTGAGGTGGCCAGCAGCAGGGTCTGGAAGGTCGCGGAGATTGTGTGTCTGGCCATCATCGCCATCTCGTTCATCGAAGCCTTCCGGCACTACGACGGCCCTCGCCCCAGCCTCGCAAATCTCCGCGCCGATCCGGAGAAAGCCAGGGGCCAGGAGATCGGCAGAATCAAGGACGCTGAGAACCAGCTCGTAGACTCACTGAACCTGTTTAACACGATCGTCAAGAATAGAGACAAAAGTGCCGATCTTTCTCCGGCTCTCCAAGCTGCCGAGCGTGGGATCAGGGATCTCGAGGAGCTGCGATTGCAAGACCCGAGTGTTTCGCGCCTTAAGGAGGTGCTGGCCGAGCAGAGAGAAATTATTGAACGCCATGGGAAGGCGAACCCGAAGAACTGGGACCAGACAAAAGCCGAGGAAGATGCGCTGGTAGAGAAGGCTAAGAGGTACAAGTTGGTTGTGGATGACTGACCATTCGACTGGAGGAAGAGTATGGCAATCGACAAAGTAGCAGTACTGGGTTGTGGTCTCATGGGCTCTGGAATAGCCCAGGTATGCGCTCAAGCGGGGCGTGACGTGACTGTCATCGAAGTGGCTGACGAGTTCCTCAACAAGGGTCTAAGCGGGATCCAGCGCCAGCTCTCCAAAGCCGTGGAGAAGGGCAAGCTCTCCGCCGAAGCCCGCGACCAGACCCTCTCACGCCTTCACGGCAGCACTCGCCTGGAAGAGGCTGCCACGGCTGATCTGGTCATCGAAGCCATAATCGAAAATATCGAGGAGAAGAACAAAACCTACTCTCGACTCGACCAGATCTGCGGTCCGCATACGATCTTCGCTTCGAACACTTCGAGTCTTTCGATCACCCAGATGATGATCGCTACCAGTCCTGAACGGCAGCGGCGCTTCATCGGAATGCACTTCTTCAACCCGGTGCCGGTGATGAAACTCGTTGAGATCGTTCGCACGATCCTGACCGACCCCGAAGTCTTCGCGGCAGCGACTCAGTTCGGCCGCGACATCGGCAAAGTACCAGTGCAAACATCTGATCGAACCGGGTTCATAGTGAATCGATTGCTGGTGCCTTATATGCTCGACTCTATTCGAGCGCTCGAAGAAGGCGTGGCATCAATTGTAGACATCGACAACGCGATGAAGCTCGGATGTGGTCATCCGATGGGGCCGCTTACGCTGGGTGACTTTGTTGGACTGGACACGACCTACTACATCGCCAACATCATGTTCGACGAGTTCAAGGAGAGGCGTTTCGCTCCTCCGCCGCTGTTGAAGCGAATGGTTCTGGCTGGTCTTTATGGGAGGAAGTCGGGGCGGGGGTTTTACGACTACGCCGATCCCGCAAACCCCAAGCCGTCTCAGTTCTGAGTGCTGAGTTCTGAGTTGTGAACCGCGACTACTCAGAACTCAGAACTCAGAACTCAGTACTCAGCGCTTCTCCCAGTACGTCATCACCAATCCGTCGCGGCCGACCGCGTATCCACGGTGCTTATGAAATGCCACTGAAAACAGATCGGCATTTGTAGAGCTCGCCTGCTCCACCCAACTGCGGCCCCCGTCGTAGGTCCTGATGACTCGTCCCTTGTATCCCACAACCCAACCGGTCTTCTTATCCACGAAGCTTATCCCAAACAGAGGCTCTTGAATCTTCAAATCGACTCTATCCCAGGTGGCTCCCGCATTCTCGCTTCGCAGCAGAGCTCCTTTGTCGCCGCTTATCAAGATCGTTTCCTCGCTCACATTGTAGACTCGATTCAAATCGTCGGTAATACCGGATTGCTGTTTATACCAGTTCTTTCCCGCATCCCTGGTGTGGAGGATCAAACCGCCAGTCCCGACGACCCATCCTCTTTTTCCCTGGAAGCTCAGATGAAATAACTGAGAGTCGGTGCCGCTCGTTTGCTCTCGCCAGGAGGTCCCTCCATTGCTCGACGCCAGAATT
>DASYSA010000478.1:0-5404 GCA_036003885.1 Blastocatellia bacterium | reverse complement strand
CATCTGAACGTCCATCAGCACCAGATCGAACTCCTGGTGCTCCAGAGCCTCGAGAGCTTCCAGACCATTCACAGCCACTACTACTGAGTGTCCGCGCTTTTCAAGAAGTCGCACTGCCAGTTTCTGATTGACCAGGTTGTCTTCCGCCAGCAGTATGTTGAAACCGGAGTGCGCTGCGTCGGGCCGATGGACTGGCAGCGAGGACGGGATCGCATCGCCGGGCGCCACGGAGCGCAGCGCGGGTTCGCCTCGATCAACAGCAGCGGATTTGACGCCGAAGCGGGCGGTGAAGCGAAACGTAGTGCCCTGCCCGGTCTTGCTCTCAACCCAGATGCGCCCTTGCATTAAGCTGACCAACTGGGAGGAGATTGCCAGACCCAGCCCAGTTCCCCCATATTTGCGTGTGGTGGACCCATCTGCTTGAGTGAATGCCTGGAATATGGAGCGCTGCTGATCGACGGTGATGCCTATTCCGGTGTCCGCGACGGTGAAGAGCAGGCCCATTCCCTCGTCGCTGCGAGATTCGCACTCGACACGAACTGTCACCCCGCCACGCTGGGTGAATTTGATGGCATTGCCCAGCAGGTTGACCAGTATCTGGCGCAGCCGGCCGGGATCGCCAACTATTATCTCGGGCAGATCGGGCGAAACTTCACAGCTGAGGTCGAGGCCAATCTCTCGAGCGGGCAGAGTCATCATCTTCTCGACTGAGTCGACCAAACTGCGCAGGTTGAACTCGATCGATTCGAGGTCGAGTCTGCCTGCTTCGATCTTGGAGAAGTCCAGGATATCGTTGATGACCGTCATCAATGATTCAGCAGACGATTTTACCAGCGAGAGATAGTCGCGCTGCTCGTCGTTCACGCTGATCTCCAGAGCCAGATCCGTCATGCCCAGGATGCCGTTCATCGGCGTGCGAATTTCGTGGCTCATGTTAGCGAGGAAGGCACTCTTAGACAGAGTCGCAGCCTCCGCTGCCACCTTTGCCCGTTCCATCTCGGCTTCTGCTCGCTCTCGTTCCAGCACTTCGTCTTGAAGCTCCCTTGTTCGCTCTTGCACTCGCTCAGACAATTCCTTCTCGTGCATCTTCAACTGGCTGACGCGAAGGCGGTGTATCCCCAACCCGGCCAGAACAACCGCAAGTGCGCACAGTACATAGAACCAGGCCGTCTGATAGAAGTGGGGTGCGAGGTAGAACTCGAATGACGATCCGGTTTCATTCCAGATACCGTCGTTATTGCAGGCCTTGACTATGAACCGGTAATCGCCCGCGGGAATGTTCGTGTAGTGGGCCACCCGATTGGCGCCCGCGTCCACCCAATCTTTGTCGAATCCTTCGAGCTTACACTTGAACTTCACCCTCGAGGGATCTACCAGACTGAGCGCGGTGTAACGAAATTCGAGTTCGCCGTCCCCGGCAGGCAGCGACACCTTTTGCGTCGATCTGACTCTCTTCTGGTGAATGATGACTTCCTCTATCACAACTGGAGGAGGCAGCATGTTGAGCTTTATGTTGGCGGGGTCGATTGCAACCACACCTCGGATGGTGGCAAACCAGAGGCGGCCATCTCTGGATTTCCACCCGGACGGCTGAGCTCCCCCATTACATTCGCTGCTCTTCATGCCGTCTGCGATTCCGTAGGATACGGATGTGATTGCCTTGGTTCGTCCGGCAGCAAAGTCGTCCAGTTCTCTCTTGGCGACCCTGGAGATCCCACGGTTTGAACTCATCCAAAGGTTCTGAGCGTTGTCCTCCAAAATGGCGAAGACCAGATCATCGAACAGACCCTCTCGGGTTGTATAGGATGTGAAACTCCCGTCCTTGAAGCGATTCAAGCCGCCTGCTGACGTGCCCACCCACAGCGTTCCGTCCGAGTCCTCATGGATCGAATAAATTATGTTGTCGGATAGCCCGTTGCTTGTCGTGTACGTGGTGACCTGCCCGTCTTTTAGCTTGCACAAGCCACGATCTGTGCCCACCCAGACGCTCCCATCCCTGCTTTCGACGAGGGATCTGATAAGCGTGCCGCGCAAAGCAGGTTTGTCGTCACAGACTGTGACCCGGCCGTCCTTGAGCATGCTCAGGCCATCACCGTATGTGCCCGCCTGAAGCCGGCCGTCGCGATCGACCAGCAGTGATCTTACGTCGTATGCAGGGTTCTGTTTCGGCGGGTAGGAAGTGAATTTGCCATCCACAAAGCGGGCGATGTGGCCCCCGTGAGTGCCTACCCATAAGCCCCCAGCCGGATCGGCGCACATAGACGTCACGAAATCATCCGAAAGGCCGTCGCGTTTGGTGTAAGAGGTCAGCTTCCCAGACTTGAGCAGATTGATCCCTCCGCCTCGGGTGCCTATCCACAAATTGCCCTCGACGTCTTCGCAGACCGATCGGACTTGATTGTGCGAGAGCCCTTCATTCATCGTGTAGGAGACGAAGTTCCCGTCCTTGAGCCGGTTCAACCCGCCGCCATCGGTGCCGAGCCACAGGTTGCCTTCGCGGTCTTCAAATATCGCTCGCACAACATCGCTCGAGAGCCCCTCCCGCGTAGCCAGCGAGCTGAAGGTCCCGGACTTCATTCTGGTGATGCCGCCACTGTCGGTTCCCAGCCAGAAATTGCCCGCGCGGTCTTCTAACATGCACAGCACGGAGTTGCTGGAGAGGCCGTCTTTTGTAGTGAAGGTCGTAAATCTCCTGTCCGTTAGACGGCTCAGCCCTCCGCCGACGGTGGCAACCCATAGGTTTCCCTCGCGGTCTTCGCGTACTGAGGACACGGGCCCCGCCGGCAAGCCCTCCCGTGTTCCAAAGTGTGTGAACTTCCCATCACGAAGGCGGTCCAGACCCTGATCATCGGTACCCACCCAGACGTTGCCCTCCCGATCCTCTACAACCGTATTCACCATGTTGCTCACCAACCCGTTGCTGGTCGTGTAGGAAGTCATGGTTCCTTCCCTGAGCCGGTTCAATCCGCCGCCGTACACACCTATCCACAGACTTCCATCCCTCCCTTCGCTGATAGACACCACCCCTCCTGTCAACAGTCCGTCTTCGGTTGTATAGGTTGTGAACTCTCCGTCCTTCAGCCTTGTCAGGCCGCCTGTTACAGTTCCGATCCAGAGTGAGCCTTCGCGGTCGGCAAAGAGTTCTCTGATGACTTTGTCCTTCAGTTCGCTGGTATTGTTGCGATTGAAGACGGTGAATCGGATGCCATCGAAGCGGGCGAACCCTTCTTCGGTCGCCACCCATAGGAAGCCGTCGCTCGTCTGGGTGATTGAATCGATCGAGTTTTGGGGCAGGCCCTGATCGATTTGCCAGACGTCGTGGCCGTATTGTGTGACCGCTTTGCCGGGATCCAAAGCCATGGCCGGCCCGCCCGAAAGCAGCCCCTGCACGAGGATGGTGACTACGAGCAACATCATTGCCCGCCGCTTGACTTTGAGATGCTTCATACGCAGTCCAACAACGAAAGGTCCCTTGCCAGGATGGAGAGCCGGATGAAAACCTGGCAGGCTTATGAGACAAACGGTATGCCGCGACCGCGGAGGTTGGACGAAGCAGAATGGGGCTCTTAATTGCTGAAGGCAGGGAGCCGGTCAGGCGGAAATGCGAAACGCGAATTTCGAAATGCGAAATGCAGGGAATTTCATTGTCCCAATTTGGGTAGAGGGCAGCTCTTTGGTGGGGAGATTAGCCACAATGGGAAATGCGAAATTCGAAATTCGAAATGCAACGGATCTAAATTTCGCATTTCGAATTTCGCATTTCGAATTTCTTCTTACGATGGCCATTGAGCACGCCGCGAAGCGCCTGACCCGTATATGACCGCCGGCAACGCGCGACCTCTTCAGGTGAGCCTTCTACGACCACGCGACCTCCATCCTCGCCGCCTTCGGGTCCAAGATCTATGATCCAGTCCGCGCTCTTGATCACGTCGAGGTTGTGCTCGACTACCAGCACTGTGTTGCCCAGTGAAACCAACTGATGCAGAACATCGAGCAACTTGCGGACGTCCTCGAAGTGAAGTCCCGTCGTGGGCTCATCCAGAATGTATATCGTTCGGCCGGTTGCCCGCTTCGAAAGCTCCTTCGCGAGCTTGATGCGTTGAGCCTCGCCCCCCGATAGCGTAGTCGCGGACTGCCCGAGCTTGATGTAGCTCAGCCCTACGTCGATCAGAGTCTGGAGCTTGATCTTGATCTGCGGAATGTTCTCCAGCAGGGGCAGGGCCTCTTCAACGGTGGCATCCAGGAGCGCAGCGATTGATTTGCCTTTATATGCGACCGACAGAGTCTCGCGATTGTATCTTGCACCCCGGCACACATCGCACAGCACGTAAACGTCGGGCAGGAAGTTCATCTCGATGCGCTTCATCCCATCGCCCTGGCAGGCCTCACATCGGCCTCCTTTAACGTTGAACGAGAAGCGCCCTGGCTTGTAGCCGCGTTCGCGAGATTCGGGCAGCATCGCATACAGCTCCCGAATCGGGGTGAAGACTCCCGTGTAAGTCGCCGGGTTGCTGCGCGGCGTCCGGCCGATGGGCGACTGGTCGATCTCGATCACCTTGTCGAGGTGTTCAAGTCCAAGCACCGCGCGATGTTCGCCGGGATCGGTCAGGCTTCGATAGATATGGCGCGCGAGGCTCTTGTAGAGGATATCGTCAACCAGCGTGGACTTGCCTGATCCCGACACTCCGGTGATCACGATGAACATCCCCAGCGGAAAGGTCACGTCGATGTTCTTGAGATTATTAGCGCGCGCGCCCTCTACAGTGACGGCCTTGCCATTCGATTTGCGTCGTTCGCCCGGCACCGGAATCTCAAGCTCGCCCGACATGTAGCGACCCGTAAGCGAGGCGGGTGATGCTGCAATCTGGTCCGGCGTGCCTTGTGCCACGACCTCGCCGCCATGGGCCCCAGCGCCAGGCCCGAGGTCGACGACATAATCGGCGCGGCGAATCGTCTCTTCGTCGTGCTCGACTACAAGCACAGTGTTGCCGAGATCGCGCAGATGTTCGAGCGTATCGAGAAGCTTCAAGTTGTCGCGCGGATGCAGGCCGATAGATGGCTCGTCGAGAACGTAAAGGACTCCGCGAAGTTGGGATCCGATCTGGGTGGCAAGCCTTATTCGCTGACCTTCGCCGCCGGAAAGAGTCGCCGACGGCCGATCGAGAGTGATGTACCCGAGGCCCACCGTTTCGAGGAAGCTCACTCGCTGGCGTATTTCTCGGAGTATCAAGCCTGCAATCTTCTCTTCGCGGGGACTGAGCGAGATCTGGCTGAAGACGCGAACGGCATCCTGGATCGGAAGAGACGTATAGTCGGCTATGGTGCGGCCAGCGACTCTGACCGCCAGGGATGCGGGTTGAAGGCGCTGCCCGCGGCATTCGGGGCAGGCGCCGGTCGAGATGAG
>DASYSA010000477.1:0-8382 GCA_036003885.1 Blastocatellia bacterium | reverse complement strand
ACCTATCACAGGGTGACCTGCGAATTCCTGGGCAAGAAACACCAGGCCATATCTCTGTCGCAGGCAAAAGCTGAAAGCTATACGGCCTGCAGCCGTTGCTTCGCCTCGACTGTCATGAAGGCGCGATAAATCATCGGCATCATCCACAATTACGCAGGTGCCGCAGATGAAAGCACACGACAAGGACCGATTGAAACGACCCGAGTAGCGCAATCCACAATACGATCCTCACATCTGCGAATTCTGTGGATATTTCTGCGAAATCTGCGACATCTGTGGATAGCTCTTGACGGATGGTTTATACTGTTGCCGGATTGCCCAGACAGGATTGACGCTCCGGACACCCCTCCGGATCGACTACGCCCCATAGGACAACAAATAATCATGCTTTCAACGCGATTCGGGCGACGTTACTCTGCCCTCCTCATCGCCGGTGTCTCGCTACTCGTGCTTTTCGAAGGAAGCCTTGTCGCAGGCGCATCACCCGTAACCCGGAGGGAACGATCCCGTTCCATATCTTCATCATCGCGCGGTAAATCCGTGAGACCCATTGCCGCGTGCACTTCCTGCGGAGGCGCCCTGGCGACGACCAGGGGCAGGTCGGTCGCGAACCGCCGACGAAATGATGCGCCTTGCCATCCCAGGGGCTATGTCGATCCGCATATATCTAAGAACTTCCGCACCGCCATGATCAGTATGAGACGGTCGGGTATCACACCTCAGATCAACAGCGCATGGCGCTCCAGCGAAGATCAAGCCAGACTTCATAGTTGCTCCCAGAGCTCGAGTTGTAGAAGGGCGAATCCCGGTCTCTATCACGCGCTGCCACCCGGACACTCAATGCATGAAGCCGCGTTCGCTGTAGACATATCCGGAGTAGCAGCGGGTCCTCGCGGCGCCAAGCGGCTTACGCCGCGCGGACGACGAATCGTTCAGATCATGCAGCGCAACGGTTTCAAGTGGCGCTACGGACTGGCCGACCCCGCTCACTTCGAAGCTGATCCAAGAAAGTATGGCTACCGTACTGTTAAGCAAGCCATCAAGCGAACTCAAAACACTTGCCAGGTCAGACTGGCTTCTGCATCCAGCTTGTCGCGGAAGACATACAATAGACCGAGGGCTCAGTTTCGAGAGACCGTGCGCACATCAGGAAAATCCTCGCTGCAGAAGCGCCAACTTCAGCGAGCGTGACGTCTAAGCAATAGCGCCCTATTCAATCTGACTATGATCATCCTCTGGTGCGGGTGAAACCAGTGGAATGAACTGATGCTGGCTGTTCGATCTCGGCTCGAGATCAACGCAGACGCATGTTATGTCATCATCGGCTCCAGTCCGCTGTCCTGAGTGCGAACGGGTTAACGGCTCGGCTGCCACCTTGTGCCTGTGGTGTGGCGCGCCCATAGTCGATGCACCAATGCGCCCGGTCTTTGAACCGACGCAGGCTGAACTCGACTATGTTGGCGGCATCGAGCGGTTCGACGAGCCGACGCCCGTCCGACTGGCCATAAGCGAGGACGGCATCGAGATCGTCGAAATCATGCCGGGCAGCAGAAAAATCTTGATTCCCGCCGCCGACGTGATCGACGCCCGCGTGACCGGCGCCGGCGGCCCGGGTCCCGGGAAAACTACACCCCAACCCTGGTGGCTCCGGATCGGCAGGTCCGTCTTCCGCTCTCGAAGAACGGAGAGGCTTGTCGAGGAGAGTCCAAACTATACACTCACCCTCAGATATCAAGAGAGCGGCGAAGTGCGAAGTGCGGTCTTCCACCGTCGGGGTGGTGCGGGGTTGTCGATGATTCAAGGGCTGGCGCGGTCGGTCGCATCTCTCGTGCGGCTGAGGGTCGAATAGTCGGGGAAGAGCTATCCGCAGATGCCGCAGATGTCGCAGAGGTGATGATGGAATTGTGGATTGCGCTCCTCGGGTCGTTTCAATCGGTCCTTGTCGTGTCTTTCATCCGCGGAATCTGTGTAATTCTGTGGACGAATAATGAGGCGCAAACGTCTTCAGTTTATGCTAGCCCACGCTGACCAGCTCGGGCACTTGCTCGGTGCTCATCCTTCGCTTCGCCCGAGGCTCAACTTCAGCGGCGAAGTACTCGACAAAGGCCTCGATCACCTCAGGATCAAAGTAGTGCCCCGATTGGCGCTTGAGTTCCTTGAGCGCCCTATCCGTTGACCATGCCTCCTGGTACACCCTCTCCTCGGTCAACGCATCATACGCGTCGGCCACGGCGACGATGCGACTCCCCAGTGGGATCTCTTCTCCCTTGAGCCCGTTCGGATATCCTGATCCGTCCCAGCGCTCGTGATGCGCGGCGGCGACAACCGGGATGTCGGCCAGATCTTCAGGCAGCCGGATCTTTGAGAGCAATCTGAAGGTATGAAGCGGGTGCTGCTTCACGTGCTCGTACTCTTCGGCAGTCAACTCGGCCGGCTTGAGCAGCACGTCGTCGCGGATGCCTATCTTGCCATAGTCGTGCAGCAACCCGGCATAGTAGATCAGACGCGCGTCTTTATCGTTCAGACCCATAGTCCTTGCGATCCCGGATGAAAGTGCGCCCACTCTGGCGGAGTGCCCGGCAGTGCTGTCATCGCGGGCATCCAGTGAAGCGGCGAGCGTCCGGATGAAGCTCTCCAACGAACGCTTCTGCTCGTCGAGTAGATAGAGATTCTCCATCGCGAGCCCTGCCTGCCGCGCCACGGCGGTCAGGAATTCCAACTCTTCGTCATCAAAGACGCGGGTCGTCGTAAGATTGTCGGCATAACAGACGCCCCACGCCCGGGTCTTGGAACCGATGGGCGCGCACATAACAGAACGAATTGACTGAAACTGAACCGAGTTTCCATCTGAGAACCGCGAGTCTGTTCTCGCGTCCAGGCTTAGCACTGCCACATTCTCGTTGTAGACACGGCGCGCAATGCTGCTGCTCGGTGAAAAGTTGTCTTTGGAGGGAAGGGCCGCAATAGTATCGAGGGTTCGAGCCTCCTTGTTCCATAGCATTATCGCGCAGCGTTCGGACCCGAGAGTGCGGTGCAGGAACAGAGCCAGTTTGTCGCTGAGATCTTCCGACGAGAGGGCGGTGAGCATCTCGCTCGAGAATTCATAGAGCGCGCGCAGCCGTTCGACGGTCCGGCTCGTGAGCTTGCCTGATCCGGCCAATTTAGAAGTATCAATGAAGCGTGTGTCCTCCGGAGTTACGATCCGAACCGGGCGAAGCCCTTCGTCCGAATCGTCGCTCAGGGTCGACGGGGTTTCATCCGACGCACCAGCGCGAAAGATGAGTTCCACGCCACGACCTCGACCCAGTCTGATCTTGTCTCCGTCGTGTAGCGCTTGTTCCTTGACCTGCTCCCCATTGACGAAGGTCCCCGATGTACTGCCGAGGTCGCGAACCGAGTACGTCGAGCCATTGAATACCACTTCCGCGTGGAAGCGCGAGATGTAGGGATTGTTTACCGACAGGTCGTTATCTTCGAAGCGGCCGATCCGAAAGACTCCGCCATTAAGTTTGCTCGCTCTCGGTTCACCAGTGTCAACGCAAATCAAGCTGGCCCCGTTACCCATTTGGTCCCCCTTCAGATACGGCCAGTATTAGCTGTCGCCACTCGCAGGCAGCTATTACCCTCGCCCCTCATGCGCGCTCGCTAAGAGACCACGATGAGGTTCAATCTGAAACACTCCACAGGGGCCGACTATCAGAACAAGCTTTTCGAATTCCTCTCTCAAGACTCGGACGCGATCTCTATCGCATCGACCACGCCTATGATGGCAGAGTCGATTGCCGCTCCAGGCTGCCCTGTTGAGGACGTCGAAGCGGACCACCCCTCGCGGACGACGATCACCGTGTCTCCCACGCCCGCATCAACTGAATCGAGCGCTAACAACTCAGGACCTTCGTCAACGCCGTCCGGCGCGATCGGCTGAACAACCAGAATGCGACCGCCTTCATACCGGTCGTTCTTCTGCGTAGCGACCACATTGCCAACTACTCGCGCGAGAATCATGAAGAACTCTGATTTGCGATTTCGACCTGGACTCGAGCGACGCGTCTGCGAATTGAGATCGAAAACCCAAAATCTCAAACTCGATTTACCGAATCCACGATGCCTACTATTGTGCAGTCAGTGGGTACGTCCAGAGGCTCGAAGGGAAATGAGGCCTCCTTGCCCCTGCACCAAAAAATTACTTCGCCATCTCCCGCGCCGACAGAATCAATCGCGACTATTGGCTTGCCCGTCTTCTCTAGCTTCGCATCAAGAGGCTGTATGACAAGCAGCTTGCGAGCCTCAAGCAAATCACTTTTGACTGTTGAGACTACAGTGCCGATCACGCGAGCCAGTTGCATCATCATCCCCGGGCAAATTAGTGCGAGAGGATTACAGATTGCACCTCTAGTTGATTATTGTCAAGAATTAAGTGCGCCGAATTGAGTGCGCACAGTGTCAGGCGAAAGTCGGAACGAATCCTCATCCGCTATTAATCTGCGACTGTCGACTGGGATATTCGGCTTCGGTGTAAGCAACGTGACTGATGGAGCGTTCATAGAAGTTTCGGTCCCTGCGTCAGCCAACCACGGTTCTCTAACTTGTGCACACCTCCTGACATTTAGGTGAGTGGATGTGCTATGGTGCGTGATGTGCTTGGATGTTTTGGAAATCAAGGGAGGATGAGTCACCCATTTGAGGAGTATTCCCTCAAAGCCATCGAGAAAAAGGTCTTGGGCTAAACCCGAGCATTTTAGTATGAACAGGAGCGCCCTCACGACGAACTGCAACGTACTTCCCAACCATAAGCGTTGGGTCCTTCCAGATTTAGCTTCGGATGGGTGGAGCTATCTCGCAGGCAATTAGGGTGTTTCCGCTACCAGGGGCTCTTGTCGGCGTGTGACCGTCACAAGCAAGAAAACACATGATGGGGACGGTAGTTTCTTTGACAAGGCCGCATACTGATTAATGCTTTTGGTAAGAGAACCTCGCTCAAGCTGTGGATTTGTGGAGGTTGGACGATCCACACGCGGCTTAATATGGAGATTCAGGGATAATGAGGTCACTCCCTTCGGGAATGTGTCTATGATAAATCCGGCCGTGGTTAGGCCGTCTGGAAATGTAGGTGCTTTTGAACTTTTGATTAGGATTACGAGGGGTGCCCCTGAGGTTAGGAATGACTCCGCCGCAGGGTCACAAAGGGAACAAGCAAGACTTTGAGGTTTTGGCAGTTCACACCTCACAAAACGCTTTCCAATCCTCACAGCAGCCGGCGCTTCAGGCCGGTGAACAAGGAGATGAGTAAATGAGAACAATGAAGGCCCCAAAATTGGGAATCAGGACGTTAACAGCCCTGCTTGCTTTCGTCGCGATGACGGCGAGCAGCCTGCTGGTCAGCAATCGTGTTTCCGCGCAGCAAGGTCAAGCCAGCATCACGCTCCAGAATTGCGATGCACAATACTGCTACACGCATAACAACACATGGACGCTGAGTAAAAAAATCACTGGCAACACGGTTGCGGATGGTGCTGGCAACGTGTCATGGACCATTACCGCCACAAAAGATTCATCTGCCGCAGCGACCTTCACCGTAAATGGTGGACTGACCGTCTTTAACAGCGGTACTGCGCCAGCCACCATCGGCAATATCGTGGTGAATCTGCAAAAGCCGAACAACCCCAAGAAAGGCAGCAACGCCTCCCATGTCTCAATCGCGGCTGACGTTGCGACTGCCACAAATGGTGACGCAGCGACTTCCGCCAACATCGTTGCCGCAGGCTCAGCAGAGAATGTGGCAACCAACGCCGCGTGGGGAACGAACAACTACACCACCGGCCCCGGCGCGAAAGGCACATTTGTCGAGACTGCCGGCTCGGGGCCGCTGGTTTTCACTGACGCCTCGAACAACACACTGTTCTCCCTCGTGCCGCAGCCGGTAATCCCGGTTGGCCAGTCCATCACCCTGCTATACAGCGCGACTTTTGCTACGTCCATTTTGCCTGCGGCGGGCACGTCGTTGCGCGTGGAAACGTTGGTCACCTTTGGCAACTCTGGTGCCCGCGGCGGTGGCGGCGCTACGGGAGACAACATCGACATTAACGGCAACGGATCATTAGATACGGATGAAGCGCATTGCCGCACCGTTCCGTGCCGCATTACACTGGCTCCGCTCCCGGCTGCTGCGTCGGAGTGCAATGGCAGCGTGACCGTGACCGATACCGGCGTGACCACCACTGGCACGGTGACGACATCGAATGCGGTAGGTTTTGATTCGTTCCCGGCAGTAATCAGTAGCAGCACTTCTTGGAATGTTAGTGTTGACGTTAACAGTGGCGCCGATGGCGGCACGGTATGCAATATGGCCGATCTTGCCGGCGCAGCCTGCGGTGGTACACTGAGCGTGGTAGTTGGCTACACGCCTGATAACTTTGTTGACATCACGCCCGATGATGGGATTGATAACCCCGTTAACATTGGTCACCAGCCGATCTACGCAACCTATGAGTGTGCTGCGGCTGCCTCAGCGACAGCTTCCGATTGCCTGGATATCGGTCCGCCTGAAGGAATCGAGGACGGCGACTACTGCTCCTTCAGCCAAGGCGCATTCGGGGGTAGTGGTGCTCCGTACAACCTTCTTGCAGCCAACTTCGCAAGCATCTACCCGAGCGGCGTCGAAGTCGGCATCCCCGGCGCGGGTGGCTTCTCAATGAAGTTCACCTCAGCGACGGCGGTGCAGGCATATTTACCAGCCGGCGGCGGTGCGAACAAATTGACTGCTGATTTGACCAATCCAATGACTTCTGCCTCCGGTCAGTTCGGCGGTCAGGTGTTGGCGCTGAAGTTAAACATCGCCCTGAGCGATGCGAGTGCCACGAGCCCAGGGCTTGGCGATCTCTACTACTGCGAGGCAGGTAGTTCGCTGAGCGGCATGACCGTTCGGCAGATTCTGGCGGCTGCGGAAACCGCGCTCGGCGGCGGCGCTCTGCCCGCTGGCTACACCTACGCGACCCTCGCGGATTTGTGCGCCAACCTCGACCTGTCGTTCGACGGCAAGGATGCTACGAACCCGACCTGTGGTGTCCAGTCCGCTTGGGCGACATCACACTTGAGCAGGACGGCCTGTCTTCCGTAACGGCGTCGTGTTCTTAAACCAAGAAGCCCCGGATTGCTCCGGGGCTTCTTTTTTTTTCAGGATGGTTTTGCGATTATTTGTAAACCGTGACTGTCTGCGATACACCCAAGTTGCCAACTACGTCATAAGCTTTGCAGACGAGTGAGTGTGCGCCTGATGCCACTTTGCGTGGATTCCAGGAAGTGGTGAATGGGGCGCTTGTGCTCGTCGCGGTGAGCTTCCCGTCCACATAGAGTTCCGCTCTCACTACTCCCACATTATCGGCGGCGTTGACTGTCACGGACAACGTGCGGCTCACCGTTGCGCCATTGGCTGGCGACGTGATGCTGACGGCCGGCGCGGTTGTGTCAGTAACATTGTTAACCGCTACTGTGACTTGCGTGTTAGCAGTGTTGCCCGATGTGTCAGTGGTAACAGCTTGCAGAGTATGCGTGCCATTGCTCGATGCCAGAGTATTCCACGAATAGGAAAGCGATGCGTTCGTGCCGCCCGCTACCAATGCGCCGTCAAGATATAGCGAGACACTGGCGACACCGACATTGTCGCTGGAATTAACCTGTACTGTCACCGTGTTGGAGACCGTACCACCCGACGTTGGCGAAGAAAAGGCGACGCTGGGCGGCGTGGTGTCCGCGGGGGGAAGCACTCCACCTGCGAGGCTGACCGCCCGCTCTGCGTTCACGCGACCCCAGCCGTATGTGCCATCCCATCCCGCAGTGCCCAGGTCATCTGCCGACTGCTTGAGAACGTCCTGAACCTCTGCTGCGGAGAGCGCCGGATTGGCTGATAGGACAAGTCCGGCCACGCCGGCAACGATTGGCGCTGAGAAGGAAGTGCCAGACCACGAACCATAGCCTCCACCATTATTTGTAGTAATGATAGATACGCCGGGAGAGGCCAGGTCAAGGTTGCTTCCCCTATTCGACCATGACGCGAGGTTATCTGCTGAATCTGTGGCGCTGACCACAAGGATATAAGGGTTGTCGGCAGTGGTGTAAACCGTGCTGTTGTTCCCGGCGGACATGGTGACGACACCGCCCTTGCTCATAAAGTATTGGGCAGCGGAGGTGACGGCTGAGCTAAAGTCCATGCGGTAGCTGATGTTCGCCACTCGCGCCCCGTGATCGGCAGCCCAGGTGAGCCCAGCAGCTATCGTACTGCCAAAGCCGTCTCCACCCGTGCTGCTGATGCGCACGGGCATAATCTTGCAACCCCAGGCCACTGAAGCTACACCTGTGCTGTTGTTGCTTGAAGCACCGGCAGAC
>DASYSA010000476.1:0-6189 GCA_036003885.1 Blastocatellia bacterium | reverse complement strand
CGACTCTCACGATTCTTCGGGGGACGCTAAAGAGGACCCTTCCAAGAAAGAAGACCCCTCCAAGAGCGAGAAGAAGCCTTCCGCGTAGGTCAGAAGTCAGAGGTCAGAGGTCAGAGATCCGACTTCTGACCTCTGACCTCTACCCATCCAGTCCCATCTTTCGAAGAAGATCTGTAAATCGGACTTCAGATCGAAGCGGATCAAACACCGGCTCCACCTTCAGGTAAGCCAGAATCCCGTGCCGCTGCTCGCAGGCTTTCTCGAGCCATTCCAAAGCCTGTTCCGTGTTGCCCAGACCCGTATGAACTCTTGCGATGCTGTAAGGCGAGACGTAAACGCGCTTTGACATCTTAATCAGCTCATCGAGCATCCGTTCAGCTTCCGCTCGGCGATCCGATACCGCATAGGTATGGCCCAGGGCCGCCATCGTCTCACTATCGTTATCTGAAGTAGCGATGGCTTTCAGGAAAGCCTCAATCGCCTCTTCGTACCTTTGCTGCTGGCTGTAAGCCTGTCCCAGCCGTCTCAGCGCGAGCGCGAAGTCGGGGTACATCTCAATAGCCTTGAGGCACTGCTCGATCGCGCGGTCGTAATCGCGAGCGAAGTAGAGCACCCTGGCCACATTCAAGTTGATGATGAGTGAAAGCGGGTCCAGTTCCTGCGCACGCTCCATCATGCGAAGCGCCTCCTCTATTCGCCCCATTCCAGCAAGATCGAGCGCATACCACTGATACGCAGTTGCATAGCTGGGATTAAGCTCGATGGCGCGCTTATACTCCTGCTCCGCGCCCTCCCAGTCCCAGTCATACCAGGTCTTGGTGGCCGCAAGTGATACGTGCGCTTCGGCAAGCATGGGGTCCAGCCCCAGGGCCTGCGTGGCGGCTTGCTTCGCTACCTTGAAGGCTTCGCTCGGCGGAAGCGCACTGTAGCTGGCCAACAAGTTGTATGAGTCGGCTAACCCCGCGTAAGCAAGCGCATAGTTCTGATCCACCGCAATTGCCTGTTGAAAGTGCTCGATGCCCTTCTTCAAGCCCTCCTCGGTTCTCTTGTTCCAGTAGTAGCGACCCTTCAAATAGAGTTGATACGCGGCGGTCTTGTCCGTGTGCCGCTTCGCCAGTCTCCTCTTCTGTTCGCCGTTCAGTTTCAGGCGCAGCTTCTCGGAGATCTCGCGCGAGATCTCTTCTTCGATCGCGAAGATGTCCGATAGCGTGCGGTTGTACTGCTCACCCCATAGATGAGCGCCATCGTTCGTATCAACCAGCTCGGCCTTAATCACCAGCCGGTTCCCCCGAACAAAGACCCTTCCGGTCAGCACGGCGCGAACGCCCAGCTCGCGGCCAACCTCGCGGGGATCTGCTTCCTGACCCTTGTAGCGAAAGACCGTGCTCCGCGCCATCACTCTGAGCCTGGGCAGTTGCGCGAGGTTATTGATGATACTTTCGGTGATTCCATCGCTGAGATAGTCGGTGTCCGGGTCGTTTCCTCCATTCACCAGCGGCAGGATCGCCAGCGAGTTTACCGCCCGGGCCGTTCGCACCTTGCGAGCCACCTGCGTGCGTCGGTCGAGGCTGCCTGTCGGCACAGCTCCCGAGTCGTAGTCGCGCTGGAAGTTGCGCAGATCGATCAGCAGCTCGCGCGCGGACTGATATCGTCTCTCGCGGTCCTTCTCCAGGCACTTGCGTACGATCTGCTCGAGCGGCGGCGACACGCTGTAATTGAGCCGCGCCAGAGGAACGGGTTCCTCATGAACTATCTTGTCGATTATCTCGACCGAGTTCGCGCCCTCGAACGGTACGCGGCCGGTGAGCATTTCATAAAGAACTATACCGAGCGAGAAGATGTCGGATCGCTGATCGAGGGTACGGCCCAGAGCCTGTTCGGGCGACATGTAAGCGGCGGTTCCGAGGACGACGCCGAGTTCGGTCTGCCGGCCGATCCGTTTAGTTCGATCGTCGGATTCTTCCGCAGACTTGTCTTCGATGACCTGGCTGATGCCGAAATCGAAGAGCTTGACCATGCCGCGGTCGTTGACGATCACGTTTGCGCTCTTGATGTCGCAATGAATGATTCCAAGCGAATGCGCTTCGGTCAACGCGTCGGCGACCTGAGCCGCTATAGCCACTGCATCGCTTAGAGGCATCGGCCCGCCTCCGATCTTTCCCGACAGCAGATCCCCCTCGATATACTCCATCACGATGAAGATTCTTCCGTCATGTTCGTCGATGTCGTAGATGGCTGCGATGTGTGGCGAGCGCAGAGCCGAGGTTGCTCGCGCTTCTTTGAGAAAGGCTTCGCGGCGGTCCGGGTCGTACTGGTATGAGGCAGGGAGGAACTTGAGCGCGACCTGGCGTCGAAGGCGAGTGTCCTCGGCCAGGTACGTTTCGCCCATACCACCGGCTCCGAGTTCTCGGAGTATGCGATAGTGAGAAATAACCTGTGAAATCACTCGCTTTGCACCTTTCAGGCGGGATGCCTCTCGCTGATTCTACAGAAGAGTGAAGCGTTTAGGCTAGCATTCGATGCAGAACCTGGGTACGCAGGCTTCCAGCCTGCTCTCGGTGCTCGCGAATTGTGTCCTTAACCGAGTGCGGGTTGGAAGCCTGGCTACCCAGACAGACTTGCGTGAACAAGAAATTTGGACTACTTTCTCCACTGGTTCATCAAACCGATTTAGGAAATCTCACCCGCCCCGGAGATGGCCAGCTAAAAATTCAGGAGGGAAAGCCATGTGCCACTCTTGTGCCAGGGGCAGGACGGGAGTTTCGATATTCACGATCATTTACTTCGCCGGCGTCGCGTTCGCTCAGGTGCCTCCCGGAGCGAATCAGTCACCAGCCAGTTGGGCCGCGCCCGATGGGCGAGTGCGCTATATCAGAGCGTTTGTCGTCGACGAGAGGCTTTCTGCCCTGAGGCGCGACGCAACTCTGAAGGCCGAAGTGAGACAGCGGCTCAGACTGGGCCGGCCGTTGTACATCCTCGAAACGAAAGGGGCGAGAAGCGACGAGCCGGTCTTTCTTAAAGTGGCGGTGACCAGACGCACTCGTGGGTGGATTCATCAGTCAGCGGTGGGCATTCCCGGCAGGAAAGGCGAGGATGAGCGAGTCATGGCTTTGATAGCCGGCGCGCGCGATGGGTTGGATCGCATCACGCTGTGCAAGTTGTTCATCGAACGCTTCCTTTCCTCTCCGCTGAAGCCTCGAGCATTGCTGATGATGGGTGAGGAGGCCGACCGTGCCGCGGCATCGCTTGGGGGACGCGCTCATCGCCGCCTCGAGGGCGCCGCCAAAGAACACCTCAAGGTACGCGACCTGTACCTCAACGATCCGGGACTTGACCGATATAGCAGGCTCAAGATCAACTTCGACTTCGATGAAGCGACCGGTCAGTACTCTTATGATGGCAGGGCATTCCGAGAGATCCTTAAACGCTATCCTTTGAGCAAAGAAGCCGGCCAGGCTCGCGCGCGGCTCGAACGCGGCGCCGGCCATCGCGCCGACATGTAGTGTCAGAACTGGTTCGCGCCGACCGAAAGCCGTTGGCGCGAGATTGCGGCGATGACTATAGTGAGAGCATGCCGCGAGTGCTCCTGCTTCTTCCTACTACAACCTATCGAGCGAAGGCATTCATCGACGCCGCGCTGCGAATCGGCGTAGATGTGGTCGCCGCCTCGGAGCGGCCGAGTACCCTCGAGGGCAAAAATCCGGCGGGACTCCTGACCCTGGATTTCGCGGATCCTGAAGTTGCAGCTCGCCAGGCGTCCAGGTTCGCCGAGCAGTTCAGTGTGAACGCGGTTATCCCTGTCGATGAGGACACCGCGGTCGTTGCAGCATCAGTCGCGCAGGCGATAGGGCTGAAGCACAACTCTATCGACTCGGTTCGCGCAGCCAGGAACAAGCATGAAATGCGCAAGTTGCTGAGGTTGGCTCGAGTGCGTGTGCCCGAATACTGGCACTTCACGCTGGATGACGACACGGAAGAAGTCGCCGCGAGGGTGATCTACCCGTGCGTGGTGAAGCCGGTCTTCCTCTCGACAAGCCGCGGCGTCATGCGCGCCGATAATGAAGCCGAATTTGTTAACGCGGTCGAGCGCCTCGCGCGCATTCTCGCTCAGAAGGAGATCGCGAAGCGAGGAGGGGCGGCCGCGCGCGAAGTGCTTGCCGAAGAGTTCATACCGGGGCGAGAAGTCGCCGTAGAAGGGTTGCTCACCGGCGGAGATCTCACGGTCCTGGCGATCTTTGACAAGCCCGATCCACTCGATGGGCCATTCTTTGAAGAGACCATCTACGTAACACCGTCGCGGCTCCCCCAGTCGGTGCAAGCGGAGATTCGAGAGACCGCAACGGCAGCAACTCGTGCAATGGGACTCGAGCGCGGCCCGATTCATGCAGAGTTGCGCGTGAATGACGAGGGCGCCTGGGTCATCGAGGTGGCGGCCCGGGCTATCGGAGGGCTCTGCTCGCGAGCGCTGAAGTTCGGCGATGGTGAGTCGCTTGAAGAGCTGATCCTGAAGCACGCGTTAGGGCACGACGTAGCGTCGATTGAACGCGAGCCGAACGCCGCGGGGGTGATGATGATTCCGATTCCGAGAGCCGGCATTTTAAGGGAGGTAAGAGGGCTGGAATCCGCAAAGGGCCTCCCCGGCGTAGAGGATGTTATAATCACAGCGCATATTACTCAGCAGGTGATGCCGCCGCCCGAAGGCGCGAGTTATCTGGGATTCATCTTCAGCCGCGCCGAGTCGCCCGACGAAGTCGAAGCCGCCCTGCGTGAGGCTCACGCGAGGATCGAATTCGTGATTGATTGAAAGAAATCATCCGCAGATTACGCAGATGACACAAGTGAAGGGGATCATCCGCAGATTACGCAGATGACACAGATGAAAGACATGAGAAGGAGTAAATGAACAGCCGTACAACAACAACTGACCTTTCTTTGTCATATCTGGTTTTGTCTGCGGCATCTGCGTAATCTGCGGATCGGAATGCTTATGAACCGCCACGTTCTACTAATCTCCTGCTACGAGCTGGGTCACCAGCCCGCCGGGATCTCTATGCCCGCCGCCTTCCTGGATCGCGCCGGATACCATGCGGAAACGATGGACGTCTCCGTTCAAGACTTCGATTCAGAAAAAGTGCGCGGCGCCGGGTTCATAGGCATCTCGGTTCCCATGCACACAGCCCTGCGACTGGGCGTACGCATGGCGCAAGAGATTCGCAAGATCAATCCTGAAGCGCACGTCTGTTTCTACGGGCTATATGCGTCGCTCAACTCAGACTACCTTCTCGCTACGGCAGCCGATTCGGTGATCGGCGGTGAGTTCGAAGAAAGGCTGGTCAATCTGGTTCGGGCTGTCGATCAGGGCACAGACATCGAGCTGCCGGGGGTGAGTACCAGATCAAAATCGTCGCCGGCAGTGCTCGCGAGGTTGGATTTTCCGGCGCCTTCGCGAACGTCGGTCGAGCCGCTCGACAGCTATGCGAAGCTCGAATACTACGGAGAGCAGAGGCTGGTGGGATACGTTGAAGCGAGCCGGGGCTGCTTGCACAACTGTACCCACTGCCCGATACCGCCGGTGTACGGGGGCCGCTTCTTTGCGATATCGAAGGAAGTCGTGCTTGAAGACATTCGGGGGCTTGTCGCATCGGGGGCGCGTCACATCACATTCGGTGATCCGGATTTTCTCAATGGCCCCACGCACTCGCTGAGGATAGTCCGGGCGATGCACGAAGAGTTCCCCGACATCACTTTTGATTTCACCGCCAAGATCGAGCACATACTCAAGCACCGGCTGCTGTTTCCGGAACTGGCGCGAAACGGGTGCATCTTTGTGGTATCGGCCGTTGAATCGCTGAGCGACACAGTGCTCGAACATTTGGAGAAGGGCCACACGCGAGGAGATGTATTCGACTCCGTTTCAGTGGTGCGAGCATCTGGAATAGCGCTGAGGCCGACATTTGTTCCGTTCACGCCGTGGGCGACGGTCGACGACTATGTTGACCTGATCGAGTCGGTCGAGGAGCTCGGCTTGATAGACCACGTCGATACCGTGCAATACACGATCAGACTCCTGGTACCCCCGGGATCGCTTTTGCTCAGCCGGTTCGATACCAAACGGTGGCTTGGACCTCTCAACGAGCAGCTGTTCACTTATGAGTGGGCGCACCTCGACCCCCGCCTGGACGAACTACA
>DASYSA010000475.1:0-2550 GCA_036003885.1 Blastocatellia bacterium | reverse complement strand
ATCGGGAACGAGGCGCCAATCAACATTGTCTCGGAATCGTGGTATTCCGCGGATCTCCAGGTAATGGTGAAGACTCGGCACAGTGACCCTCGATCGGGAGAGACGGTTTACACCCTGACCAACATCAATCGCAGTGAGCCGGACCACACGCTCTTCGAGGTTCCAGCGGACTATACAATCAAAGAAGACCGCAACCTCGAGATGAAGATGCGCATGGAAAAGCAGGTGCAGCAGAAGAAAGACGAGAAATAGGTAGTTCGGCGGCGAAAACTCGAGACAGGGCGAGGCGCTAACTCCGCTTCGCCCTGTCTCGCTTCTTTTCTGATGGCCCGCTCGGGTGCATTCCACGGGACACTTGCTCCACTTTCAACATAACTCGAAGAAAGTTTTCGCCAAGAACCTTCTTGATGTCACCATCGGAGTAACCCCGCTTCATCAGCTCAACAGTGATCGACGGCAGCTTTGAGATATCTTCCATACCCGCCGGCACTCCGGTGAACGGAACCCCGTCGAAGTCGGACCCGATTCCAACATGGTCTATGCCTGCGACCCTGGCGATGTGATCTATATGGTCGATCAACACAGACAACGGCGTCTTGCCTGGATCGTTTGAGTCGCGCCACTTTGTGATTTCATCTCGTACGCGCTGTGGATCATTCGGAAACTGCTTGCTCAGCTCTTCCTGCTTAACCCGCGTGCGCATCGCCAGCTCGGCTTTCCGGCTATCCAGAAAACCGTCGTAGAAGTTAATCATCACCACGCCGCCATTCCTGGCGATGGCTTTGAGCATGTCGTCGGTCATGTTGCGAGGGTGATTTGCGAGCGCGCGTGCCGACGAATGCGAGGCAATGATTGGAGCCCGCGACGCCTCGATCACATCGAAGAACGTCTTGTCCGCAACATGTGAGATGTCCACCATCATTCCGATGCGGTTCATCTCGGCGACAACCTTGCGGCCGAATTCGGTCAGGCCGTTGTGGTGTTTGACGGTCTGATCGTCAATGTCGCCGGAAGAGTCCGCCCAATCGTTGGTGTTCGTGTGCGTGAGCGTCATATAGCGAACGCCCAGCCTGTGGAACATTCGAAGTGTCGCGAGACTATCCTCGATTGCGTGGCCTCCCTCGATCCCCATCAGCGCCGCGATCCTTCCGCTTCGCGCGATACGCCGAATGTCGCCGGACGTGTAGGCCATCTCGAGAGCTTCCGGATGGCGGTGCACCTGGGCGTAGACTGCATCGATGACGTCGAGCGCGCGCCGAGCGGCCCCGCCTCCTTCAGCCGGCTTCTTGTCCACAAATTCGCGGCCGACGTAGACCGCGAAGAACTCTGCGTCCAGCCCCCCTTCCTTCATTCTGCGCAGGTCGGTGTGGGTTTTGGTCTTTGCTTTTGGATCGTCGCCCGCTGAGCCGAGATCGAAACCCTCGTCGACCATGGGCGAAGTGATGTCGTTATGAGTGTCGATCACGATTGCTTCTTTGTGCAGCCGGCTTGCTCGTCGATCGAGCGCAGCTTCGCTGCTCTCCCGCTGGCTGCCCGTCGCCTTTCGTTTCGATCCCGCCTGCCCGGCGGTCGGGTGTGCCGCGGACTGCCTGGTTGGAGATGGGTCTGTGGCAAAGCTGACCGAAGAAACGATGAGCGGAAGTGCGAGGCAGATTATTGCCGAAACCATCGGCGGCCGTCTCGACATTGGTATGGTTCTTCCTTCCTGAGGGAATAAGGTGTTTCCGATCAGGAACCATCCTCCATTCCGCGATCTCAGTCAAGGTTCCTTCACGGTGTAGTACCCACGCCTGGCTCGGGACTGAAGTCCGGGCCTCTTGACTTGAACCCGAATACTGCGGAAGCTACCCGGCCGCGAGCTGTTCGAGTAGTAGGTCAGCACGTACTGTGCACGCACCTCAGCAGCGATGCGTTTGTAGATCTCATCCAGGTCGCGAGCTTCTTTCTTGTGATCTTCGTAGATGGGGGGAAAGAAGGCCCGCCCGCCGGTGTCCTCGCCCATGTATTTGAGGGCGAACTCTCCGGCCAGGTCCTGCACGTTGGCTGAAGGCGCAATCCCCGTCGAGTGCACCGCATAGATAACCGCATCGGACTTCTGGACTGCAGTGAGAGCTTGCGCCAGGGTAACGGCGGACGCCGTATCGGTCCCGTCGGACAGGACCACCATAACGTGTCGGCCTTCGGATGGGCGCAGATACCTGGCGCTCTCGATCAGCGCGCCGTAGAGCGCCGTCGCTCCTTCGGGCTTGAGACTTGAGAACGTGTTGACGAGCCTCTCCGCGTCCGAGGTGAACTGGATTTCGAGTCGCGGGTCCGAGGAGACGCTCATTATCGCGGCCTGGTCGCCGGGCCTCATCAGTTGGCGAAGGAACTGGGCCGCTGCCCGCTGCTCAAAATCGAAGCGATGCCGGATTGACAGCGATGTATCGAAGAGAAATACAAGACGCAGAGGCAACTGGCCCTCCCGGTAGATCCCTGCTACCGACTGCTGCACGTCGTCCTCATAGATCTCAAAGTCCTTCAACGTCAGGTCATTTACCTGGTTGCCCT
>DASYSA010000474.1:0-9131 GCA_036003885.1 Blastocatellia bacterium | reverse complement strand
GGCGCGACTGGCCGATGTAGTGCTGCCTTCAACGCAGTGGGCCGAAGAAGACGGCACGATGACAAATCTGGAAGGTCGCGTACTGCGCCGCCGCCGCGCTTTCATGCCGCCGGCAGAAGTCCGCACGGACATCGAAATCCTGTGCGACCTGGCTGCCCGCCTCGGGGTGGGCCGGCACTTCAGCTACGCGAATGCACAAGAGGTCTTTGACGAAGTGAGAGCTGCCACGAGGGGCGGCGTCGCCGACTACTCAGGAATCACTTATTCGCGTCTCGAAGCGGGTGAAGCAATTCACTGGCCCTGTCCGGAAGAGAACCATCCCGGTACCCCGCGCCTGTTCACTGAATCATTTGGCACGCCGAAGGGCAAAGCGCGATTTCATGCGATCCGTCATCGGTCGTCGGTTGAAGAACCTGACGCTGAGTATCCTCTCTATCTAACCACCGGGCGCGTGCTGGCACATTACCAGTCGGGCACGCAAACCCGTCGAGTCGGAAAGCTGATGGAGATGGCGGCCGAGCCCTTTGCTGAACTTCATCCGCGAGCCGCTCAACGTTACGGCCTAGTGAACGGCGGCGATGTAACTCTGGTGACTCGGCGGGGCGTCGCGAGTTTCAGGGTAAGAGTCACAGCAGGAATTCGCGAAGATACGGTATTCGTTCCGTTCCACTGGGGCGATGGACATTCGGCCAACAGGCTGACCAACCCGGGGCTCGACCCGGTGAGCCGGATGCCTGAGTTCAAAGTGTGCGCGGTGCGCGTTGAAACATTTCAGCGGCCGTAGGGCCCAGTCACAGTGCTTGTGATGGAGAAAAATGGGGTTCCAAATCCCACCCACGGCAGTTGGTGGGATTCGGCGAGCAGATGCCAGGAGATTCAGGGTGACTAATCTACTCAGTGCAAGAGGAAATCGGAAGAAATGAACGGCAAGCAGAGACTCGTAGTGATCGGTAACGGAATGGCCGGCGCGCGCCTGGTCGAAGACGTCGTGGCGCGCAGCGGCGGCGACCTCTTCGACATTGTCATCTTTGGCGATGAGCCGTACGGCAACTACAACCGTATCCTGTTGTCCAGCGTTTTGTCCGGCACTCACGATCCGAAAGACATCTTCATCAATCCGCTCGGCTGGTACGAAGAGAACAACGTGAAGCTGCACGCCGGCGTGCGCGTCACAGGCATCGATCGCGAAAACAGACTGGTTCATGGGGCAAATGGCATCGACGAGAACTACGATTACCTGGTGATTGCGACCGGAAGCTCGCCTTTCGTGCCGCCTTTGGAGGGACTGAAGAAGGACGATGGAGAGGGATTCACCGACGGCGTGTTTGTGTTTCGTACGCTCGATGATTGCGACCTGATCACCAGGTTTGCAGAGGGCGGAAAAAGAGCCGCGGTGATCGGAGGCGGACTGCTCGGGCTTGAAGCCGCTCGGGGGCTTCTCAACCTCGGCGCCCAGGTTCACGTGGTGCATCTAATGTCTCACCTGATGGAAGTCCAGCTTGATGCTGATGCCGGCGCGACGCTCAAACGCAGTATGGAGGCGATGGGAGTACAGGTTCATCTGAACAAAGCGACGACAGCGATTCTCGGCAACGATCGGGTGAGAGGTTTGCAGTTCAAGGACGGGTCGCAGCTTGAATGCGAAATGGTGGTGATCTCGGCCGGCATCAGGCCGAATGTCGCGCTCGCCAGGGAAGCCGGGCTCCTGGTCGAGCGAGGCATCGTCGTCGGGGACGATCTGAAATGCGTGAACGACTCGGACATCTTTGCTGTCGGCGAATGTGCCCAGCACCGCGGCCAGGTCTATGGACTCGTTGCGCCGTTGTGGGAACAGACCGCAGTGCTCGCCGAGCGGCTGACTGGCCACAATCCCAACGCAGCCTATCAGGGTTCGAAAGTCTCGACGAAGCTGAAGGTAATGGGCATTGAGCTGGCCGTAATGGGAAGCAAAGAACCGGAGGGCACGGACGAAGTGGTGTCTTACGTCGAGACCGGGCGCGGAATTTACAAGAAGCTAATAGTGCGCGATGGGCAGTTGGCGGGCGCGATCCTGCTCGGCGATGGAACCAACGACCCATTGGTGTGGCAGGCCTTCGACCGTGGAACGCAACTGCCGGAAAATCGGGCGGCCCTCCTGTTTTCACTAGCGGAGGAGAGCGGTCCGATTGAAACGGCATCCATGCCTGACTCCGCCCAGGTTTGCAACTGCAACGGCGTCTCAAAGGGCCAGATCCTCGCCGCTGTCAACGCCGGGCACCGTAGCCTGAAAGCGGTGTGCGACGCCACACGCGCGGGCACGGGGTGCGGCTCCTGCAAGCCCCAGGTACAGCGCATTCTCGAGCTGGCCTGCGATGGCGCGTTGGTCGAAGACGCGTCTGTGCATTACTACGTCTCCGGCGTGGCGCTCAGGAAACCGGAATTGATTCAAGCGATCAGAGAGCAGAATCTCAGATCGGTGTCCGCTGTTTTCAATGCCCTCGCAGGCGGCAAAGAAGACCCCTCCAGCAAAGTCGGATTGGCTTCGCTGCTCAGTACGATTTGGGGTAAGGACTATGAAGACGAGCGAGACGCGCGATTCATCAATGACCGCGTGCACGCGAACATTCAGAAGGATCGCACCTTCAGCGTTGTGCCACGCATTTACGGCGGGGTGACTTCTCCTGATGAGTTGCGCCGAATCGCCCATGTCGCGGAGAAGTACGACGTGAAGATGGTAAAGATCACCGGTGGACAGCGCATCGACCTGCTCGGCATCCAGAAGGAAGACCTTCCCAATGTTTGGCGCGATCTCGGCATGCCATCGGGCCATGCTTATACGAAGGCTTTCAGAACGTGTAAGACGTGCGTCGGAACTGACTTCTGCCGTTATGGTGTGGGCGATAGCACCGGCCTCGGCGTCAAAATCGAGAAGCGATTCCAGGGCATCGAGTCGCCGCACAAAATGAAGCTTGCAGCCGCGGGCTGCCCGCGCAACTGCTCGGAAGCGACGACGAAGGATTTAGGCGCGGTCGCCATCGAGGGCGGAGCCTGGGAGATCTACATCGGCGGGGCTGCCGGGTCGCAGGTGCGCAAGGGCGATCTGCTGGCTACCGTTGGGGCACATGACGAAGTGCTGAAGTACATGGGCCGCTTTATCCAGTACTATCGGGAAAATGCGAAGTATCTGGAACGCACCTACGGTTTCGTAGAGCGACTCGGCATTGAAAAGCTGCGCCTGATTCTTGTCGATGACAGCGAAGGCATCTGCGGCCGGCTTGATGCTGATATTCAGGCGGCCGTTGAGGCTTACGTCGATCCCTGGCAAGAGGCACACGAACCTATGCATCCGTCACAGTTCGTCAACCTGCTGACGATTCCGGCTGAAGCCGCGCCGGGGCTGCATCAGATTGAAAAGACGTTTGGAGATTGAGCCGCGACACGGTTCCTGCCCGACAATGACAAACTACATGCGGAGCGGGAATCCAAGGGGGACGTTCTGACCAGATTCATGCAAACGACATCGGCCGACTACGATGAAACCTGCGCCGCCCCCGTGGTCATCAACCTTGGGCCGGTCGAACGCATCCCTCTTGGCGAAGGACGTGAATTCGCCGTCAAGGGAGAGCTGGTCGCGGTTTTTCGCGTGCGCGCCGGACGATTGCACGCAACGCAGGCGAAGTGCCCGCATCGTGAGGGCCCGCTCGCTGACGGCATCATCGGAGGCGACAGAGTAATCTGTCCGCTGCATGCGTTCAAATTCGAGCTGGACACCGGCCAGCCGATTGGTAACGAGTGCGAGTCGTTGAAGACTTACCAGATTTCACTCAGCGAAGACGGTGAGATTCTGCTAAGCCTGTAAGGAACCAGAACTCGTTTTAGAAAGGACCTGGTAATCATGAAACGCCGAACGTTCATTCGAAATGCGATCGCAGGAGGCAGCGTGGCTGGGCTGTCTTCTTCTCTTTTCAGCTCCTGTACGGCGAAAGGAACAGGGATGACTGATTCAGCGACAAGTAGCAAGATCAGAATCGGATTCATTCCGCTGACCGATTGCGCTTCGGTGGTGATGGCCCACGAACTCGGGCTTTACCGGAAACACGGGGTGGATGTCGAAGTTTCGCGTGAAGCTTCGTGGGCTACGATCCGTGACAAGGTGCTTACCGGCGATCTGGACGGGGCGCACTGCCTGTTCGGCATGCCGTTTTCGGTTTACACCGGGATAGGGGGCACCGCCGGACAGGAGATGCACGTCGCGATGGTGCTCAACAACAACGGGCAGGCGATCACGCTGTCGAAAGACTTTTGTGGTCCGGTTGGCTTCCGCGAAGTCAGTAAAGTCAGAGCGGCAGTCGAAGCGATGAAGGCGACCAAGACTGTCACCTTTGCCATGACTTTCCCCGGAGGCACGCACGACCTGTGGCTGCGGTACTGGCTCGCCGCAGCGGGCGTGGATCAGAAGACGGTGAAGGTCATTACGATTCCGCCCCCGCAGATGGTGGCAAACATGAAGGTCGGCAATATGGATGGTTATTCGGTGGGAGAACCGTGGAACGGAGTTTGTGTACAACAGGGTATCGGAATGACGCACATTGCCAGCCAGGACATTTGGAAACATCATCCAGAAAAGGCACTGGTAGTGAACAAGACCTTCAGCGAAACGCGCCGGGCGGAACTGAAGAGAGTAATGAGAGCCGTGCTTGAGGCATCGGCGTGGCTGGACGATCCGACCAACCGCAAAGAGGCGGCCGCTGTGATCGGAAAACAGTCTTACGTAAACGCGCCGCCCGAGGTGATCGAAGCTCGCCTGTTGGGCAAGTACGACCTCGGCTGCAATCAGATGCATAGCTATACCGACGACTACATGATGTTCCATCGAGGCGGGGCGACGAACTCTCCGCGCAGATCACATGCGATCTGGTTCATGGCGCAATACGTACGCTTCGGATACTTGCCCAGCGCGCCCGACTACAAGGCCATCGCGGACAAGCTTATTCTGCGGCAGGTGTACGCGGAGGTTGCGAAGGACATGGGTATTCCGGTCCCGGATGACGATATGAAGCCGTTCGCGCTCGATCTGGACAGGGCAGTCTTCGATCCGGCATATCCTGAAGTCTCGCTCGCGGGATTTGCGAAAGCGTGACGCACCCGAGGCACAATGCGTTCCCTCGGCGCAAGGAACAATCATGAAAGACGAAGCAGTGATCAAACAGAGTTGGCCGATGAGCAGACTGAGGCAATTCACTTTGAGCACCGTGCTCAACCGGATGAGGGATTTCGTCAAATCAGTTGCCTTCTCCCTGACAGGCTTCTGCATCTTGCTGGTGATCTGGTCGCTGATTAGTGGAATCAGCGCGGGTTCGCTACCGGGCCCGGCCAGAACGCTGAGAGTCTTCGGGCAACTGCTGTCGCATCCGTTTTATGACAACGGGCCGAACGACAAAGGTGTGGGCATCCAACTGATCACCTCAATCGGGCGTGTATTCGTTGGCTTCGGCCTCGGGTCCGTGGTCGCGATTCCCGCCGGCATGCTGATAGGGGCCAGCCCCGAGTTCAAGAAGATGTTCTATCCCCTCGTGCAACTGCTTCGTCCGGTGTCGCCTCTCGCATGGTTCCCTCTCGGCCTGGCTGTCTTCAAATCGGCCGGCTCGGCGACGATCTTCGTCATTTTTATTACGTCGCTTTGGCCGACGCTCATCAACACGGCTTTCGGCGTTGCGTCAGTGCCGGACGACCATCGCAACCTCGCTCGCGCCTTTGCCTTCTCGAAGCGCAAGTATCTGACCAAAATCTTGATCCCATATTCGCTGCCGTACATATTGACCGGACTGCGTCTCAGCGTAGGAGTGGCCTGGCTGGTGATCGTGGCGGGTGAGATGCTCTCCGGCGGAATCGGGATCGGCTTCTTCGTGTGGGACAGTTGGAACGCGCTGAGCTTGGAGCGCGTGATGTCGGCGATTCTTCTCATCGGCCTGGTCGGTTTGCTGCTCGATCGAGGCTTCGATCTGATCGCGAGGAGGTTTTCCTACGAGTGATGTTCAGTGATAGAACCGCCCGAATGACTCAGCCGGCGTCCGCTGCATTATTTGCGTCACGATTGGAAAGACTATGAAACAGAAAACCATTTCTCCAGTTCACAGCACCGAATACCTTAAGCTACGCGATGTCACGATCAGCTTTGACACGCCCAGCGGGATATTCACTGCGGTAAAGAACATCAACCTCACCGTCGCCCGTGGCGAAATCGCGTCGATCATTGGGCATTCAGGTTGCGGCAAATCAACCATCCTGAATGCCATTGGCGGACTGGTGACGCCGTCGGCCGGCGAGATGGTCCTCGGCGGCGTGAAGATTGACGAGCCGGGGCCCGATCGCGGCATCGTCTTTCAACACTATTCGCTTTTGCCCTGGCTTACCGTTTATCAGAACATCTTTGAGGCGGTTGATTCAGTCTGCAAGGATAAGACCAAAAAGGAGAAAGCCGAACTGGTCGAATCGTTTCTGATGAAGGTGAGGCTGTGGGACCACCGAGACAAAAGGCCGGCCCAGATCTCAGGCGGGATGAAACAGCGCGTGGCGGTTGCCCGCGCTTTTGCGATTCATCCGGAAGTGTTGCTTCTCGACGAACCCTTCGGCGCACTTGATGCGTTGACCAAAGCCTCACTTCACGAGGAGCTGGTCGAACTGCTGCAGATGGACAACCAGACGGACACGGTAGTAATCGTAACCCACGATATTGAAGAAGCTATCTTCCTTTCCGACAAGATTGTGGTAATGACCAACGGTCCGGAGGCGACGGTTGGCGAAATCATCCAGGTGCCGATCCCGCGTCCGCGCGACAAACGCGAGATCGTTCATTTGAAGGAGTACGTCGAGGTGCATGACCGGCTGCTTTATCTGCTGATGGACGCGTTCGCTGCTCAGCGCCGGCCGGCGGCGTAACGGAGAATCGAAAATCGAGAATTGAAAATTGAAAGTGGAAATTCTCCGATCTACCTGTCAATTCTCAATTCTCTCAAGCAATCGCCCCAAAAACTGCTGAAGGAATGGCCACAAATAGAGCATGGTCCTGCGATAGCACTGCATTTTCGACGATGTAAGGGTTGTGCAGGACATGCGGGCTAAAAGAAAGGATCAACGAATCATGACAACACGCCGAACAATCAAAGCCATAATAAGATTGCGAGCGCTCATACTGGGCGGCTCAATTTGCGCCACGGCCGCCATCCTGACCCCGCAGGTCCTCGGCCAGCAGACAGCCGCGACCGGTTCGAAGCCCGCGACTTCAACGACGCCCGGTCCGGCGGCGCCGTTGAAGCCCTCTACCACGCCCGCGCCGTCCCCAATCAAACTCGGCAGCGTGACTCTGTCGGGCAGCCTCCGGCTACGCATGGAGAACTGGGACTGGTTCGAAACGCAGAACGCCGACAACGCTTACACCTTTGGAGCAGCCACTCTGCGCGTTGCGCTCGGCCAGCAGAAGGATAGAGTTGACTGGCTGGTGGAAGGAGAAGTGCCGGTGCTGATGGGTGTACCGACCCGCTCAATAGCACCCGCGCCACAGGGACAGCTCGGTTTGGGCGCAACCTACTTCGCGGCCAACGGGCGTCAGGATGCAAGTGTGATTTTCAAGCAGGGCTTCGTTCGCTTCAAGGGGCCATTCGGTGACAAAGCCGGCAGCCTGAGACTGGGGCGGTTTGAATTCAACGACGGAAGCGAAGTCATCCCGGCTGATGCAACGCTGGCAACAGTCAAGCGCGATCACATCACGCAGCGGCTGATAGGCGCTTTCGGTTTCTCGCACGTGGGGCGCAGCTTTGACGGCGTGCAGTACGGGCGCAACTTCAAGGCCGGCAATCTTACTTTCGTGGGTGCTCGGCCCACCGAAGGCGTGTTCCAATTGGAAGGCAACGATGAACTCGATGTGGACTTCTATTACGGCGCGTTCACCAGGCCGCTGAAACACAAGCAGGGCGAAAGCGAGTTGCGCGCTTTCATGCTCCATTATCACGACGGCCGTCCGGCGCTCAAGACCGACAATCGCGCGCAGCTGTCGCGAGCGGCCGACACCCAAAACATTCGATTGACCACGCTCGGGGGGCACTACATCGGCGCTTACAAGGCCGGCAAGGGCAAAGTTGATCTCCTGTTGTGGGGAGCGGCTCAGCTGGGCAACTGGGGCACCCTCGATCATCGCGCCGGAGCCATTGCTGTTGAAGGCGGCTACACGATGGGCGGCAGCAAACTGGCCGACAAGATCAAGCCGTGGGTAAGGCTTGGATACTACCGCAGTAGTGGCGACAGTGATCCTGCCGATGGGACCCATGGGACTTTCTTTACCGTGCTGCCGACTCCGCGGATTTACGCGCGCACCCCGTTTTTCAATGGGATGAATAATGAGGACGCTTTCGGGCAATTGAGGCTCAAACCGCACCCGAGACTGGCGCTCCGATTTGACGCGCATCACTTGCGCCTGAGCAGCGCCAAAGACTTGTGGTACGTCGGGGGCGGGGCTTTTCAGAAGAAGACCTTCGGTTATGTTTCGCGTCCGAGCAACGGCAAACAAGGCCTCGGATGGCTGTTTGATTCCAGCGCAGATTTGAGCGTGGCATCGCGAACGGCATTCACGTTCTACTTCGCCGGCATACGAGGCGGCGGCGTACAATCGGGGATCTATCCGCTGGGCGGCAGCAATCCCGCCGCACATTTCGTCTATGTCGAACTAACACAGCGATTCTGAGACGAGACGCGGCGGGCTGGCGGTTGCAACTAGTGGCCGTCTTCACCGGCCGCATGCTCCCAGGTATTGCTTGGCCCTATCCTCGATAGGTCCTCTGATGGGAACCCGCGGAGATGCTTGAAACACGAGTCGCATCGGCAAGCCTTACACCAATCGTTCCTACTCAAGAGCCGTGGGTGTGTTGACATGTAAAGACTGACAAAGTAGTTCGTGGGCGCTGCAGTGGCCTGGTGCAGCTCACCCAATCCTCCTACTTATGCCGCCCGTCCCCGCTGGCTGAGCTTTGGTCCGAAAGTTGACTGAATAGAGACTTCGGGATAAACGATCGGCGCATTGTCCGGACTGACGCCTTTCTGTGAACGGTTTCACGGCTCAGTGTGGAGCTGTTCCCCATCGGTTCTTTGGAGTTCAGACC
>DASYSA010000473.1:0-20109 GCA_036003885.1 Blastocatellia bacterium | reverse complement strand
TCACTCCGGCCCGTCCGGCGCGACCCGGTGAGACAGCTTGAGTGTAGTAGCGCACCCCAGCCGAATTAGAGGCGTAAAGTTCCCAGCAGCCGCGATTGCCGCAGCGGCACTCGAGGCCGTCCTCGATCAGGGAAATGTGTCCGAACTCGCCGGCCGCTCCGGTCGAGCCGCGGACCAGTTGACCATTCATGATCATCCCGCCGCCGATGCCTTCGGAGACGGTTACCGCAATCAGATCGCGCACCCCTTCGGGGTGGCGGCCGAACCAGACTTCCGCCAGTGCGCAGGCATTGGCCGCGTTCTCCAACTCGACCGGCAGGCCCGTCGCCTTTTCCAGCGGAGTCTTCAAATCCACATTCTTCCACCCTAGATTTGGGGCGAACACCAGCTTATGGGAGGCCAAATCAACCCGGCCCGGCAGACTTACGCCGATGCCTTCGTAATAGATGCCGGGGTGCGTTTTGATCAGGTTGTCCACGCGCGAGGTTAACTCTTCGATGAACTGCTCCGGATCGTGGGCGGTGGACATCGATTCCTGAGCGGTGAAGTGCGCGTCGAGATCGGCGAGAACAATCTTCGTCGCGGCGGGACGAATATTGATGCCTATGATGCCTACCCGCTCTTGATTCAGGTGGAGGAATCGGGGCCTGCGTCCGCGTGGGGCATGGCCGCGTGCTCCCTCGGTCACCCAGCTCTCTTTGATCAATTGCTCGGCTATCATCGAGACGGTGCTGCGTTGAAGCCCCGAGTGCCGAGCCAGATCGGCCCGCGAGATGGGCTGATGACTCCGTATCAGGTTGAGCATGATGCGGCGGTTAATGTCGCGAGCGGTTTCGCTCGTTGCCACCCGAAAATTGGTCAGATCAATCTTTCGCATCCCGGCTACCACTTGTGCAGGCCCCAAACTTCTGAGCACGCCTATACGGTTAAGTTCGAGTAGCGAACTATATGCGCGAACAAATTTCTTGTCAATCGGTTTTTGACAGGAGGCGGGGTCAGGCCCTCGATTCTGCGATTTGCCATCCTGTTAACGTGAACGCGGTCGTGTGGTGAGAAAGCGATGGAGTTACGAAGTCCGCGCGGTGAGTCAAGCAATCAGATTTGTTGGCGATTCGGCGAATCCTAAAATATGATATGCCCGCCATCTGAATCGCATCGAGGAAAGCTTCGTCGATCCGCGGGTTGACCGAATCGCAAAATCGAGGGCCTGACCCCAACGAGCCCGGAGGTTTATCGTGACGACCGAACTCAATGATTCGAAGGGCGCCTGGCGGGCTCTCAGGTGGATCATTGCGGTAACTCTCGCAGGCTACCTGATCTTCTGTTTCGGTTCTTCGTGGCAGTACGTTCAGAAGGGCTACAATCCCCTCAGGATTTTGGTGGTGACAGTGGCGCCTCTGATCATTGCCACCGTCTGCTGGCTCACACGCGACCGCTGGTGGCCGATAGTTCGCACACATCTGGGGAATCATACCGACGCGATAGACGGCTTATCGGATCGGCATATCGGGCTATGGATCGCGCTCGCCGCCGGGCTGGGGTTGTACGCAGAGTTGATGACGATTCGCTTGCACGGGTCGTTCTTCCAGTTGTTCGCGTACTTCAAGAATGTAAGCCTTCTGTCCTGTTTCCTGGGTCTCGGCATCGGTTACGCTCAGGCCTCCAGACGCCCGCTCACTACTCCGCTTGTCCTTCCGTTTCTGGCGCTTCAAATCATCCTCATGCATCTGCTCCGCTTTACCGAAGTCGCGAGTCTCTTACAGAATCCACTTTCAGAGCAACTCACGTTTGGATTGGACCAGGCCGACTCGGCGCCTCACATTCTCACGGTCTATGGCTTCCTGGGAGCTGTCTTCGCCTTCAATGCGCTCTGCTTCATCCCGCTCGGACACTTGGCCTCGCGGCTGATGACGCGACAGTCAAAGCTGAAATCCTATAGCTGGAATTTGACAGGCAGTCTGCTCGGCATCGTTCTCTTCTATTGCGTTTCGTTCTTGTGGGCGCCGCCTTCAATATGGATTCTCGTGGCTGCTTTGGCGCTAATCGCATTTCTTTACCGAAATGCCGGCGCCTTGCTCCCATCGGCTCTGGCTGCGGTTATCCTGCTTGCGTCTCTCTGGATGCCTATTCGTCCAAACGAAGTCGACCTGTATTCTCCATATCAGATTCTCACCATGACTGTTCGGGCAAATGGGACGCCCGAATTGCGGGTCAATAACAACTACTTCCAGTCAATGTGGGATCTTGGCAAAGAGAAGCAGTGGGCGGACTTCTATGGGTTACCTTACAGTTTTAAGTCCAATCCCCAGGATGTGCTGATAGTGGGCAGCGGTGCAGGCAATGATGTGTCCGCCGCGATAAGAAACGGCGCCGGGCAGGTCGATGCGGTCGAAATCGATCCCGCGATCTTGAGTTACGGACAATTGCTGCATCCCGAATCTCCCTATCAGGCCGGCAATGTCAATCCGATTGTAGCCGATGCCAGAGCATTCATTCGGCATACCGACAAGAAGTACGATCTGATTGTGTATGGTCTGCTCGATTCCCATACTCTGCTGTCGGGAATGTCGAGTATTCGAATGGACAGTTTTGTCTACACCGTTGAAGGCTTTCGCGAGGCGCGAGCAAGGCTGAAGAAGGACGGAGTGATCTGCCTGAGTTTTGCGTTATTGAGAACTGAGTTGGGGCGCAAGCTGTTCCTGATGCTCCAGGAGGCCTTCGATGGCCAGGCGCCGGTTGTGTATCAGGCGTTCCAGAGCTGGGACTTTGTCTTCGTGATTGGTGAAGGATTGGCGGGGCAGTCGTTCAACGAATCGACCGGGATCAGAGAGTCAACGGCCAGCTTTGCGGACAGCGGAACTCGAGCGGACAAATCTACAGATGACTGGCCGTTCTTCTATATGCCTGTGAGGAAGTATCCGCTCTCATATATTGTGATGATCCTGATACTGCTGGGTATCTCGGTTGTGTTCATACGTCAGCTCAGTCCGGGATCGGGCGGTGGGTTTTCTCCTTCCTGTTTCTTCCTGGGAGCGGGTTTTATGCTGGTGGAGACCAAAGGAATAACTGAACTCGCTCTGGTTTACGGCAGTACCTGGATCGTCATCGGAGCAGTGATCGCAGCCATTCTGATACTGGCGTTCCTGGCCAATTTGCTGGTCATCAGAACAGGCGCCCTTCATCCCTTGATTACGTATGGCCTTCTATCGATCTCCTTGCTTGCAGGTCTGTTCTGGCGTTCGCAGGACGTGAGTATCACGGCTGACTGGCTGGGTCGAGCAACAATGACTCTGCTGCTGACGATGCCGTTGTTCTTTTCCGGATTCGCCTTTTCGGCGGAGCTTGGAAGGTCTCCCTCTGTGGCAACGGCTTTCTCTTCGAACCTGCTCGGGGCCATGCTGGGCGGTTTTCTGGAGTACAACTCCATGTACTTCGGCTTTCGGTTTCTGTATGTGCTGGCGCTGATCATGTATGGGTGTGCGTTCCTCGGATCGATCGGCGGATCGGTCGGCGCGAAGATGGGTTTCGCGCGCAGGTCTCGTGTGTGTGCCGGTTGAAACGTCGGATTGCAGATGGAGCACGGGTAATCGTCCGATAAGGCTTTGAGTAACCACTAATCCTGCCTTCCAAGTATTTTCACGAATGTCCAATACAGGACGGAAACTCATCCCTAACACGTGTACCATTTGAAATGTGACCCGGAGTCGGGGATAGCGCCCTGTCGCGCTCGACACGGACGATCCTGCACCTGGAGGTGAAACTATGCTTTGGACAATCGTGGCTATTCTATTGGTTCTGTGGCTGGTGGGGCTGCTCGGCGGCGTCGGTGGCGGACTCATCCATTTGTTGCTTGTTGTTGCGGCGATAGTGTTGATCTTCAACCTTCTCAGCGGCCGCCGCGCCGCCATCTAAGGCGGGTACGCAAAGGGTCCGGAATTCCCCGCATCGTCTTGCGGGAAGAAAAACATTTAAGGAATGGCATCCGCCATTCCTGTTTCACAATTATCTGAATTTGACGAAGGAGAACTAATGCAAGTACGAGACATCATGACCAGGAACCCAGCCTGTTGTACGACCGACACCAAGCTTCAAGAAGTGGCCATCCTGATGGTGAACCACGACTGCGGTGAGGCTCCGGTGGTCGACAGCAAGAAAACGATGAAACTGGTAGGGGTAATCACTGACCGCGACATTACCATTAGGTCAGTGGCTGAGGGCAAGAACCCGCTCGAGATGACGGCAGGCGATTGCATGTCCAGCCCGTGCGTGACCGTCACGCCAGAGATGAGCGTGGAGGAGTGCTGTACGGTTATGGAAGAGAACAAGGTACGGCGTGTGCCGGTAGTGGACGAGAGTGGCAGCTGCTGCGGAATCGTTGCTCAGGCGGACATTGCACAACACGCTACCAAGAAGGAAACGGGCGCGGTGGTGAAGAGCGTTTCGCAGCCCGCCGGCGTTGCCGCGTCGCACGTTGTTCGCAGCTAGACTGAGAAGCTATGCCGTAGTCCTTGTAATGGGAGTCGATCCGCGCATGGATGAGGACGCGGAGTAAATTCGAATAAGGGTGAAGAATCGCGGCGAACCGCTTTGTCGCTAATCTTTCGCTGGAAGTGCAAAGTGCGGGAAGAGCGTGGACAGCATGCCTTCTCGTACTTTTCTCTCAATACCAGGGTCAGGCCGATGAAGGACCTGATCCCCGTCAACTCTAAGATCAGAATCGCAAAATCGAGGGCCTGACCCCGTCAACACACCTGCCGAGATATTCCTTGACAAAGATCAGAACCGGAATATAATGTCCCACGTTGTGACAAATAGCTCCTGGAGCGAGATGGACCACTGACCTGTTGTGGTAGCAGAGAGGGGAGCCGTGGAAGTCTGTGCGGCCAATTCGCTGTCGGGTTCCGGACCTCGGATTCGCGGCAGTCACAACGCGCACAAGCCTCAAAGATCTTCGTTATTCAGCCTTTTCGTGGTGATGACTTGCAAACGGTTTGGAGCGGTCCGGCCTGAGCCAAGTTTCGAATTGATATCGGCGCCGGTCTTCGCAAGAACGACCTTATAGTTCCAATCTGAGATTAAAGTAAGACGATGCGCAAGATTAATCCCAACAGCTTCCGCATCGCCACGCGAGGTACCTCTCGCGAGATCAACCGCCAGATTGTGCTGAACCTCGTGCGCACTCATCAGCCCATATCGCGCGCCGACCTGGCTCGAATAATGAGTGTACGCCGCGGAGTCGTGAGTCGACTGATCAATGAGCTTCTGGCTGAGGCCCTCGTTTTCGAAGGCACGACTGGAGAGAGTCACCGAGGGCGCAAACCAACATTCCTCTATATCGATTCGCGGGAGCGGTGCGTCGTAGCAGTCGATATCAGGGCCAGTCGCACCTACATTCAGGTAACCGATCTTGTCGGGCGGCAACTGGTCGCCGCCGGCAGTCTTCCCTCCCAGCGAGATCCAAAGCGACTCATCGCTGAGTTGAGCAGGAGGATCAAGAAGATCCTTTCAGATCACAAAGAGGTCGGCACCTGTGAAGGTATCGGCGTGGTGGTCCCGGGCATGACCGACAGTCTCACAAGTCGCGTCATCAACGCCCCGACTCTCGACTGGCATGATGTCGATATTAAGGAGGCGCTTTCGGCCGCAACCGGTTTGCCGGTCCACGTCGAGAATTCCGGCAGGGCCTGCGCGCTGGCGCAGATGTGGGCGACACGCGGTATTGCGAGCGCAATCGGTGATCTTGTGTTCGTCAGCGTATCCGACGGTGTTGGAGTGGGCATCGTCATTAATGGCGAGATTTTGCGGGGCCGGCATAACATCGCTGGTGAGTTTGGACACGTTCCGCTCAGCATAGACGGACCTCGCTGTTCCTGTGGCGCCACCGGGTGTTGGGAGGCCTATATATCAAACCTCGCTACGCTCTCACGTTACTTTGGGCGCAATCTACAAGAGATGAAGGCGATCCCGGCTGAGATCGCAACCTTCACGATCGAAGACCTGATTGTCAGAGCTCGGGCAGGAGATGCGAAGGCCGTCGCTGCCCTGCAGTCGACCGCACGCTATCTGGGTCTCGGCCTCGCTTCAATCATCAATGTAATCGACCCGACAAGCATCTACATCGGCGGTGAAATCATGGCGGCCTGGGACTTGATTGAGCCTGATGTGCGCAATGCGCTGGCCGAGCGGGCCCTTTCACCGACCGCTGTTGACACCGATTTCAGAGTGGTCCCCGCCGAGGACCAGCCGCGCCTGCGAGGCGCGGCCGCTCTGGTAAGCGCGCCGGCATACGCAGCGCCCGCAGTTGCTTAACACTTTACTAAACGTCGGCGGGAGAGACGCAACGGAAGAGTATGAGGCAGAAGACACAAATCCTGGCGCTGTCGTGGCTGATATCAATCTGCGCCGGACCATTCCCTCGACCTGTTTTAGCTGTGACCTTGCCTCGCCTGTCTCCGCCCATTGAAACCGCTGCCCTGCGCTCGGAGATCAATCAATTTTTTCGCGACGAGTTGGCTTCCCACCTCGGCGCGATCAAGACGTTGGACCCGCCGCCGGAACGAGTCCACGGAGCGTTGACCACCGGCGAGTTTACCTGGGGAGCCTTCATGCGCGGACTCGCCGCCTACGCGGAGTTGACCGGGGAGCGCACCCTGGCAGGCCGCGACCTCGCCAGGTGGGTCGGCCAGATCGGGTTGGTGGAGTGCAGGGCGGGTGGCAAGGCCTTTTCACAGCTCTATGCGGCGCAAGCGTTGCAGCACTTCGGGGCTGATCTTAAGAGCAATCAGGTTTGGCAGCAGCTAACTGAGGCGGAGCGCGCCGCGTGGCGCAAGCTCCTCGATCCGGCCAGTTTCTATGATTCGAAGACGCGACAGGTCATCAACCTTCCGGAGAACTATCTCGGGGTAGCGGCGCGCATAGCTGCAATCGATTATCAGTTGGGGTTGCTGCCTGAGCGGAGAACGCTGGACGAGCTGCTCGATCGGGCGGCACGTCAGTTCACCAGCGGCAGCCTGTACGCCGACGACGCTCCGCCTACCGGCCGATACGATCGCTATTCCAACGAGTATGCGCGTTTCATCTGGTATTCGGCGGAGATGGCTGGGCGCAAGGACATTCTGGATGCGCTGCGGCCGACGATGGCGGCGCAGATGCGACTATGGTGGGATCTCCTTTCACCCGATGGGTACGGGTACGCCTGGGGAAGGAGCCTCGGTGTCGTTAGTTACATCGACACCATGGAGATTGCGGCGTTCCTCGGGCAGCACCCTGAGCTGCGCCCGGCTCCGCTCACGGAGCTGGCGAGCGCCTACGGGCTTGCCTGGCGCTGGCTGCGCCGCGACTACAATAACGACACTCATCTGCTCTCGGTCTTTGCCTTCGGCCGAGGCAACTATGCTTACATAACTCGCGAACGCGAGTGGCAGCAGACCGGCGCCTTCTTCAGCAAGCTGGGCGCCGCACACAAGTTGTTCATGGACGCGCTCGAGCGTGAGAAGATCGCACAGTTTCCAGCCCAGCCTGCACAACCTGATATTGCGCGCTTTGAATTCTTCAGTCGTGGCCCGGGGCGAGCGGCGGGTGTATGGATTGTGCGCCAGCGCGCTTTGCGCTTTGCGCTGCCGATCACAACCGGCCCAAAGCCCGGAGTCGCCGACTACTTGCCGGCTCCGCACGGCCTCCCCGGTTTCGCTGCGCCTGTGGAGCAGCTTTATCCGGCATTGACCCCATACCTCGAGTTGAACGACGGGCGAGTCCTTGTCGCTGCCGACGGCGCCGACCAGATAGAACCGGGAACCGACGGGCGCTCGTTGCGAGTGGTCTGGCGACGATGGGCAGTCCTGGGTCGCAAAGCGGGAGAGCTGACTGATCCGCATCTGACCAGCGAAGTCTCCTGGCGGATTGAGGGGACGACGCTCAAGCGTGACGAGAGCTTGACCGCCTCGCAGCCAATCGCGATCCGGCGCTGGTGGGTAGCCATTCCGACAACAGCGGCCGCTTGCATCCCGAGCACGCAAGAGAATCTGCGTTGGAATCGCTTTGAGTCGCCCGACGGTGCGCTCGAGGCGGCGGTCCCGACGGCTGATTGGCCGCTTGCAGAGTCATTGATTGCCGCGGGCGACGGCGCCCTCGGTCGCGGGGCCCGCGGCGCCGTGCCGCTGCATTGGGTATTTGAGTCGCGCGATCTCCGCCTGGAACCAAATCATCCGGTTCACTGGCGGCTTTCGCTAAGAGCATTCTCAGGCGAGCACACAACCAAGGAGAGATAGAATTGGCAACTCAAACGATTATGAAGCCGCTTACGGCTGAAAGCTGCGTGGTCCGCGGGACTCACCAGCGCAAAGGGCGCTCGTGGTCTGTCGTGCCGGGTCCCACGGCGTCCCGTCATCTACATTACGGCCGGATAATTCTGGATGCAGATGATCCGCCGGTGAACTTCACGACAGGCGATCAAGAGACCGCTCTGATCTGCTTGAGTGGACGAGCCGCGGTGCGCACTTCGGGCGAGGCGTTCGATCTCTCGCGCTACGATGCCCTGTACATTCCGCGCGATTCGGCAGTCGAGATTAGTCCTTCGTCTGACGCCTGCGATCTTGCGGAGATCTCCGCGCCTGTGGAGAAGGGGTATCCGCTGCAGTTTGTCGCTTACGCGGATGTGCAGCGGGATCCGGGCCTCCATTTCGAGGCAGGCGGACCATCCGCTCAACGGGAGTTGAATGTGCTGATTGGCAAGAACGTGGAGGCCGGCCGACTCATGGCGGGCGTCACCTTCAGCAAGCCCGGGAACTGGACGTCGTGGCCGCCGCATGAGCATGCAGCCATGCTTGAAGAGGCTTACCTCTATATTGATATGCCCGAGCCGGGCTGGGGCATACAACTGGTCTACACAGACCCGAAATCGCCGGAACTGGCAGTTGTCGTTCGAGAGGGAGACTGTGTGCTGATGCCGCAGGGTTATCACCCGAATGTCGCAGCGCCCGGCGGGTCGATCAATTTTCTGTGGATGATGGCGGCCAATCGTGAAGGAGAGGATCGTCGATTCGGAGTTGTCAACGTGCAGCCCGACTATGCCCAGGGCGGGTCCGGGCTTGAAGCGGGACGAGGAGGGAAGTAATGACGTCAACTCCGTCCGCCAATTCAAACGCTTCGACTCAGCACGTGAACTGGGCAACCGTTCCGATAGAGATGCTCGAAGAAGGGATTGAGCGCCAGCTGGTAGTGGGCGATGACCTGATGCTCTGTCGCCTGCGTTTCGCGCCCAACATCGTTACTGCCGCCCACGATCACCCCCACGAACAGATCACTATGGTCGAGCGTGGCCGGGTGCGTTTTACCATCGGCAGCGAGGAGCGGATTGCGCGGGCGGGCGATGTGCTCCACTTTCCCTCGGGATGCTGGCACGGCGCGACGATGCTGGATGAAGAAGTGGTGTTGATCGATATCTTCACGCCGGTGCGAGAGGACTTCCTCACGCACAATGGCGCGGAGCATGAAGCGACCTGATGATTCTGGACTCGTTCAGGCTTGATGGAAAGGTGGCGCTTGTGACCGGCGCATCAGCAGGCCTGGGAGCGGCCATTGCTGTCGCGCTGGCTGAAGCGGGCGCAGACGTGGCGTGTCATGGCAACACGCGCCGGGCGGATACTACATGCGAGTTGGTGGAACAGAGAGGCCGCCGGTCTCTGGCTTTGTTGGGAGACTTGCAGGACCGGACAACACCGCCGCGCCTGACTGCGGGGACGATTGAGCGCTTCGGGCAACTGGACATTCTTGTGAACAACGCGGGCACGATTCGACGCGCTCCCGCGGTTGATCATTCCGACGCAGATTGGGACGCAGTCATTGAAGTGAATCTATCGAGCGTCTTCCGTCTTTCGCAGCTCGCAGGCAGGCACATGCTCGAACGGGGTCGCGGAGGCAAGATCCTGAACATCGCTTCCCTGCTTTCATTTCAGGGCGGAATCACGGTGCCCGGCTACGCGGCTGCGAAGGGAGGCGTCGCACAATTGACAAAGGCGCTGGCCAACGAATGGGCTATGCACCGGATCAATGTCAACGCCATCGCGCCGGGTTACATCCGCACAGACAATACTGCTGCGCTGCAGCGCGATGAAACACGCAATCGACAGATTCTGGAACGCATACCCGCGGGTCGGTGGGGCGAACCCTCTGATGTGGCCGGCGCTTCGCTTTTTCTTTGCTCCGCGGCGAGCGACTTCGTGCATGGTCATGTTCTCGTTGTGGATGGGGGCTGGATGGGAAGATGACCAGGTTGGTCACTGAGTAGGATCCGTTTCCGGCAAGCGCATTAGCGGGCAATGGAACAACCGACGGAGAACGGGCGAGACTGATATGGAACGTGCGAGAACAACATTCAGGTTTCCGAGGAGTTTGTGGTTGCTCACAATCGCCCTGATGGCTTCGGGCGCGATGGGGGCGAGCGCCGCTCAATTGCGAACCGCCGAAGCACCGCGAGTCTTCCGGCTGGACGGGCGACGACTGGCAGAGACAAAGCGCCGGTTAGCTGCGGGCGATCAGAGTCTCAGCGCCGCGCTCTCTCGATTGGAGACTGATGCGCGAGCAGCTTTGAAGGCAGGTCCTTTCTCCGTCGTCGACAAGGGTGTCCTGCCGCCTGGCGGAGACAAGCATGATTACATGAGCCAGGCGCCCTACTTCTGGCCAAATCCCGACACGGCAAACCATCTGCCCTACGTCAGACGCGACGGCGAACGGAATCCGGAGATCGACAAGATTCCTGATCATCAGAGCTTCGGCAAGCTGATGTCGGTGACGGAGACCCTGGCGCTTTTCTACTACTTCAAAGGCGATGAAGCGTTTGCGGCAAAGGCGGCGCAGTTGCTCAGAGTCTGGTTTCTCGATCCGGCGACTCGAATGAATCCTCATTTGAATTATGGGCAGGCCATTCCCGGCATCAATACAGGGCGCGGCATCGGCATCATTGAGACCAGCGGTCTTCCTAAAGTAGTGGACGCTGTCGGACTGCTGGCCGGCTCAAAGGCCTGGACGAAAGCGGATCAGCAGGGACTGGAATCCTGGTTCGAAAAGTATCTTCAGTGGTTGTTGGAGAGCAAGCATGGCCGCGATGAGGCCGCACAGAAGAACAACCACGGAACTTACTATGATGTTCAGGTTGCCTCTTTCGCCTTCTTCACCGGTAAACGGGAACTCGCGGCCAGGATCCTGCACGAGAGCATACAGAGACGCGTCGCCGAGCAGATCGAGCCTGATGGGCGCCAACCGCTCGAGCTAGCTCGCACCAAAGGCTGGAGCTACAGCGTGGGAAACCTGAGCGGCTTCTTTGCCGCGGCCGCGCTCGCTGAGAACACCGGCACAGATCTGTGGAACTATGGAACGCCGGATGGTCGCACAATTCGCAGAGCTCTGGACTGGCTGCTTCCCTTCGCCACAGGTGAGAAGAAGTGGCCCTATCAGCAGATCACGAAGTGGACGCCGGCGGAACTGGCGCCGCTGTTGCGGCAGGCTTCAATTCAGTATCACGATCGCAAGTATGAAGAGGCGATCGCCGGTATGTCCGGTGTCGGGCCGGAGGATCGGCTCAATCTGCTTTATCCCCAGGACGCGACCGAGAGGCGACGTGAACAGAACTTGTTTCGCGTTCCGCGTTTCGCGTTCCGCGTTGCGAAATGATCGCGAAGCGCTCGCGGGTCCGTGCAGTGTTAGCCGGTGCGTTGAGTCGTTTTGAGGTTACGCTAATTCCGCCTCGGGGTGTCCGGGATCCCGGAGTTTGACAATGACTGGTGAATGAGGGGCGACTGGCGGCGACTGTGGTAGATCCCTCCTGGTACGGTGAGCGGTGAATCTGACCGCCCTGGGCCGTAGGTGGGCAAAGCTGCTGCCGCAAGAGGTCATGATCCCTAATTTGTTCTTTTCCGAGCTAAGCGGTGCTGGCAGAGCGGGCGCAGAGCCGTTAGCCCCACAACTCACTTTTGGAGGAGGTCACATGAAAACTACTTTCAGTCGAGGGTTTCTTGGAGTCATGCTGGTGATTATCCTTAACGTTGCGCCCCTTTCAGGAACTCTGAATGGAGTTGTCTGGGCGCAGACCGTCGGCCGCATCTCAGGAACAGTAACGGACGGTTCGGGAGCGGTCATTCACGGCGCTAAGGTTACGATCACCAATCAGGCAACCGGAGTGAGCCGCACGGGGACCACAGATGACAGCGGATTCTTCGTGGTCACAAATCTTGCGGTTGGTGACTACAGCATCACGGTCGAGCAAGACGGCTTCAAGAAGGCTACCAAAACGGGCTACGAGCTGGTTTCCGATGGTCGCCTCACGGCCAACTTCCAGCTCGATCCGGGTGCGATCAGCGACACCGTCACCGTTACGGCATCGACCGGTGAGACGATCAACACCACATCAGGCGAGATGGCGCGAGTGGTAGATCAGAATCAGGTTCAGGACCTTGCGTTGAACGGGCGCAACTACATGCAGCTGACTACGCTGATACCTGGCGTGCCGTTGCTGGTTGACGATCAACTCGGGATGATGACCAGTCTTAGCGTAAACCAACCCATCAACGGGAACCGCGGTAACGCTAACCTGCTCGCAGTAGATGGTGGATTCAACCTGGACTCGGGCAGCAACAACAGCCAGATAAACAACGTTGGAATTGACTTCATACGGGAAGTAAAGATCCAGACTTCGAACTTCTCGGCTGAATACGGCCGCAATTCCGGAGCATCGATCAACATTGTGACGCGAAGCGGATCCAATCGGTTCCACGGCAGCGCTTTCGAGTTTCTGAGAAATGACAAGTTCGATGCGAACAGCTTCTTCAACAACGCTGCGGGCCGCTTTACGGACAATCCAAACGCCCTGGCGCCCGATGTAAAAGTGCCATCGGGGGACTCGCGTGTCGGAAAGGCGATCGTCGATCGTCCGCCGTTGCGCTACAACAATTTCGGCTTCAGCTTTGGCGGCCCCATCATCAAAGACAAGCTCTTCTTCTTCGGCGGCATCGAGTGGAAGAAGATTCGTCGATTCACTGGCACCGCAAGGCGAACTCTTCCCACGAGGGCCGAGCGAGCGGGCGACTTCAGCCTCAGGACGGGAACACTAAACCTTCCCGGTACCACCACTCCAGTGCCCGGCAGGAACCTCGCTTCGATGATAACTCCGGACGGGCGAGCTTTTGCTAACGTGTACAACGAAATGGAGAAGTTGGCTGTCGCCTACATAGATACGCCCACGGCCAATAATGCCATATATCAACGGCCGAACCCGTTCGACTTCAGACAGGAACTCGTCAGGATCGACTACACTGTGAACAGCAAACACAGCATCTATGGACGCTATCTCCACGATGACTACGACCTGATCGACCCGTTTGGCGTGTTCATAGGAGCGGATCTGCCGACTATTCCAAACAACCGGCTCAGACCGGGTTTCAGCTATCAGATCGGCCACACCTGGCTCCTGAAGCCGACGCTCATCAATGAAGTCAAAATCAACGCTTCGTGGAATTCGCAACGGATTTTTCCGGTTGGCGAGTTCTGGAAGCGCGACACATATGGCTTCACCTTTCCCCAGCTCTTTCTCGCCGGCGGGCGATTCGAGAATGGGATCCCGTCGGTTACTATCACCAACTTCGCAAGCTACGAAGGAGCCTCACGTTCGCTCCTCTCACCGACAACGGATATCGCGATTGGTGACAACATCACTAACGTGCGAGGCAAACACTCACTCAAGGCCGGGGTGCTTATCATTCGCAACCGGAAGGATCAAAACGCCCGGTCGCAATATTCCGGCCAGGTTGCCTTCAGCACCGGCGGGAACACCAAAACGACGGGTAACGCGTTCGCCGATGCATTGCTTGGCAACTTCAGGACCTACAGCGAAGCGTCCGCAGATCCGATTGGGTTCTTCAGGTTCAAGCAATACGACGCGTACGTAACTGACAGCTGGAAGCTTCACCCGAAGTTGAGCCTCGAGCTCGGAGCACGTTATCAATATGCGTTTCCGATCTACACTCAGGCCAATAACGTCGTCAATTTCGATCCCAGCCTGTACGATCCTTCGAAGGCAGTGACGATCCTGGCCAACGGCACAATCGATACAACCAAGGGAGGCAACCGATTCAATGGATTGGTGCGTCCCGGGAACGGAGTGCCTGAGAAGGAGCTGGGTCGCGTGCCAACCGCCAACAGTCCGGATGTTGCGGCGGTGCCCACCGGAGCTCCCAGGGGCTTTTACGAACCTCAGCACCTGATCTCGCCGCGCTTGGGCTTTGCCTGGTCTCCTCTCGCCGACGGAAAGATGGCGGTGCGTGGGGGATTCGGGATCTTCTACGATCGCATTGAAGGTAATCTGATCTTCCCGCTGCTGAGCACGCCCCCGTTCCTTTCGAACGTCCAACTCGAGAACGGTAACATTTCTAACCCGGCCGGTGGGCGGCCCGCGGCGGCGGCTCCGTTCGGCGCTCTAACCGCGATTGACCCGAACCTGGTGCTGCCTTACACGATGAACTGGAGCCTCAGCGTTCAACGTGAATTGCCCGGGAACGTGTTTGCCGAGATGGCGTGGGTGGCAGGTCAGGGCCGGCATCTACTCCGCCAGCCGGATATTAACCAACCGACATTTGCGGTGCTGCTGGCGAACTCGAAGCTCCCAACTGCGCAGCGACTCAACGTCAATGCGCTTCGCCCATACAAGGGGTATTCGGCGATCAATATGCGACTCAGCGATGGGACGTCCAGCTACAACGCCCTCCAGTTGTACGCAGCCAAGCGAAAGGGAGACGTCACCATGACGGTCAGTTATACCTGGTCCAAGATTCTGACCGACACGAGCGGTAACTTTGACGGCTTTGATGTTGGCGAGAATCCATTCAACAGGAGAGCTGAGCGCGGGCCGGCGGACTTCGACCGCACTCACATCTTCGTTACAACCTACACCTATAGAGTGCCGTTCTTCAGAAATTGGAAGAGTGTGCAAGGCGCAGTTTTGTCGGGGTGGGAGTTGAGCGGCATAACAAGGGTGCAGACCGGCCAGCCGCTGACGGTAAGGGGTACTACATCGATCGGCAACCGCCGAGGTGACTACCTGGGAGGTGTAGTCAGCCTTCCGAGCGTCCTTAAAGGCCCAGACTCATGGTTCAACACGAACGCGTTCTTCATTGCCCCGGATGAGCGAACGGGGACCAGCGGCGTGGGCATCGTTGAAGGACCGGGCCGTTACCTGTGGGATCTTTCGATGCGCAAGAAATTTGCTATTCGCGAGGGAATGAGACTGCAGCTGCAGGCTGATTTCTTCAACGCCTTCAATCAAACCAACTTCAACAATCCGGGCACGACCCTCGGCAGTGTGACTACAATAAACGGAGTCCAGACCTACAGTAATCGTGCGTTCGGAACGGTAACCGGAGCGGCTCCCGGTCGCAACGTGCAGTTGGGATTGAAGCTTACGTTTTAGGTGATCTGGTTTAGTTGAGGCTCAGCCCCTGGAGGAAGAATCCGGGGGTGAGCCTTGTCGCCACTGTCGTGTTGTCTGGCGCTGTTCAGGTGCCGCGGCAAGACGGCGCACGACTGTGTCGCCTCAAATTGGTTCAACCAATTTGAGGCTTGCTCTGTTCAAAGGTCCTAAATCTCGGTCAGAGACTGAGGTTGGTTCAGCTGGCCTGCTCTTCGACTGGTGGAGTTGAGAACCCCAGATTGTTACCGATAAAAATAGGTTGCGTATTCACCATTTCATTCTTGACTTGGAGGGTCGAAATGGCATATAAGTTCGCTCCAGGGACAATCAAAGGCATGACCAATTTGAGAACATTTCGATTTAAGGTTATCCAGTCCGAGGGTCAGGGGCGGACGAGCGAGAACGTGGCGGCCCAGATCTCTGAACTTGTGAACACGCGGCAACTCAAAGCTGGAGATCGGCTGCCTCCCGAGCGTGAACTTGCCAGGCAACTTGGCGTGAGCCGTCCGGCTCTGCGGTCGGGTCTGCGTTTGCTGGTGTCAATGGGTGCGCTCAAGTCGCGTCAGGGGGCCGGCACATTCATCGCTGAGGGGCCGCCCTTGCTCGATAGCGAGCCGCTGAAATTGCTGGCTGGACTGCACGGCTTCACATTCGATCATATGTTTGAAACCCGCAGCATTCTCGAAGTGGGAGCAGCGGGTCTGGCGGCGGAGCGAGCGCAGGGTGAACAGTTGGCCACACTCGCCGACGAGATCACTGAGATGTATGCCACGCTCAACGACCCGCAGCAGTATTTGATCCACGACATTCGCTTTCATCGGGCGATTGCCGCAGCGTCGGGGAACCCCACGCTGGGTACCCTGGTGGAGATGGTTTCAGCCGTCATGTATGAGCGCAGACGCGAGACCATCGACAGGGCTCACGATTTCACCGAGTCCCTCGATTTGCACCGTCGGATTTACCGCGCGATCCGGTCGCACCAGCCCGAAGAGGCACGGGCCGCGATGCGGGAGCATATCCTTCGGGCGCAAACGGCCTTCGCTCTGGAAGAGAGTGAAGAGCATGGGACCTATGAGTTTCAGAAGGAGAAGGCCTGATCTCTCGATCTGTCTGCTCCGCCGAGCCCCGTCGCAAACGGGGCAGGCAGCACGCTTGCCCGCAGCGACTTGAATCGGCGCTCCAGTGTGGGCAGACGGTTCTCGAGTACGGGCGCCGCTCGAAGGAATAACAAAACAGGAGGACACCCCATGCATGCTTTCAAAGGTCTGTGGCCGAAATTGCTATGCGGCCTGATCGTCACGCTGCTCGCCAGCGCGCCCGCCGCGACACAAACTGTCACCGGTAGTATCGCCGGCACAATAGTCGACAGTTCCGGCGCCGCGATTGTAGGGGCCAAGGTCACGCTCCTCAACGAGGCCACGCGAGCTGCGCGCACCATAACGACGGATGACACCGGTAGATTCAGCGTGGCAGCGGTCCAGCCGGGCGGCTACACAATCAAGGTGGAGCACCCGGGCTTTCAGACTCTCGAGCGCAAAGGCGCTGTCTTGAGCGCCAACGAGACCCTGACAATCGGTAATATCGAACTGACCGCAGGGCAGGTAAGCGAAACGGTCACGGTGACGACCGAAGGCACGAGAGTCGAAACCGAAAGCAGCGACCTGACGGCCAGACTCACATCCGCCCAGATCAGCTTGATCTCCACGAAAGGGCGTGACGTTACTTCCCTCCTGCGCCTGTTGCCCGGAACCTCCAACAATGATGACATCGAAGCCGTCGGTGAGGGCTTCGGCACCGACCTGCCCAACATCTCGGGGCAGCGCGGCCGCTCCACCGTCTCCACGGTTGATGGACTGAACGCCAGCGAGCCGAGCGGCTCGAACAAGTTGAGCATGACGATCAACCAGGACGCGGTGGCCGAAGTCAAGGTCCTGCGAAATAACTACGCTGCCGAGTACGGCAACAACGGCGGCGCCATAATCAATCTCGTTTCCAAGGGCGGGACAAAGGATTACAGCGGCACGGCATACTACTTCCTTCGAAATGAGGCTCTCAATGCCAATCAGTTCTTCAATAACAAAGCGGGTCTGAAGAGGCCGCTCTACCGTCACAATATCTGGGGAGGCGTATTTGGAGGTCCATTGCCGCTTTCGCGCTTGAACGAAGGGCTCAAGGACAGGACCTTCTTCTTCTTTTCGTACGAGAAGCCGCACCAGATCACGCCACAGGATCCTCGTTTCGTGACTACCCCTACCGCGCTCGAACGAGCCGGCGACTTCTCGCAGTCGATCAATTCGTCGCTTCAAAAGGTCTTCGTTCGTGATCCGCTCATCACCGCGGGCAACTGCAACGCCACAGACCAGAGCGCGTGTTTCCGAGATCCTTCCCGCGCGACTGCCGGCAACCCGCTCGGTCTGAATATCATTCCTGCGTCACGGTTCAATCCAAGCGGACGAGCACTGCTCAACTATTTCCCACTGCCCAACGCGGTTGACGGCCGCACCGCGACCGGCGGCGCTTTCAACTACGTCGTACAGAGTCCTCAAGACGTACCGAAGCGGAGCAAGCTGATCCGTTTCGACGTCAGGCCGTCAAGCAGGGACAGCATCTACTGGAAGGCACAATGGTGGACTTCAGACAACGAGGGGACCGGGACTTCCGGCTGGCCCGGAGGGGATAACAACCGATGGGGCATCAGCTCGCACTACCTATACAAGGACGACGGCTGGTCCGCCAATTGGGTCCATCTCTTCTCCGCGACCGTCGTCAATGAGTTCAATTTTGGCATGCGGCATGACTCAGAAGGCTTTGTGCCGTCCGATGGCGAGCTCGAACGCCTGCAAAGGAGCGCGTTGAACTATACGGCGCCGCAGCTCTTTCCCGACAACAACAGGCTCGGCACGATCCCGAGGGCTACCGGTTGGGGCGGTGTGCTCGGAGTCAACCCGGCTAATATCAACTGGCTTGATCGCTGGGGGGAGATCGGCAACGATTACATCCGTCCTTCTTTCGCGGATAACCTCTCGATCACTCGAGGCAGTCACAATTACAAGTTTGGCATGTATTATGAGCGTGTAAAGAACGGTGAAGCCCCGGGCGGGCAATGGTCCGGAGTATTCAACTTCTCGGGCAACGACAGTAACTACACCGCCGCGCTCGGGAATACGAGCTACGCTTACGCCAATGCGCTCATAGGCAATTTCAGAAACTATCAGGAATCGAAGGCGCGTCCTTTTACTAATCTCGAGCTGACGCTCATTCAATGGTATGGACAGGACCAGTGGAAACTGAGCCGGCGGCTGACTCTAAACTACGGGCTGCGCTTTGGCTACCACTCGCCGTTTGCGCAGTTCGATGGGCAAGGCTCAAACTTTGACCCGACCCAGTTCAACCCGAGTAAGGCGGTATCGCTGTACGAGAGTGCGTGTGCGGTTGCCTTCACTCCGCCGGCTACCTGTCCGACTGCTCAGCGGCGCGCCAGGAATCCCGTCACCGGCCAGCTCTTTACGTTGACCGGCGCCAATGCCGGGCTTATAGGCGCCATTGTTCCGGGAAGCGGCGAGGCTAACAATGGCCTGGTGCTGGGTACCGACCCGAATACTCCCAGGGGCTACAGGAAGACGAGACCTGTCGATTTCGAGCCGCGCCTCGGCTTTGCCTGGGACATTTTTGGCGAAGGAAAGACTGTGCTTCGCGCGATGGGAGGTGTCTACCATGCTCCGCGAGTAGGCGGCGGGACGACGGGTGGTAATCTGGTCAACAATCAGCCGGCGAATCGCACCCTGAGCATCGACTTCGGCAGCATTGATCAGCTTGCGAACCTCACAGGAACTGCGCTAATCAGGCCGTCCTCGATAAACGCCGTTGAGATTAACTCCCACACACCTGCCAGCTATAACTTCTCTTTAGGCATCCAGCAGGACATAGGTCTCAAGACTGTGATGGAAGTCAGCTATGTGGGATCATTCACGCGGCATTTGGGCGAGAGGCGGAACATAAACGGCGTTCCGGACGGTGCAAGGCTCGGGACGAATAACATAGACCCGGTCACCGGGAGCCGCTTCGGAAACGATTTCCTGCGGCCCTATCGTGGTTACGCCGACATCAACACGGTACTCTGGTCCGGAACCTCAAACTACAATTCGTTGCAGGTTCAGGTCAACCGCCGGTACACGCGTGGGTTCCAGTATGGAGTCGCCTACACCTACTCAAAGTCGTTGGACTATGCCAATGACGATTCCGACGACCTTGCTTTCCCGCGTCCCTATAGGGCGTTTAACTATGCGCCGTCCAATTTCGACCAGACCCACATCTTTACTGTGAACTACATCTACGATGTACCCGGTCTAAGCCGGCGCTGGGACAACGGTGTCGTCAAAGCCTTCTTCGATGGTTGGCAGGTTTCCGGGACAACCTCGTACGCCAGCGGCAAACCGAAGGATTTGTCGGTCACTTACACCGGGGGCACCACCGACATCACTGGCGGCCAGGTGAACGCGCGTCCCAACGTTACTTGTAATCCAAGGAAGGCGCCTGGGACCGCTGATCCTACCGGGACGGCATATGTAATCGACCCGACATGCTTCGCAAAGCCGACCATTCTGGGCGACATCGGCAACATGGGCAGGAATTACGTGCGCCTTCCCTCGACCTTC
>DASYSA010000472.1:0-5327 GCA_036003885.1 Blastocatellia bacterium | reverse complement strand
TGCGGCGACACACACCTGACGTATCAGCAGCTGTATGTGAGAAGTCAGGATCTCGCGTGGTATTTGCAGTCAGAGGGCGTCGCGCCGGACCGTCTGGTGGGGCTGTGCATGGACCGATCGCTGGACATGGTGGTGGGCCTGTTGGGCATTCTGCAGGCGGGCGGCGCGTATGTGCCGCTGGATCCTGCGTATCCGGATGAACGCCTGGCCTACATGCTGCACGACAGTCAGGCCGCGCTCGTCCTGACGCAAGAACGGTTACGGGACAAACTGACCGCGTTGATGACGGCTGATACGCGGCTCGTAGCCGTGGATCGGCAGTGGGCGGAGATCGCCGATCGGGTCGCCGGGCTGCAAGCGAAGAAGGTCCGGTTCCAGCGACAGGTCACACCGCATCACTTGGCGTATGTGATCTACACCTCCGGCTCCACGGGCCAGCCCAAAGGCGTGGCGATCGAGCATCACAGCCCCGTGACGCTGGTGCAGTGGGCCCGCGACGTCTACGGCGCGGACGAATTGGCCGGGGTGTTGGCGTCGACCTCGATTTGTTTTGATTTGTCCGTCTACGAAATCTTCGTGACGCTGGCCACCGGCGGCACGATCCTCCTGGTGCCGAACGCCATGGGACTGGTCGATGTCGCGACGAACGCATCGGTCACGCTGATCAACACCGTGCCGTCGGCGATGGAGGAATTGGTGCGGGTGGGGGCCATTCCCGATTCGGTGCGGACGATCAACCTGGCGGGCGAGCCGCTGTCACCCCGGCTGGTGGACATGATCTACGACACCACGGCGGTCACAAAAGTCTACGACCTCTACGGTCCGTCAGAAGATACGACGTATTCGACCTATATGTTGAGGACGAAGCAGGCCCCGCAACGCATCGGTCGGCCGATCGCGAACACCCACATCTACATCCTCGATCCGCACAATCATCCGCAGCCGATCGGGGTACCCGGTGAGCTGCATATCGCGGGCGATGGTCTCGCTCGAGGGTATCTGCATCGTCCGGACCTGACGCAGGAACAGTTTGTCGCCAATCCGTTCGAGCCGGGCACCCGCATGTACAAGACGGGGGACCGGGCGCGGTGGCTGGATGACGGCACCCTTCAATACCTGGGCCGGATCGACACGCAGGTCAAAATCCGTGGCTTCCGGATTGAATTAGGCGAGATCGAAGCGCACCTCACTCAACACCCGCAGATCCAAGACAGTGCCGTCATCGCGGAGGGGCAAGATGCCCACCGGCAACTGATCGCCTTTTATCGGGCGACCGACACCACCGCCGATCACATCGTCCACCTGCCCAACGAGGAACTCCGCGCGCATCTGATGCGGACGCTGCCGGATTACATGGTACCGGCCGCGTTCGTCAGCCTGGCCGCGATGCCGTTGAATCCGAACGGCAAAGTCGATCGCCGCGCGCTGGCGCGGATGGACGTGACGCTGGCGTCGGGCCAGGCGTACGTGGCGCCGCGCACGGCCACGGAGCAGCAACTCGTCGCCATCTGGGCCGAGATACTGAGTCTGTCGCCGGAGAAAATCGGAATCAACGACAGCTTCTTCGAGCTCGGGGGACATTCGCTGCTGGCAGTGCAATTGATGGCGAAAACCAATAGACATTTTCAGCAAGTGCTGCCTCTGGCAATACTCTTTACCGCCCCAAACATTGCGGCTTTAGCGAAGTTGATTTCAAGTGAAGAGGCGCCATCTTTTGACATCCTGGTCCCTATTCAGACTAATGGCAATGCGCCGCCAGTTTTTGCCATACCGGGAGCGGGTGGTAATGTGCTGTCGCTGCGACCGCTCGGCAAGGCGCTGGGTACCAACCAGCCATTCTATGGATTGCAGGCTGTTGGCCTTGACGGCAAAACGTTACCGCTGAACAGCGTCGAACAAACGGCAAAAACGAACATCGCTGCCTTGAAAACGCTACAACCTCTTGGCCCCTATAGCTTGGTTGGACATTCCTATGGCGGTGTGGTCGCCTATGAAATGGCCAGGATCCTTCTGGAGCAGGGAGAGCAAGTCTTATCTGTAATATTGCTGGACTCGATGGCCCCATCCGTCGTGCAAGGAACAACAGCCAATGATGAAGCGACCGTGCTCTTGAAGGCGTGCACGACGATAGCGAATCTATATGGCGCCGACGTGAATCTTGATCTGGAACGACTGCGACAATCGTCAAGTGACGAGAACCTTCAATACATCGCCAACCTCCTGAACGAACGCGGCCTGGAGATCGACGGCGAGCAATTCGCAGCGTTCTATAGCGTCTATCGAGCCAACCTGCTGTGCTATCGCTCCTACGAACCTTCGATGCTGTCACACAAGATCGACGTGTCCTTGTATCGTGCAACGCACGGGAATCACGACGAACTGGCCACGCCTCCTGACTATGGCTGGAATCAGCTGCTTCCGAGCCCGATTCGTATCTATGACGTCGACGCCGATCACTTCTCCATATTAGAGAAAGTGCGCTTTCGAGACTTGGCAGAGTCCCTGAGCCAGAGCTGCTGAGGCACAAACCCGCCTCGCCGCCCGTCCGCAGTTCAACAAATTAGAAAATCTATCCGGAGAGAGTTTCATGCTGACTACGGAGCGCATCACGACTATATCCAAGTTGGCGTTTCCCGTAAGCATCGCTTTGGGTTCAAGTTTAACGATGGCATTGGTTGATCTTGCCATGGTTGGGAGATTGGGGAACCATGCCACGGCAGCGCTGGGATTGTCGGTTTTTGGCAATAGCCTTGTGTTGGCTTCTGTGGCGGGGATTGCACCGGCAGTACAAGGCTTAGTCGCGCGCAGAAGAGGCCAGGGTTCCGCGGAACCGAAATGTTTGCCGCTCAACGGAGGTCTATTGATCGCCCTCGTCGTAGGGGCACCGCTGACACTTATTTGCTACCTGCTTAGTCCTCTTTTCTTCTCGTTGGTTTCCTCTGATCCTGAGGTAACCAGGATGGGCGTGCCATGTCTTCGGACTCTATACCTCGCCATCATCGCTGCAGGAATGAACGGCGCTTTCTCGGGCTACTGGGCCGGCATCGAAAAGCCGAAGCTATATATGTTGATAGTCGTCTTCATGCAGTGCATGAACGCTTTCCTGGACTACACCTTGATCTTCGGCCATTTCGGCGCTCCGGCGCTGGGAGCTACAGGAGCGGCAATCGCCACGGCTTCAGCTCTCTACGCGGGCGTCATCATCAATTTTGCGATTACCTACGCCCTCTTCCGAAAGGATGGCCTTTTGACCGTGACACCAGAGCCGTCCCTCCTGGCGCGCATCATGAAGTTGGGGGTGCCCGCCACGATGCAGGAGTTCGGCTTTTCGGCCGGCTATATCACATTTTTCTGGATGGTAGGGCAGGTAGGAACGGCAGAGTTGGCCGCCGCGAACGTTCTGGTGAGAATTACGCTTGTATTAGTTCTGCTCGCGATGGCTCTCGGAGTGGCCTCCGCAACCTTGGTTTCCAAGACCGTAGGACAGGGCGATCCTGCGGGGGCGGCGCAGTGGGGGTGGGATGCGGGAAAATTAGGCGTCATCGTGATTACGTTGCTGGGGCTTCCTCTTTTTCTGTTTCCGGAACTGTTTCTATCCCTCTTTCTCACTGATCCCCACACGATATCGATCGCCGTCATACCGTTGCAATTGGTGGCAGCTACGGCGGGACTCGGGAGTTTGATCTGGATCTTCGCCTATACGCTGTTTAGCCTGGGTGATGGAGCTCGAGTGGTCCTGGTCTCGTTCAGCACACAATGGATCTTCTTTCTTCCATTGGTGTGGATTGTCGGGCCTCATTTCCATTACGGTCTCCTGCAAATCTGGCTCGTCCAAACAGCCTATGGCACGCTCGCGACTGTATTGATCACTGCAATCTGGATGAACGGCAGATGGAAAACAGTTAAGATCTGAATCGATCGGCGTCGCGCGCTCGCCTTGCCACGTTCCCCTGATCCCTCCGATTTGGCGATTCGCTTTGATCACACAGCTTAACAACAACGAGTTCGATGCGATCATCGTAGGCTCAGGGCCTGCTGGCGCGACTATTGCGAGAGAACTAAGCAAAAGACAGAAACGAGTGTTGATTCTCGAACGAGGCGGCAACGCGCCCCTAAGAGAGAGTTTCCTTGCGACCGTCTCCATTGTCAATGCTGTTTCAGTGGGCGACGACCTCGTTACCATGCGGGCGTTCACGACAGGAGGCACAACCGCCGTCTATTTCGCAGTGGCCGATTCTCCTCCGTTGGAGGTTTTTCGATCCCTGGGAATCGATATCGCCAGAGAGCTCGACGAAGCGCAACAGGAATTGCCACTCGCGGTATTGCCCGATGAGCTTTTGGGAGTTCAGGCCATAAGAGTGCGAGACAGTGCACTGGAATTGGGGTACCCCTGGAAAAAAAAGACGATGTTGATTGATCTGTCTAAGTGCGCTTCCGGTTATACCTACGAGGCAAAATGGACCGCGAGAAGCTATCTGCATGAGGCGGTCGAGGAGGGCGCGACATTAATAAATCGAGCCCGTGTTCTCAAAGTCCTCGTTGAAAGAAACAGGGCTATCGGAGTGGAGTACACGCGCCACAAATGGAGAAAGCACCGTGACGTGTGTCGGGCCTTTGGAACACGGATCATTCTCGCCGCAGGCGCGGCAGCTTCGCCGATCATTCTTCGGGACAGCGGGATGAAGAACGCCGCAAATCGTGGGTTCTATTGCCACCCTGGTTTTGCGGTGTTCGGCACGATATCCGGGCTGAAGGCGGGAGAGAACTTTGTTGCAAGCATGGGGGCGGAACTAGAGGACGACATTGCTTTGGGCGACGCGAATTTCGCCCGCACCTTCTACCGAATGTTCATGCTTGGTAACCGTCGATTTGTCCGCGCGTTGCGTCACTCGAAAAGCATAGGCGTCGGGGTGATGGTCAAGGACGGTTTAGGCGGAGAACTTAAGGAGGACGGCTGCTACTACAAGGAATTGACGCACGAGGATCTCAAGAAGTTGGAGAAAGGCGAACAGATGGCTCGGCGAATCATACAGAACGCCGGCGGCAAGCGTATGTTCAAATCACGTTCCACCGCGGCGAATATGGGCGGCTCAATTCGAATCAAAGAGCATGTAGATGAGAGCCTGCAAACGGAATACAGCAATCTGCACGTCTGCGACGGCTCCGTGATTCCAGACAATGTCAAGCTATCGCCGACGCTGACGCTAATTTGTCTCGGAAAGTATCTCGCCAGGCATTTGTCGCAGACTCTTTGACGAACCCGATCGGTAAAGGCTGAGGAATCCAACCTAGAGGAAAGTATGCAAACTGAAGCCTTTGTAGCTAAA
>DASYSA010000471.1:0-5027 GCA_036003885.1 Blastocatellia bacterium | reverse complement strand
CCGTGATGATCTCAGCCGACCACTTAACAGACTGTTCCGAACTACAGTAGTCGCCCGTCTCAGTGACGGCTAACTTGTGAGTCTCGCCCCCGGCCACGATCCTTGTGACGACTGAGATCGGTTCGCCTGCGCCAGACCGCTCTGTTATGAAATCCAGGAGCTGCTTATCCGCCAAACCCGTTTCTCGTTTCTCGTTGCTCGTTGCTCGTTACTCGTTACGGGTGCAGAACGAGTAACGAGCAACGAGAAACGAGCAACGATTATTTTTGCGCCGTCCTATATCCCGGCCTTGTTCTGATTTTGGCTCCGTCCCTCGATACGCGAACTGCGATCTTGCGTTCGGCATCGTTCTTTTTCGTATTCGCGGGGTAGTAACCGAGAACGTATTGATGTCGCAACTCCTCCGCGACCCTCGCGAAGGCGGCTCTAAGATCTCCCAACTGATCGGCCCTCTGCACCGTGCCTCCGGAAAGATCAGCCAACTCCTGCAGGTATTCATCTGCCTTTCTGTAGTCACGATCAAGCTGCCGGCGCGCCTCTTCAATTTTTTGGCCCTGCAGCCGCTTCTCCATGCGGGCTTCCACGTCCGCTCGGGTGTTGTAACGGATCGGGTAGACGAGAACATCCTCGCTCTCGACGATCGCGTCGAGGGTATCATCAATGGAGATCTCGCTGCTCGCGTTATCGATTCCATCGGTGAAGAGGATGACTGCCTTTCTACCCTCGACATCCTGGAGGCGTTCCCATACCGCGGTATAAAGCGCCTCATACACCTGCGTGTATTCCCCTGGCTTAATCTGTTCAACCGCCCGTCGCAGGCGCTCACGGTCGCTGGTGAGATCGCAATGCACGTGAACGCTATCGTCGAAGCTCACAACCATCACACGGTCGTGGTCTCTGAGATTATCAATGAAGGCCAGGGCGGATGTCTTGATGTACTCGAGTTGAGTGAGGGTCGAGCCGCTTGAGTCGAGCAGGAGCGCCACGTTGAACGGCTCTTCCGCGGAGCCGAAGAACTCGATCTCCTGCTTAACCCCATCTTCGAAGATCGTGAAATCGCCCTTCTTGAGGTCGGTAATGTACCGTCCGCCCGACCCGCTGACTATCACGGGCACCTGGACCAGTGTCGTTTCCAGCTTTAGCGGCGGGTCATCACGCTTCGCCGGGTCCTGCTGTGAACCGCCCAGCGCGCTCGCAAGGACCCACAGACAGCCGACGACCAAAGAGGTTGTCACTCGCATTCCAAGCATGGTCTTGCTACTCCAGTCTGCGCGCCTGAGATTTTCTTTTAACCCCTCCCCACAGAAGTATATTTGAAGCCGGCCCCTCTTGCAGCCTCGGGCTCATAAATGTTACGCAGATCGACGATGACCGGTTCGCGCATCAGTTTTTTTAGTCTGGCGAAGTCGAGGCTGCGAAACTGATTCCACTCCGTTACAACAATGAGTGCATCACTGCCTCGAGCCGCATCGTACTCATCGTCGCAGTACGCCACACCGGACAGAAGTTTTTTCGCCGACTCCATCGCGCTCGGATCATATGCTCGAACATCCGCTCCCGCGGCCTGCAAGTCGGCGACGATTCTGAGGGATGGTGCGTCTCTCATGTCGTCAGTCTCCGGTTTAAACGCGAGCCCGAGCAGCGCGACTGTCTTCCCTGCGGGTTCGGGCAGCACGCGTCTTATCCGGTTCATGACCGACTCCTTCTGAAGATCATTGACTCGCAGTGCGGCTTCGACAATCTGAAGTTCGTAGCCTGCGCTTCTGCCGAGCGCGCCAAGAGCCTTCGCGTCCTTCGGAAAGCAGCTTCCTCCGAAGCCCGGACCCGGGTGAAGGAACTTCGAGCCAATCCGCTTATCCATGCCCATCCCCTTTGCGACATCGCGAACGTCAGCTCCGAGAAGGTCGCACAGGTTGGCAATCTCATTAATGAACGAGACCTTCGTCGCCAGAAACGCATTCGAGGCGTACTTGATCATCTCGGCAGACTCTGGGGTGGTGATGACGAAGGGCGTTTCGATCAGGTACAGTGGTCTATAAAGATCCTTGAGAATGGCGATTGCTTCTTCATCGGTGCATCCGATGACGACCCGGTCCGGCCGCATGAAGTCGTTGATAGCAGCTCCCTCCCGAAGAAACTCAGGGTTAGCCGCAACCGAGAAGCGGCAGGGCGCATTCTTATTCTCCTCGATGATCTTTCGAATATAGGCCGCGGCGCCCACCGGAACAGTGCTCTTGGTAACGACGACCTTATAGCCGTTTATCGCGCGCGCGATCTCGCGAGCAACCTCCTCGATCTGACTCATGTCCGCGGACCCATCGCCGCTGGGCGGAGTGCCCACGGCAACGAACACCACGAGCGCCTTGTCGATCGAGTCTCCGATATCGGTGCTGAAGCGCAGTCGTCCTTCGCGAACGTTCTTTGCCACCAGGGTATCAAGGCCAGGCTCGTAGATCGGCATCTTGCCGGCCTCGAGCGTTTCGATCTTCGCAAGATCCTTGTCAACACAGGTCACGCTAATGCCGAACTCGGCGAAGCATGCACCGGTGACCAATCCGACGTACCCGGTTCCAATAACAACTATGTGCATTGCGTTCTCCGATAGGATGCCGAAAAGCGAGTCGGCGTCAGCACTCGTTTCCGACGCGAGGTCAGCGCGCAGAGGCGAGCCTACACCTCAGTTCTAAAGTAATCTATCGTCTTTCTCAGACCTTCATCCAGGCCGACCACCGGCTCCCACTCGAGCACCCTTCGGGCTCTCGAGATGTCGGGCTGTCTGACTCGCGGATCGTCGACTGGAAGAGGATGATGCTGAATCTCGCTCCGGCTGCCGGTCAATTCAATCACTTTGCTCGCCAACTCTATGACTGTGAACTCCACAGGATTCCCGATGTTGACAGGCAGATGGATATCGCTTGCGCCTTCTCCATGGTCGCCCACGCCGGCATCCGTGGAAGGTCCTGTATCCGGATGCAGAAATAATCTGACTATACCTTCAACGAGGTCGCTGACATAGCAGAAAGACCTCGTCTGGCGGCCATCTCCGTACACACTCAGCGGAGCCCCTTTCAGCGCCTGGACTATGAAGTTCGACACTACGCGTCCGTCGTTGGGCCTCATTCGAGTGCCATAGGTGTTGAATATCCGAACTATCCTGGTGTCCAGGCCATGGAATCGATGATAGGCCATCGCTATCGCCTCACCGAAACGCTTTGCTTCATCGTAGACGCCGCGAGGACCTACGGGATTTACATGACCCCAGTAACTTTCAGGCTGAGGGTGAATTTGAGGGTCTCCATATACCTCAGAAGTTGAAGCCAGCAGGAACCGCGCACCTTTTTCCTTCGCCAGCCCCAGTGCCTTATGAGCTCCGATGCTGCCCACCTTCAGCGTTTGAATCGGGAGCTGAAGGTAGTCGATGGGGCTCGCAGGCGAAGCGAAATGAAGAACGCCATCCAGCTGTCCGCCAACGTGCAGGTACTCGGTGACGTCCTGCTTAACGTATTTGAATCTGTCGTTACCGAAGTGCTGCTCAATGTTCGCCGGGCGTCCGGTCAGCAGATTGTCGAACACTATAACAGAATGCCCATCGGAGATTAGTCTGTCGGTCAGATGGGATCCCAGAAACCCGGCGCCACCTGTTATCAGTACTCTCATTACACCAATTCCTTGCCCGCTTACGCTTGGCTCTCGCCGTTGAAGAACGCCGCAATCATATCAACAACGTAGCGTTGTCCCGTCTCACTGATCTCGGGATAGACGGGGATTGCCAGCGACTCCTTTGATGCTCGCTCTGACTCTGGCATGTCACCCTGTCTATAGCCCAATTCGGAGAAGCAAACCTGAAGGTGGAGCGGCAACGGATAGTAGATCTCCGTGCCTACCCCGCGCTCGGCTAAAAACGATTTGAGACCATCACGGCTGTCGACCCTTATGACGAACTGATTGTAGACATGAAGATTCTCTTCAGTCTCGCGTGGCAACTTGACCTGTCCGTCAGTCACAAGTCCGGCCTGCTGGAAGTAGTCTCTGTATCGTGCCGCGTTTGCACGTCGAGCCTGCGTCCAACTATCCAGATGGCGGAGCTTGACTCGTAGAATCGCGGCCTGCAGGGCATCAAGCCGGCTGTTGATCCCTACCCACTCGTGATAGTACTTGTTCGCGGCTCCATGCGATCTGAGGATTCTCAGCTTGCTGGCGATCTCCGCATCATCGGTAGTCAGCATCCCGCCGTCGCCGGCGCCGCCGAGATTCTTCGAGGGATAGAAACTGAACGCAGAGACAGAACCGATAGATCCTGCCCTGATGCCGCAGTACTCGGCGCCTATCGCCTGGGCGGCATCCTCGATCACGGCAATTCCGCGCCGCTCGGCTACCTGTTTGATCGCGTCCATGGCTGCGCACTGCCCAAACAGGTGAACCGGTATCACAGCTCTGGTTCGCTCGGTGACCACGCTCTCGAACTGAGCGGGGTCCAGATTGAATGTGGATTCGTCGATGTCCGCGAATACCGGAGTCGCGCCGAGTCTAACGACGGACCCTGCAGTAGCGAAGAAGGTGAAGGGTGTAGTTACTACTTCATCGCCGGGTCCAATCCCATGAGCCATCAATGCCAACAGAATCGCGTCTGATCCCGAAGCGCAGCCTATCGCGAATTCACTGGAGCAGTAGGCGGCGATCTCTTGCTCGAGTTGCTGAACCTCAGGTCCCAGGATGAAGTGCTGCGAATCGAACACGCTTCTGACTGCAGCGTCGATGTCAGGAGCCAACGTTTCGTACTGGGCTTTGAGGTCGAGCAGCGGCACCTTCATCTTGGCCGTGCCTGGCATAGTCGATAATGTCCCCTGTAGTCCTCGGGTTTGGATTGATGGGAGCTCCGTGCGCCGATTCAAGAGCGAACCATCATACCGTGACCATTCTCGTTTCGTCAAAGTTGTTGCACCTGAACCCTTGAGCCGGTGTGCAATCAAAACGGCACCCAAAGAACGCGGCGGCCTCGGTTCTCACCATTCATTATCGTGGTATGA
>DASYSA010000470.1:0-7182 GCA_036003885.1 Blastocatellia bacterium | reverse complement strand
TGACCTTGCCTCGCGCTCTCGAGATCACCGCGGCGTTGTCGAAGCACCTGGCCGAGCGCGGCGGGGCCTTCAGCTTTCCCGAGTTCCTCACCACCTTCGCGGAGGGAGGCCAGAGCAGTTACGACATAGCTGTCGCAGGCGAGGGTGAAGGCCCGGGCGCCGTGGAAGGCTACTTTCGGGTTCTCAAAGTAGAAGGCTCGTCGGTTGAAGTTCAGGAGCTCATCTCGGAGGAACGATACTGGCCGGTAGTCTGTCCCGACGAGGTCGCCCGACTGATCGAGAGCGGCTACATAGTCAACCTCGAGATCATTCGCGTGGAAGAAGGCTGGCAGATTGCAGCCTGCGGTTTCGCCTATCCGCCGGGAGCCGATGTCTGAAGCGTTTCCCGTTCCGCGTTTTGGGTTTCGCGTTGTCGTTTATTGATTCGCGGCTATTCGCGAGATTAGCGGACGACAGTTCTCACTCTTCCTCTGCGGCCAGGCGAGCAAGCGAGCGGTTAATGCGTTCGATACTCTTTTCGCCAAGACCCGGAACCGCAACCAGGCCACCGCTCTCGGCCAGAGCCTTCAACTCTTCCAGGTTCTTTATTCCGAAGTCGCGGTAGAGCAACTGCGCAGTCTTCAGCCCGATTCCCGATACGCGACGAAGGTCGAGCACCGTTCCAGGGATCTCCTTCGTCAACTCGTCGAAGTAGGATGATCTCCCGGTATCCAGTATCTCGATTATCTGCCCGCTGATCGACTTGCCGATGCCGGGGATCTTCTGTAGCTCGGCCGCCCCGCCTCGCGCCGCGAGGTCAGCCACTTGCAACTGCATCTCGCCGATTGCTTCTGCCGCCATGCGATAGGACCGTATCTTGAATTGGTTCTCATCTTTGAATTCGAGCATCTCCGCAATGAGATCGAACAGGCGCGCGACATGAACGTTGTCAACCGAGTCAGCCATGGCATTACGCTAGCAAGGAAATCCGAAATGCGAAATGGAAATTCGAAATTCGAAATTCGAAATGCGAATTTGAATTCTGAGTTTTGGATTTTGCATTCTTCGGTACTTTGCATTATCTTGCATTTTCGCATTTCGCATTTCGCATTTCTTCATGAGTCTTCTAATCGAAGCCTGCGTCGAGTCGGTCGAGTCCGCAGCCGCCGCGGAGATGGGCGGAGCCGCGCGCCTGGAGCTGTGCGCCGACCTGCTGGAGGGAGGCACAACCCCGAGCGCAGGGATGATAGGCGTGGTCCGCGAGCGCGTTGCGATTGGGATCTACGTGTTGATTCGCCCTCGCGGGGGCGACTTCTGCTACTCCGATGTCGAGTTTGATGTGATGGAACGCGACATCGCTACAGCCAGGCGGCTCGGCGCCGACGGAGTAGTGCTTGGGTTGCTCCATCCCGAGGGAACGGTGGATGAACCTCGCACGCTTCTGCTCGTAGAAGCGGCCCGCCCTTTGAGCGTAACCTTCCACCGCGCATTCGATGTAACCCGTGACGCTGCGGCGTCGCTCGAAGCGCTCATCCGGATAGGAGTTGACCGCGTGCTGACATCCGGGAGAGCAAAGACAGCGCTCAAGGGCATCCCGACGATCGCAGGTCTCGTGCAACAATCCGCAGGCCGAATCGTAGTTCTCGCCGGCGGCGGGATCGACGAAGGAAACGCCAGACAAATCGTCACGGAAACCGGAGCGGGGGAGATCCACCTGACGGCCGCCGTGCCGAGGGAAGGTCGCATTCGCTACCGCAACGATAGCGTGAGCTTCCGCAAACCCCTCCCGCCCGACGAGTATGTTCGTTCAGTAACGGATGCCGAGCGCGTCAGGCGAATCGCCAGGTTGTGCGCCGGCTTGTGACGTAGCCTCCCGGCCAATCGTTCACCGCCGCGAGCGCTCGCTTCGCTCAGGTTGAGTTGCACTCGCGGCGGGCGCGGGATCGCTCAAATGCCCGTCCAAAAGCGTCCTCACCCAGAAGTCGTGCGTCTCACGCATCGCGTGTGCCCTCTGAGTCGGTCGAAGTCCATGCCGGCTGTCGGGATAGAGCATCAGCTCGAATGATTTGTTGTTTGAAGTCAGCCAATCAATCACCTGAATCGAATTCTGAGTGTGAACGTTGTCGTCGATCGTACCGTGCGTCACGCGCAAGCCCCCCTTATACCGCTCGATCCAGGTCAGCACCGCGCCGTTCTTGTACCCTTCCGGATTCTCGGCAGGCGTGTCCATGTAGCGCTCGGTGTAAACCGAATCGTAGAGCTGCCAATCCGAAACCGACGACGCGGCTTGTCCGAAATTGAAGGAGCCTGCTCCAAAGGTTAATGCCATAAGGGTTGTATAGCCGCCGTAGCTGCCGCCGGTTATGCCTATCTTGTTCTTGGCGATGAACGGCTTGGTGCGCAGCCATTTCGTCGCCGCGATCAGATCGGCCATCTCCCACTTACCCAGATTGCGATGCATCAACGCCACGCCTTTCTTGCCGAAGTGCCCGCTCGCCCGGTGGTCGACGCTGATGGTTATGACGCCTCTCTCGGCCCAGTAGTGCGGCTGCAAACCCACCCACCTGTTCTGCACTGTCCCGGCATCGGGCCCGCCGTAGATGCTGAAAATCACTGGATACTGACGGGCCGCATCAAAGTCGGGGGGCAACACCCAGTAGGCCGGCAGATTGAACTGGCCGTCTTCTGAAGGGATCGTGAAGATCTCTGCCTTGCCCCATGCATAGTCATCGGAGAGCCGGGGCTCGGCGAGCTTGCGTATAAGCCTTCCGTCGCTGCGATAGAGCGCCGCTGAAGAAGGTGTCGAGACCGTGCTCACGTTGTCGACGAAGTATTTGGCGCCCGGCGACACCTGGTCCCGGTGAATACCGTCAGTCTTTGTCAGTTGCTCGAGCCCGCTGCCATCGAGCTTCACCCGCATCAGCTGGGCGTCCCACGATTTGGTTGGCCGGCCCGTGAAATATACATAGCCTCCTGCTTCATCGACTCGGGCGATCGAGTTCACGCGCCAGTTGCCTGAGGTCAATCGCTTCTTGAGAGTGCCATCATTCATGTAGTAGTAGAGGTGGTCCCATCCATCAACGTCGGTGCGCAGCAGGAAGCCTGAACCGTTCTTGAAGTAGTATAGGTCCTTGAAGAAATCGACCCACGATGACTGCTTCTCTTCGTAGATCCGGGTCTTCTTTCCGGTCGCCGGATCACAGTTGAAAAGGCGAATCGTATCCTGCCCGCGATTCATCCACTGCACGCTTAGCGTCTTGCTATCCGGAGTCCAGAAGGGCCAGGCAATGTAGTGATCAGCCCTGGGTTCGAAGTCCATCCAGGCGACCTTGCCTCCTGCAACAGGGACGACACCCATCGCGACATATGGATTGGCGTCTCCGGCCTTTGGATATCGCTGGCGCTCGAGCTCGCCGTGCTGCCCATCGGCGTGATAGATCGGAAAGACCGGCACAGGTGAGTCATCGAACCGCATGAACGCGAGGCGCGAGCTGTCGGGCGACCACCAGAAAGCGGCATTTGCCCCACCCCGGCCTAATATCTCTTCCATGTAGACCCACGACGCCCACCCGTTATAGACAGTATCGCTGCCGTCGCTTGTGTATTGATGTTCGATGGAGGAGTCGAGGTCATAAGCAAACAGATTATTGTCGCGCGTGTACGCAATCCACTTCCCATCGGGCGAAAGCCGAGGGTTGGCCTCGCGACCAGGAGTGGCGGTAAGCCGCCGAAATCGCTTTGCGCCAACGTCGTAGTAGTAGAGGTCGCCCTCGCGGTTGAATACCAGGCCCGACTGATCAGGAGTCGAAGCGGCCGCTGCTCGCGCCTCGAATCCCTCCGGCAGATTCTTCTGAATCTCGGTGTCGTCTCGATAGACCTTCGCACTTCCATCCGCGACGCTAACGGCATAGAGCTTGCGGTCCTTGTCGGCTGAGTCGGCCCGCGACTCGAGGTAGTGCTCATCATCGACCCACCCGGTGATATTAGGTACTCGGCCGGCTATCACCCCACTCGCTGATTCGTCCTCAGGCCTCCGAGAAGAGTTGAAGGCCTGCTCATAGGTCAGTTGTTTCCTGGCCGTGCGTTGAGCGGAGACACTGCGGATCGACCCGCCAAACGACAGCCCCGCCATGACAAAAGTGAAGATTGCTATAAGGGAAAGAGGCTTTTTGCACATAGAAGACTCCCGCGTTCTCTTCTCTCTCGGGCGCTCGTTGCACCCTCTTCCACTGTCTTTCCGGGGTCACACTCCGCGGGCGGCCTGGATTGCCCGCATTACACATCACCGTAATGGCCCGGCATCCTGGCCGACCTCGTTTCGAGAACGGTGTTCTTGATCCTCGAAACATTACCAGAGTTGGTGGCAGTGAGAAATCTAAAGAATCGTTTTTGCGCCGGCCCCGATTGAGATTAAGATACGTTTGGCCAAAACTCGATGTAGCCGGATCGGGAAGAACAACGACCCAACGGTAGAAGGAACTTTTCAACAGCTTGCAGGGAGAACGAGCAAATGAATCTACGATTCGAACTCGCCGGTGTACTCAAACGGCGACTCAGCCGGCCGAGCATTAGATTTCTCAAGTGCGTCGCTCTGACATTCCTTGTCGTGCTCTGGCTGGCGCCACTACGGCAGCACGCGTTGGCCCAGCAGAAGAAGAGTGCCGCGACCAACGCATCAACCGAGGCGACGGTGACCCCTGAAGAAGCCTCCAGGCTTGAAGCGGTGATCGCAACCGACCTCGGCGTGATCAGGTTCGAGTTCCGCCCCGACAAGGCGCCCCGCCACGTTCAGCAGTTCATCAAGCTCGCTCGCGCCGGGTTCTACGACGGCTCGGCTTTCTTTCGAGTGATCCAGCGTGGACTAATCCAGGGAGGCGACCCTCTGGTCAAAGATCCGAACATTCCGCGTGAGCGCTGGGGAAGCGGAGCGCTGAACCAGCTACCCGATGAATTCAGTGATCTGAAGCACCTGCGCGGGACGATCTCCACCGTTCGCATACCCGGGCAGCCCAATAGCGGCGGCGCTCAGTTTTTCATCTGCGCTTCGCCTCAGCCCCAACTCGACGGACAGTTTTCGGCTTTCGGTCAGGTCACCGAGGGGATAGATGTCGTCGATCGCATCTCCCTTGCCCCTGCCGATGCGAATCAGCTCGTCAACGCTCCGATCAAAATTCTCTCGCTCAAGATCGAGCCAACGAAACCTGAACCATTCAAGGACGCCACGGTCGATCAACTGCGAAGGGACGTTTTGCTCAGGACTACTTTCGGCGACATCACGCTTGAGATGGACCCTTCCGTTGCGCCGGAACACGTGCGCAACTTCTTGAGACTCGTAGAGACCGGCTGGTATGACCACACAGCCTTTCATCGCGTGGTGCCGGGCTTTGTGATTCAGGGCGGCCTCGGATCCACCCGCGCGGGAGGTGTGGGCCATCCGGCTGACAGGTGGGTGCGAAAGCTTAAAGGCGAGTTCAGCCGGGTCAATCACATCCGCGGCGTGCTATCGATGGCCCGGGGCGATGATCCGAATTCCGCTGATACCTCTTTCTTCATAGTAACCGGTCCGGCACCCCATCTCGACGGCAAGTACACCATCTTCGGTAAGGTGGTGGACGGCATCGAAGTTCTGAACGAGATAGAGAAAGTGGCGCGCGACGGAGAACGGCCGCGCCAACGAATAGAACTGATCGAAGCAGCCATCAAGCCATGAGATCTCTCGGCGGCTTCTGAGAATCCCGGACAGCTTTCAGGCAACTAGTTCTCCGTCTCCGTCGTATGCAGATACAATCGGGAGGGCTTCATGATGATCTGTCAGTCGTGTAGCACAGAGCTTAACGCCCCGGACCGCTTCTGTCGAAACTGCGGCGCTCCGGTCGCCAGCACGGTCGGGAATTCGGCGGACACCTATCGATTGAACAACTCTGACCCGCCTTCAGCGGTGTCTCAGTCGGGATCGCGCGATCTGACCAATCCTTTTTACGCTCCTCCGGCGGGAGCGTCCCCTGCTTGCCAGAGTTCGGGTTCCTTATCTCAGACCGCCTCGCTGATCAAGAACCTGCTGCGGCGGAAGCTGGTCTGGCTGGCGATGTTTCTACTGCTGTCTCTTGTCATTCCGATCGGGCTTACGATCGCCAGAGACGTGGTTCGCTCCAACCGGGCGGAGCGGGCCGAGCGGGCCAGAGAGGCAGCGCAGGCCAGGGAGGTCAGGAATGCCCGGCAGGCCGAAATTGCGCGCCGCTCTTTTGAGCAAGTGGTACAAAACGCGCTGGGCTTCCTGCCGGCCGCCGTCTCGCCAGCGGAGTATCCGGATATCCAGGGAATATTTGTTGCAGGCCTGACCAGCGATATTAGCCCGGCCGCTCTGGCAAATATTCAGGCGGGCGATGTCCTCGTCGAGTTCAACGGTCAAGCGGTGCGCAATAGCGCGGACCTCTCGCAGATCCTCGATCTCTTGATGCCCCACGCCGAAGTCGCGGTGAAGCTCTATCGAGATGGCGTAAATGTAGCCACCCGCATGAGAATTGCGGATAAGACCAAACCACCGCTACAACCGAGGACGGAAGAGAAAGACCAGGGCTTCCTGGGACTGGGAAATGTGAGTCGCCGCTGCTGCATTCCAGACAGCCGAAAATGGGGATTGGAAGTTCGTCGAATAATCGACAACAGCCCCGCCGACCTCGCCGGGTTGCAATTGGGCGACCTCATTGTCGAGTTTGATAAGCAGGCTACTCTGACACCCGATGAGTTCAGCCGGCGAATCCACGCCGCCAAACCTCGAACCAAAGTGAAAGTAAAGTTCTATCGGGGTAACACTGAACAAACGGTGGAGTTGATCCTGGGCCATGGCTGGTCCGCTGAGCCTTGATGAATTGCCCTGCTCAATAGTTTGCTAATCTCCACCCGACTGACCGGTCGGTCGCTCAATTACATGGCCTGTGGTTCGGGAACCACTTCGCAAGCGCCTTATCCTACGCATAGAGGCCCTGAGCCTCGAAGTCTCCTGCGACAACCGCTCGCTCATCCTGGCCTGAGCGGCGAATGTTGGGACGTGGGAATAAAATGGACCTCCGCGTGTTATTACAGGACAGAACGTGTGTCAGGAGCTCAATGTCATCGGGTTGGGTCTTAAGCCAGGCGAACTTGGGGATCTTCGTAGTATGAGAGAAAGAATTCTGTTCAGATTGTATCGGGCGATGCTTCAGG
>DASYSA010000469.1:0-5930 GCA_036003885.1 Blastocatellia bacterium | reverse complement strand
CCGAAATGGTATTGCCAGATGCGATTGACCATTACCCGAGCCGTAAGAGGATTGTTCGGATCAGCGATCCAGTTGGCTAGATAATCTCGCCCGCTGCCTTTGTGATCCGCAGGCAGCACCTGGCCCCCAAGGATCGTGAGGAATCCGCGCGGGACTTCCTCGCCCAGGTCCTTCGGGTCACCTTTACGGTGTATTCGAGCGTTGGCGGGAAGGCCCTCCACAACGGCGTAGGCCTTCTCGACCTTCGGCGCATGCTCGCCCAGCTCGGCGACTCGCGCTCTGACCTCATCAGTCTCGGCTACAACTTCTTCCGGCATCCGGGTTGACTTGGAAGCCTTAGACGAGTTCACAGCGTCCCGGTCGTAATCGGCGGGCCGCAGCTCGCCGGGCGGGTGCAACTCTTTCTTCTGCTCGCTCTTCGGCGCGGGCTTCTGCTCGCTCTTCGTCGCGGAATTGTGCTCGGCAGAATCGCTTTGATTGTTCGCCTGCTTGTCGGTGGGTTGGCCCTGCGAGGCCCGGTCTTTCTGTGCCGCCTCTTTTAGCTGTTTCTCTTTGGCTGCCTTGTTACGCGCCGCCGCCCCGCGCTCTACGGTGAGGAACTCTTTGCGGTCATCCAGACCGGCCAGCTCGCTCTGCCATTTGTAAAACTTCTCAGCCACCTCACCCGAAGCAAGGGCCACCATGTCGGCGGGGTGCGGGTAGATTTCCGCTCCTGGGAATGCATAGCGCGAACTGTTGAAGATGCCGTACAGCGCGTAATAGTCCTTTGTGGGAATTGGGTCGAACTTGTGATTGTGGCATCGGGCGCAACTCACGCTGAGACCGAGAAAGGCCTTGCTCACATTGTCGATCGTATCATCGATCGTCAGGTTGAACTCTTTGGTGCGCGAGCCGAACCGGCGCGACATGGCAAGGTAGCCGGTGGCGATGATGTTCTCGTATTTCTCGGCCTCGCTCCTGGCAGGCAGCAGGTCGCCGGCGATCTGCTCACGTATGAATCGGTCGTAGGGTTTGTCTTCGTTGAAGGACTTGATTACATAGTTGCGATACTTGTACGCCGCGGGAATCGGGAAATCCGAGTTACACCCTGCTGAATCGGCGTAGCGGACAACATCAAGCCAGTGACGGCCCCATCGCTCGCCATAATGCGGGGATGCAAGCAACCGATCAATGACTCTATCGAAGGCTTTCGCGGAGGTGTCATTAAGGAAAGCGTCGACCTCTTCGGGGGTAGGCGGTAGACCCGTCAGATCAAGAGTTGCGCGGCGGATCAACGTCCTCTTATCGGCGGCGGCCAGAGGTTTCAGCCCCTTACTCTCAAGCTTCGCGAGGATGAATCGGTCAATAGGCGAGGCCAGCCAGGCCTTGTCGTTTACCTTCGGGATCGGCGGGTTCTTGACCGGCTGAAACGACCAGAACTTGCGCGCCTCGTCCATGTCATAAGGCTGCGAGGATGCCTGGGCGGAAGCAGTTTGCCTTCGCGGGTCCGGCGCGCCCATCTTCACCCACGCTTCGAAGTCCCTGGCCTGCTCGGCCGGCAGCTGACCTGTCGGCGGCATTTGAAGCTTCGGATCGCTGTAGCGGATGGCTCTAATCAGCAGGCTGCTGTCGGGATCGCCAGGTCTGATGGCAGGCTGCCCGGAGTTACCTCCCTTCAGCATTCCCTCGCGGCTGTCGAGCAGCAGGCCGCCCTGAGGTCTTTTGCTCTGCGCGCTATGACACATATAACAGTTGGACTCAAGAACTGGGCGAATCTTCTTCTCGAAGAACTCAATGCCTTCACGCGATGGTTGCTCCTGCGCGCTAACCGGGCGAGTGGAAAGCTGTAGGCAGAGAAGATAGAGACCAATGAAGAGAAACGCGGCGGTGATTTTAGTAAAGGCTTTCATAACAGACATGCGCCTGGGCAGTGTGTCACGAAGAGCCGTAGTATAACACAACAAGCCATCAACTCTATGCCCCCCGGTGTCGATTTCGCCACTGGCCGTTCGATTTACCAATGGAGCATGTTATATAAGAAGTGTCAGTCTTGATATAAGGTTGAGGTATGCATCTTCCTGTGAACCCGCCGATTTTGCCGATGCTCGCCAAGCGGGTTGGCGAATTACCTGTAGGCGGAGCATGGATTTTCGAACCGAAATGGGATGGGTTCCGGACCCTGGTCTTTCGCGACGGGGACGAGATCCTGATCCAGAGCCGCGACGAAAAACAGCTGAACCGCTACTTTCCTGAACTGCTTGAACCGCTCCGGTCACAGTTGCCCGCTCGCTGCGTTCTCGACGGCGAAATCGTCGTCGCAAAGATCAGCGGGCTGGACTTCGATGCGCTGCAACTCCGCATTCATCCCGCCGCATCGCGGGTCAAGCTTCTTTCCCAGGAGATCCCGGCGTCGATCGTATTCTTCGACCTTCTCTCGGAGGGCGAACGAGATCTGCGGGGCGTGGCGTTCCAGGATCGTCGCCTGAAGCTGGAATCGCTGCTCTCATCCGCAGTGCCGCCGATTCACCTGACGCCCGCAACAAGCGAACCAGGAGTAGCGGCGGACTGGTTCCGTCGCTTCGAAGGCGCTGGTCTCGACGGGGTCATCGCTAAGCCGATTTCGGGAACCTACGAATCCAATAAGCGAGTGATGCTCAAGGTCAAGCACGAGCGCGATTGCGATTGTGTCGTTGCCGGCTTTCGATGGCACAAGAACGGCGAGGGCACGGCCATCGGGTCACTTCTGCTCGGGCTTTTCGACCACGCCGGCGCGCTGCAGCATGTCGGCGTCTGCGCGAGCTTCACGGAAAAGGTGCGACGTGATCTTGTAGAATACCTCGCGCCATATCGCCAGGACGCGATCAGCGCCCATCCCTGGAAGCATTGGGCCGAGCATGTGATGGAGGGGCGTCGCGTGCCCGGTGCTCAGAGCCGCTGGAGCCAGGGCAAGGACCTGTCCTGGGAACCGCTGCGTCCGGAGTTGGTAGTCGAAGTCGCTTACGACCACATGCAGGGCAGCCGCTTCCGTCACATAGCGCAGTTTCGAAGGTGGCGCACCGACAAGAAGCCGAGCGATTGCACATACGACCAGCTCGAAGTTGTTCCGCCTCAGGAGCTGACGGAGATTTTCGCCGGCCGGCGCTGAACCTGGACCGAGTAATGTCGGTGTGCAACTCCTTTCAAGGAAGCCGTCCAACGCCTGAGTTGACCGGGCGGCGCGATCGGAAAAGCGCTTGAAAGAATCCCGAGGTACCTGGGTTTACCACCCCAAGCGAAAATCCTTGACAGCGATTTGCTGAAGGTATATTGTCCGAACTTCGAACAAAGGCACGACGAGCTTTTCAAGGAAGCGATTCCACTAACGGATTCCGAAGGCATCCATACGTGAGGTTCCGCTGGAACTCCAGGAGTTTACAAAACAAGCAGCTTTTTCCTAAAGCGAGATCTGCCGCGCCGGTCAGATTCCGCAAGGACTGAGAATCTACTCACGGATTCAACAAGGAGGCACACCAATGAAGGGACTGCAAAGGCACCTACTAAGACTGACAGTGATTCTTGTTCTCGCAGCGGCTCTAGGTCACATCGCTGCCACAAGGTTGGGCTATGCCCAGGCTGTAAACGGCACGCTGCTGGGCACCGTAACCGACACTAACGACGCTGTAGTTTCCGGGGCAACCGTTACCATCGTGGATGAGAACACCAACATCAAGCGTTCAACCACAACGAATGAAAGTGGAAACTACGTCTTCGGCAACCTACCCCAGGGAACCTACCGGATAGAGGTTCAGCGAGACGGGTTCAAGAAATCCGCGCAGACGGGAATAGGAGTGCAGGTCAACACCACGGTTCGCAGGGACGTACAACTCGAAACGGGTTCCGTCTCTGAGCAGGTAACTGTGACGGCCCAGGAGCTCGCACTACAGACCGACCGAGCCGATACAGGCCGGCTGATTGAGAGCAAGCAGGTTGCCGAGCTGCCCCTTGGTTTCAATCGGAACTTCCAGGGCTTGATCTTTACCGTACCGGGCAGCACGCGCCCATCGCGCCCACACTCACAGTTCTTCAACTCCCAGGACAGTCTGGAGTCGAAGGTCAACGGCCAATCGCGCCTCTCGAACAACGTTCAGATTGAGGGCGTAGATGACAACGAAAAGACCGGACTCCTTCAAATTCTGATCCCTGCGGCGGATGCCATCGAGAGCGTCAGCGTTACGACGAGCAACTTCGATGCTGAACTCGGACGTGCCGGGGGTGCGGTATCCACGGTGACTCTGAAATCGGGCTCGAATGCGATCCACGGCAGTGCTTTCTTCTTCGGCAACAATGACAACTCGCAGGCAAGGGACTTTTTTACGGGGAACAGGGCCCCGTCGCACTATCGACAGGTCGGCGCTACCATCGGCGGACCAATCAAGAGGGACAAGCTTTTCTACTTCGGCGATTACCAGTACACCAAGGATGCGTTGGGCGTCGTCAACCGGCACACGGTCCCTTACAAGGAGTGGTACACCGGAGATTTCCGTAATTCCCCGACCAAGATCTATGATCCGGCGACGGGTAATCCCGACGGCACCGGGCGCACCCAGATCAGTTGCAACGGCGTCCTGAACGTAATCTGCGCTAACCGGATCAGCCCGATTGCCACGAAGCTGCTTGGCTTCCTTCCGGGCCCTAACATCGCGGGGGCCGCGTTTGCTCAGACCAATTTCATCTTCAACGAGGTGCGCGTAAAGAAGACGAACGCCTTCGACACCAAGATAAACTATCACATCAACGGTAGTAACCAACTCTCTTACCGCATCAGCTTTCAGCGGCCGAACGTCTTCGATCCCGGCACCTACGGCATCTACGGCGGGCCGACGAACGGCGGCTTTGCCGGGACCGGTATTCAGAACACCGTCAGCACAGCCGCGAACTATACGCACATTTTCAGCCCAACCCTGGTGCTCGAAGGGAGGTTCGGTGTGAGCTGGTATCACAATGTCGCGACCTCTCAGGCGGCTGGACTGAAGACTTCCGAGGAGGTCGGCATTAAGAACGTCAATACGGACGACTTCTCGAGTGGCATCACGCAGATCAACATCAACGGCTTCTCGGGCCCGGTTCTGGGCTTTTCAGCGAGCGTACCGTGGGATCGCGGCGAAACGACCTACGTCGGCTCCGGGATCATCACGAAGACCAAAGGCAATCACACGATCAAACTGGGCGAGGAGGTCAACAAGAACCGTGACTTCCTGCTCCAGATTCAGGACAACGGCGGGGTACGAGGGCAGTTCGGTTTCAGCGGTTCCCGGACGGCGATCCCGAGCGATTCCGCGGCGCAGAATGGCCTTGCCAATGCTTTCGCGGCATTCCTTCTGGACAAGCCGGGCAGTGTTTCGCGCGACATAAAGGTTATTGACCAACCCGGCACGCGGCACAACTCCTTCTTCACCTTCTTTCAAGACAGGTGGCAGGCCAGTTCGAACCTAACTCTAACCGTGGGTCTCCGGCACGAATACTACACACCGCTGGTTGGCATCGTGGGTAAGGGTGGACTTTCCAACTACGACCCAGCCACCAACACGGCTCTGGTCGCCGGCTACGGCGATGTCTCGAGCTCGGCGAACATCAAGTCGACGTGGAAGAACTTCGCACCACGCTTTGGCGCGGCTTACCGGCTTAATGATAAGACCGTGATCCGCCTCGGATACGGCGCGACCATCATTCCTTTCCCGGACAACAGCTACGCCTTTAACTTCCCGGTGAAGCAGAACAATGCATTCAATGCTACCAACAGCTTCTTGCCGGCCGGATCAATGGCCGCGGGCTTCCCGGATAAGATTGTCTTCACTATCCCGGCGAACGGGATCATTGACGGCAGCAACGCGGTGTTGAAGAACGCGAGTCTCTTTGCTGTACCCTTCAATCTAAAAGAGGGGAGGCTTCACTCCTGGAACATAGCGATCCAG
>DASYSA010000468.1:0-16579 GCA_036003885.1 Blastocatellia bacterium | reverse complement strand
CAGCCAACCCGATCAGTGAAACGGCAAGCCAGAGGCTATCGATACGAGAGACGAGCACAACCGGGATGACCAGCAGCGCGCATATGAGCATCGCCGTTTTCCGCGCTTTATTCACCGACCAGCGGCGCTTTATCAAACTCGAGGAGAGCCAGCCTCCTCCCACGCTCCCGACGTCCGCGATCAGGTAGATAACAACCAGCGGAAGCGGAATTGTCGACAGGTCGAGATGGTGTTTTTCGGTGAGAAACTTCGGCGTCCAGAAGAGATAGAACCACCAGATGGGATCGGTCATATACTTGGCGATTGCGAAGGCCGCCGCCTGTCTGTGCGGAATGAGCTTGAGCCATGGTATCGGTGTTACAGAATCGACAGGGTCGCTCTGAATATATGCCAACTCGCTCCGTGAAACCTTGGGGTGATCTTCGGGCTTGCCATAGACTGGGAGCCATAAGGCGAGCCAAACAAATCCGATCGCGCCGGTGAGTATGAACGCCCATTTCCAACCGAAGTGAGTGTAAATCCACGGAACCGTGAGCGGTGCAACTATGGCCCCCACATTTGTCCCGGCATTGAAGATTCCTGTTGCCAGGGCCCGTTCTTTTTTTGGAAACCACTCCGCGACGGACTTGATTGCCGCGGGAAAATTCCCGGACTCACCCAGCCCCAGCATCGATCTGCAGAGGGCGAAGTGAAGGGGAGTCCTTGCCAATGCGGTGACCATTCCAGCCAGGCTCCAGATTACGATGGATACCGCATACCCAATCTTCGTCCCGAACCGGTCCATCAGACGACCTGAGAGAATCAGTCCCAACGCGTACGACGCGCTGAATGCCGCGGTTATGTTCCCATAGTCGATTTCAGACCATCCGATAATCGTCTCAAGTTGCTTCGCGAGGATGCCGACGACCTGTCGGTCAATGTAGTTGACGGTCGTTGCGAAGAAGAGCAGCGCGCAGATGACCCACCGATAACGGCCAATGCGTTCGCCGACCGTCGGCGCGCCGCGGGGGCCGACCTCAGCTACCTCGGTGAATGAATGCGGCAAACCTGCCGGTTGATCTTTACCAGGACTCTCGTCGGTCATTGAAGTTCCATGTTTCGATGGCCGCCCGCGTGCGGGCGGAATTGCGTCGCGCTATCGCAGGGGTTCATCTGCAAACGACTAAGGCTTTGTCGCGCCCACCGGGTCAGCGAGCACCTTTATCAGAATGATCGTGTAGTCCTGTCCCGTTGTGCTGCGCTGATGAGGCGTCCCTCGAGGCACCATGATCAGGTCGCCCTTCTTTGCCTGGACCGTCTGCCCGCCGATGATTCTCGGGCCGCGCCACTCGCCGGGCTGAATCTCTTTAGGCTCATCGAGTCTTCCGCCGATCGTCAAAGTGGCCGACCCGTCGACGACGTAATAGATGTCGTCTGCCTTGTCGTGAGCTTCGCCTCCCGGTGCGGGTTCACCCTTCGAATGTTGAACCGCTATTCGCATCTGCAAGCCTTCGCCGGCAATCAGGTCTTCGGTCTTGTTCTCCGATTTCAAGCGGCTCTCGAGGTCGGCAAGCGTTTGAGATCTGAATACGACGAACGGCCGGGATGGAGTTACCGGTCCCGGTGCTTTCCCTGGGGATGATTGCGAGGCTGCGACAGCCGCGAGCACGAGCATCGCGAGAACGCCGGCTAGCAGTTGATTCGACTTTAAGTTCATTCTGATCACCCACGGTAGGATCCAGGATTTAGGATCTCTAGGATTTAGGATCCAGGATTTAGGATCTAGGATTTAGGATCTAGGATTTAGGATCTAGGATCTAGGATTTAGGATCTAGCGTTCATGCTCTGCGTGGGCGCATCCGACTCACACGAAAGCGCGCGCAACGGCTGGCTTAATCCTCAATCCTAAATCCTGGATCCTAAATCCTAGAGATCCTTCTTCCTATTTCCGGCTCGCCTCTAATCCTGTTCCTGCTCGATCGAAGCCCGGCTGGACTGTCACCACGCCGAACTGGCGGTCTTCCACTTCGTCGTGCGCCGCCATCATCCACACAAAGTTGATCGGGTGGCCTGGCACAGCGACATTCGGGTGAAATCCTCGCGGCATCAATACCGCATCGCCCTCGCGCACAATGCTAACGACTTCGGGTTGGTCGGGATTTGTGTAGACGAACTGCACGCCGAAAGCCGGTGCAGGCATGTCGTAGTACACGTACAACTCCTCAAGCATCGATGCGTGCTCGTGCGGAGGCCAACTGGTCCAGTTTCCGGGCTCCGATGTAGTTACTCCCGCCAGCAGCCTGCCCGCCTGAACGTTCTTGCCGATCAGAATGTTGACCGTTCTGGTGTTCGATTCCCCGCCAGTGACGAACTTCAGTGAGCCGTCCTTCTCGACATCCGCATAGCGCACGACCTGCAAGGGGTATTTGCCTTCCACCTCAGCCGAACACTCGGCTAAGTCTACGCTGCTTGTCGTGGTCACCTCGACCTCGGAGTCACGCGGAATGTAGATCGAATCGAAGCGAGTCAACTCGTGTGACTCACCGCAAGCCTTCACCGTGCCGCAGCCCGAAAGGCAGATGAGGCTCACCTCGGAAGCGCCTGTCTGGAAACTCGCGCCTGGCACCCCGGAATCCAGAATGATTCGGCCATAGCTCAAATGCTTCATCGTGCTGTTTTGAGGAGTCACCGCTATTTTCCTGCCCTTGTGTGCGTTTGTCCTCCGGAATACCATCCCATCAGCTCTTGCTTGACTCTGCATTCTGTGTATCTCTCCTTCTTCCCGTCCAGCGTTGTTCAATGGTTCGTTCATAAAACTAGAACACCGGGGAGCACATACTCCCGCTCTGCGGTCTCTACTGGAATCACTGGCCAGTTCGGAGACGCCGAGATCACTTCGACATGATCGTCGAAGGCGATGCAAGTCTCTTCGGTTTTCGTGCCTGTGATCGAGGGGTTCCACGCGAATGCCTGCCGCAGTTGAACCCGATCTTCAGACTGCGGGTGCGCGACCCAGTCACGAGTGCGATAGCCAGTGGAGCCTCCCTGATGATGCAGGTGCTCTTCACCGGGGAAGCCCTCTCGTTCGTAGCCGCGCGATGTCACAAAGTACAACTCGCTTCCTTTCACACCGGGTCTTGTAGCTGCGAACAACTGCGCATTCACCCGGGCACAGGCCTCGGTCCGGCGCCTTAACTCGTCCGGAGGGGCGCCGCTGCAGACGATGCGCGTAAGAGAAACAGTTAACCCGCCGCGCCGCGCGCATGCCACTACCATTACCGACTTCTCCCATCGGCGCTCCGTGGGAACAGGATGCCGGAACTTCGCCAGTCGCCCGTCGGCTGCAACCAGCGACACGATTGAATGAGCCCCACAAGCTGCCAAGGCCTCCGAAGCCCTCTGAGCAATCTCAATCTCGGTCATTCCTGGCTCAAGACTGACGGCCATTCGGCCAATCGCCGTTCCGGCCTCACGTCCCAACACGCGGTAGCGCTCGACTTCTGCCTGTGTCAGACCGCCGCGTGCGCGGCTCAGCCCCAACTCGATGACTGGGTCGCACCCGGCAGCGGGAAGATCGGACGCGAGAGCTCTATTGTCGTCCAGCAGAGCCCGCGCCTGCTCAGCGACAATCGCCGGGTTCGCTTTCTCGTCTTCCCAACCAAACTCGACCGGTTCGTAGCCCTGGCCATCCAGCTCTTCTTCGAGCAAGCGCGGCATTTCGATTTTGTTCGCAAGGACGAAACGTCGAGCGTCTCTACGAACGAACAGCCAACCTGCCCCTGCCTCCCGGCTCTGGTCGATGCCGTTGCTCCCGCCGCAGGTGAGCCACGCAAAGTTATGGCGGGCGTTGAGCAATATGCCGCCGAGGTCCTCCGCAGCCATGAGCTGCACCAGGCGTGCGGTCTTCTCTGAGATTTCGGCGTCCTTTTCCATTCGAAATGGGGGGAGCGATGCTTGATTCGTGATTCGTGACGCGTTTAAGACGGCACCGAGGCATCACGCGCTTGTGTGCAACTTTCGCCTATCACGGATCACGCATCACGGATCACGATCACGGTCGCACGTCTGCGACAAACTTCCGGTAGTAGTCCTCGATCCCATCGGTCTTGATCTCGCCGGAAATAATCAGTATCCGGTGTCGAAAAGTAGCCGATCGTCCCGGCTCGAGTGTGAAGTTCAACTCGTCTTTGCCGTTGCTGAGGGCTTTCTGACCCAGCGGATTCGCCGCGAACAACCCGTATCCGCGCGCGTGCCAGTAGGTCGGGTAGCCGGGATTACCTGGGTGATCGAACATTGCCAGGGTTACCGCTTCCTCGCCGATCTTTCCGCTCAGCGTGACCCATCTGCCGCGGGTGCCCCATACGTCGTCCCCGGTCTTGCCTTCGCTGCTTCGATACAGGCCCGTCACTCCGGTGTTGTCGAGTTTCGCGACCGCGGTTGGCTTGCCGCCTGCGTCGGTGAAGACGAGGGGCTCGTTCGAAGGCTGTTCGAGCTGCCGGGCCACGCGCATTCCGATCGTTCCTTCCTTGTTGTCTTTGAACAAGACACGTTCGCCCAACGCAGTAAGCTTCGTGATTCTGTCGATGCCGCGCAGGTTTGGCCCCGCGTGAAAGACGAACTTTGTCTCCTCGCGCAGGATGGTCCTGTTGCCGGGCATAATCCACTCCATCATGACTTCGAGTTCGCCGCGGTCTTTACCGTCGGCCGTCCGCTTCACTTCTCGATGAATGATCGTGCCCATCTTTGCCTGTTGCTCGGGCTTGAGCGTGTCGGCGTTGTTCCAGAAATCGACGCCGTTCACGTCGCCGTAGTTAAACCACAGGCCCGCGTGATGCGGGTGATCCACCCGCTCTCCGGGGCGCGGTTCGAGTGGAAAACCGCGAGTGACGGGGGTGCCCTGAGCCGTGTTGAGAGGGAAGAGAACCGGCTTCTTCAAGGTCTTCGGAAAAATGTATGCGGTGAATAGTTTCCCGTCGACAAGGACATCGACACGCCCCTGCGACAGGTTGGGGACCACGCGAACGCCGCGCGCATCGTCGCTTCCGCCGCCGGCCGCGCAATTGAATGTCGCAGCCCCAAAAATCGCCGATACTGCTAACCACACCAGCCCATGCCGAAAGGCAGATCGAAATGCAAGCATCACATCCTCCACAATGCGATCAGATGTCTTCATAGAGTTCTAAAAGAGGAGTGTTGAGTCCCACTGACTCCATTTTTAGTTCGTCCGTTTCGGTCAACGTCTCGACCCACCATGTGCCCAGGTCGTCGCGGCGATAAACGTGAGCTTTGACTTCGTCCTGTGCGAGCAACACATACTCGCGCAAACTGTCGAGCGTTTGGTAAGCATGCAACTTCTCGCGGCGGTCAATCGCTTCAATGCTCGGGAAGGTTACCTCGACAATCAAGCACGGTCGAGTTAAGAAAAAGTCCTGAGTATCCCCAGCATCGCAGCTCACTACTACGTCCGGATAATAGAATAGGTCCGCTGCGTCGATCCTCACCTTTACATCTGCTATGTATACTCGGCATGGTCCGCCGCGAACATGACTGCGCAGGTGAGTCGCGAGATTGAGCGAGATTGTATTGTGCGCCCTGCTCCCGCCTGCCATAGCGTAAACCTGGCCTGCGATGTACTCGTGGCGCACCTGGCTTGTCTTCTCTCCCTCGAGGTAATCTTCAACTGACAGGTGCACCAAAGGCATTAGCGAAGACATACATACCTCAGAAGTCGCGGATATCGGATTGCGGACCCAGGAGCACTCCCAAATCCGCAATCCAAAATCTAAAATCCAAAATCAGCCGATCACTACATCTTGCTTCTTGTCGTCGAAGGTCACTCGTTTGCCCGACTGCAGCGCGGCAATTGTCATACAGAGTGCGACCGAGTGGTTATATGCCGCGTGGATGTCGGCATTCGGGGTCTTGCGCGACTTAACGCATTCCATCCAGTTGCGCATGTGTGCCAGCGTCGAGTCGTCAACGCCCGTGTCGGCGGAAGTCTCAACCTGAGCCGCTTCGGCAAGCGACATCGACGGCAGGAGGTTGGGCTGCATCTTCATCTCGTTCGCTTCCCGCTGCTTCAATCCGCCCTCGGGTCCGATCTTATTAGTGTCCAGATTGAGCGAGCCGGCGTTCGAGTAATAGATCTCCTTGGTTCCGCCCGCGCTATTGGTTTGCCGCGAAGAGTAGGTCACCTGGAAGCCTTTTCCTCCTTTGGCCGCGTTTCCGTAATCGAACACAGCCGTCATGGTGTCGAAGTTCTTCCGCCCGTCGCGCCACAGGTAGATGCCGCCATTAGCGACCACGCTCGTTGGGTGGGCCAGGTCCGCGAACCAGTGCACGGTGTCGATCTGGTGCACCATCCACTGATCTGGAATGCCTGACGAATAGGGCCAGAAGAGACGGAACTCGAGATACTTCCGCGCATCAAATGCTTCGAAGGGGCGGTTGATCAAGTAGCGCTTCCAGTCGGTGTCCTTCTCCTGGAGCAACGGTACAACGTTGGGCCTGCGCCATCGGCCCGGCTGGTTGACGTTCCAGGTCATCTCGGCCATTACGATGTCGCCGAACTTGCCCGACTTGAGGTATTCATAGGCGCGCATATAGCTCGGGGTCGAGCGCCGTTGTGTGCCTACCTGAACGATCTGCTTCGATCCACTGACGACCTTGAGAGCTTCGCGAGCGTCCGACATTATGTTGGCGAAAGGCTTCTCGACATAGACGTCCTTGCCTGCGCGCACGGCCTCAATGCAATGTTGTGCGTGTTGAAAGTCCGCGGTTGCGATGATGACCGCATCGATGTCTTTCATCGAGTAGAGTTCTTCCGTGTTTCGCGCCTTGGCCAGCTGTTCGCCCATCGGCGCTTTGTGCTTGTCGGCCTGCGCGGTGACGTAGGCGACCCCATCATCGCGGCGTTTGTTCCAGATGTCGCAGACGGCGACCGCTTCAAAATTCAGCCCGCCTGCGAGTTTCAGGAATGCCGGGATCAGCGCACCGCGTGCACGGTCGCCCGGTCCTACAAACGCCACGCGGACTCGCCCGTTGGCGCCCAGTATTCTGGCGTAGCTCGACGCCCGCGAGCTGATCGCGATGCCTGCAGCTCCTGCCGCGGCCGTCTTCATGAAACCTCTACGTGAATCAGTCTTCTTTGACATTATCATCCTCCCTTTTTCATGCGCGCCTGACGACGTTCATCTGGTTTTCATTATCACTCGCCGATGATTTTCATCGACTCAGGATTCCAGCCATACGGCCGGCCGTCGAAGTAGCTCATGTTCGACAGCAGCGCCGGGCCTGCTGCCCGGAAGCCGAAGACAGAGTCTTCAACCACCGGCTTTCGCGAGCGCACCGCCTCGAAGAAATTTGTGAAGTGATCGAGGTGTTCGCTGTAGCCCCAGGGAGCGAAGAATTTCTCTTCGCTCGTCGAGCTGATCTTGTTCTTCTGCTCCGGATACAGCTCGCGATACTTCTTCAGGAACTCCTCCTGGATTGCCTTTGGGAATGTATCGATCGTGTAGCCCGGTTCTTTCGGCTGCGTCTGGCTCGACACAGTGACGCTGCCTCCCCCGATAGCCATCACGCCCTCGGTGCCGATGAAGCGGAAGCCCCCACTCTCGCCCGCTCCGTCAGCGAAGTTGACCTTCAGGAACAGATTGAAGCCGGGATGGTTTGATGCCCGTTGATAGTCGTAGAGCCCCGCCATAACGTCCGGCACGTCGCGGCCGTCAATCCAGTGGCGCAGCCCTCCGGTCGCCATCACGCGAGTGGGTCCAAGCGTCCCCACAATGAAATGCATGCCCGAAAAGAGATGCACGAACAGATCGCCCGCCACTCCGGTGCCGTAGTCGCGGTAATTACGAAAGCGAAAGGCTCGAGTCGCATCGAACGGACGCTTTGGCGCTCGCCCAAGGTAACGGTCCCAATCGACGGTTTGTGGGGACGCATCGGGCGGAATCGAATACTGCCACGCGCCGATTGCGTTGTTGCGGTCGGTCCACGCCTCAATCAGGTTCAATTCGCCGATCGCTCCCGAAGCCAGGAGTTCTTTGGCCTTCTTATATAGGATGGAGCTGACGCGCTGGCTTCCAACCTGGAGGATCCGCTTTGTCTTACGTTCGGCTTCGATCACCGGCCATCCGTCGTTGATCAGTTGGACCACAGGCTTCTCGACGTAGACATCCTTGCCGGCGTTCATCGCATCGATGGCCGCCTGCATGTGCCAGTGATCCGGGGTCGCAACGATCACGGCGTCGATATCGGAGCGCGCGAGCACCTCTCGGTAATCACGAGTCGTGAAGACACGGTCGCCCCAGATCTCTTTCGAGCGAATGCATCTGCCATCGTATACATCGGCCACCGCCACCAACTCGACGCCGGGCACGCGCAGCGCGGTTGTTGCATCGCTCATTCCCTGACCACCGGCGCCGATCAGCCCGATTTGAATCTTGTCATTGGCTGAGATCTTCTGAGTCTCGGCGGCCGTCTGCCACGAGGGAAGAATCGTGGTGTTCGACGCGCGGACCCGAATAGAAGCGCCCGCTACCAGGGCGGATGCCGAAGCCAGCTTGATGAAATCTCGTCTCGAGGTGTCCTTGGCTTTCCTCATCGTCGTCCTCACTTGGCCGTGCTATTTGAGCACTTTCATCGCATCAGGATCCCATCCGTACACGCGGTTGTTGAAGAAGCTCTCATTGGTCACCAGCGCAGGCCCCGCGGCCCTTAGCCCAAAAACCGGATCTTCAACCACCGGCTTGCGCGTTCGAACTGCGTTGAAGAAGTTCACGAAGTGGTCGTATCGCGCATCGTACCGTCGCGGAGGATCGTAGCGCTCTTCAGCCGCTTCATTGATCTGCTGACGGTCCTCGGGGTACTGCCTGCGATAGTCCTTGAGAAAGGCATCCTGCACCGCTTTGGGGAAGGTATTGATCGTGTAGCCGGGCTCTTTTGCTTTGGCCTTTCGCGAAATGGTCACGCCGTCGCTGATTGCCATCACGCCCTCCGGGCCAACGAACTGGAAGCCCGAACGGGGGAACTGCGCCGTTTCCGTCCCGCCGTCTTCGAAGTTGACTCTCAGCACGACATTGAAAGCAGGATGATTGGCGGTCTGCGGATAGTCGTATAGGCCCATCAGCATGTCAGGCACGTCGCGCCCGTCGTTCCAGTAGCGGAGTCCGCCAGTCGCCTGGACTCGAGTCGGCCCGTTCGAACCGGTGATGAAATGAATGGCCGAGAAGAGGTGCACGAACAGATCGCCTCCGATACCCGTCCCGTAGTCGCGATAGTTGCGCCAGCGGAAGAGACGGATGGGATCGAACTTTACTTTTGGCGCTTTGCCGAGGAAGCGGTCCCAGTCAATTCTCTCCGGCGTAGCGTCGGGAGGGATCGAGTACTGCCAGGCGTCTATGGGAGTTCGGCGGTTGATCCAGGCTTCGACCATATTCAGCTTGCCGATCTTCCCGGCTGCCAACAGCTCTTTAGCTTTGGCATTGAAGATGGAACTTACGCCCTGGCTTCCGACCTGGAGAATGCGATTGGTCTTCTTCTGAGTTTCGATCACCGCATGGCCGTCGCTCACAACCTGGACCATCGGCTTCTCACAATAGACATCTTTGCCCGCGTTCATCGCGTCGATCGAGACCTGCCCGTGCCAGTGGTCGGGCGTCGCAATGATCACCGCGTCGACGTCGGGGCGAGCCAGGACTTCGTGGTAGTCGCGAGTGGTGAAGACGCGATCGCCGAAGGCCTCTTTGACGCGAGTCAAACGCCCATCATAGACGTCAGCGGCGGCCACAAGTTCGGTGCCGGGGACGCGTAACGCCGTCTCGGTGTCGCCGAAGCCCATGCCCCCTGAACCTATCAACGCTATCTGAATCTTGTCGTTGGCCGAGACCTGCCGCGGTTCCTCCCAGGCAAGGATCGTCGTTGAAGTTTCAACCACCGATCCGCCGGAGGCCGCGATCTTGATGAAGTCTCTCCTTGAGGTCTTGTTCTTCATGTCGATTCTCCCTCAGAAGCAGGATTCACCGCTCGAATCGAACCGGATTCACCGCCGAGTCACAAAGTGCGCGGAGGTCGCGCAGAGAAACTTAAGAAGACAACGTTGCGTCCGCTACTCAGAGAATCCGCACCCGGCAATCAACCCGCTCCTCAAATCCACAACTACTTTTGTAGATTGTAGAACAAAGTGCTCCGCCGCGTCTCAGCAAATCCGTCTTCGAGCGTTCTGTCTTCAAAGTCTTGCCCGGATCCCCTGACGTTTGTTCCTGATCCTGATTTCTACACCTTTAGCTTCAGCTTCTGTTCAATGTAAGCCTTGTTGATTGACGCCGCCTCTTTTGGGGTCCTCGCCTTGTCCGGAACGGCGTCGAGTTCGACCACGCACCAGCCGCTGAATTTGATGGCCGCCAGCGCCGCAAAGACTCCAGGCAGGTCCACTTTTCCGCGGCCAAGCTCCACGAAGCGATATGAGTGCTTCAGATCGTCGGTTGCTCCCGGCAGCGGACTCTGGACATCTTTGATGTGCAGGAAGAGATGGCGGCCACTGAACTTGTGCACGGCCTTCACCGGGTCGCCGCCGCCCTGCAGATAGTGTGCTACGTCCAGCTCCATCTTCAGGTAGCGGGGGTCGGCCGCATCCATTATTCGATCGACCTCGTCCGGCGCTTCGCCAAGGCTATTCATGTGATTGTGATATGCGACCGGAATGCCGAGGTCCAGGGAACGCTTGCCGATCTCGGCCATCAGGCGCCCCAGCTTCTTGTAGTCTTCCGGCTCAGGCGTCTTCCCTTTCTGTCGTGCAGAGTCGGTTACCTGCAGGTAAAGGCCGCCCACGTCGCGGACGAAAGTGGCGTTGCGGATGTGCTTCGCGATTTCGTCGGTTTCCTTACCCGCACCGATGCCCACCCCGCCGCTGGAGAATGCCACCATCTGGAGATGATGCTGGGCCAGAAGATCGCGAAGGCCCTTTGGGTTTTCACCGAATTCCTTTAAGACACTGGTGCGCAATTGTATCCCGCGAAAGCCTGTTTCGGATACATCCTTGATCGCGGCCCGATCATCGCCACCCCAGGTGATCGCGGCGTATGCGAAGCGAAGCTCTGCTGCAGCCGGCCTGAGGCGTCTATCAACATGAGAGAGATCGAGGGCGGGGGGCGGCGGCTCGAGGATGTTGCCTATTGTCTTCCCCGGCAAAGTTGCCGCTGCCGCTGCCGCGCCAAGGGTGGAGAGGAACTTGCGTCGAGAGAATGATAGTGACATCGAATCTCCTGAGAGTACGGAGTGATGAGTTCTGAGTCTGAGTATGAGTGCTGAGTAGTTCAACCTTAGAGTCGAACCTCAGCACTCATACTCAGAACTCAGAACTCAGAACTCATCACTCCGTACTCAGCACTCATTACTCAGTACCAATCTGAATGTCCAGACGCGCTTTCTTTTCAATCGCTTCGTTAGCCAGGATAGACGCAGTTGCAGACTTCACCGCTCGCTCCGGTCCGCCGCGTAACGGAGTGGAGGTTCGAATCGTCGAACAGAAGCCGGCAATCTCAAGCCCATAGGCCGAGAGCGCATCCGATCCCTGAGTCGCAGTCCCCGCCACCGTTCGACCCGCCGCATCAGCTTTCCGGCTCTCCGACGCATCCATCACGGGACTCGAGGTCTGCTTCGACACTTCAATGTTGGTCGACTTGCCGTCGTCTTCGCTGAACAGCAAGGCATCTTTCTCTCCCAGGAGTATCAATGTCCCCTTCGTCCCCATGATCTGTTCGTAGTAGTGATCGAACTTGTTGGACTGAATGGAGGAGAAAGTGACCGTTCGTCCTTGCGGATATTCGTAGGTCACATAGACATGGTCGCTCACTTCACGGCCATCCTTGTACTGGTGGATCCCACCGCTCGCGTATACGGCTTCGGGCGCCGAATCGAAGAACCAGTTGCAAACCGATATCTGATGACTTCCAAGCTCGGCCATTAATCCGCCGGAGTACTTCTTATACATTCGCCAGTTGAGGAGGTGCTCCCAGTCTGGGTAGCCCCAGCGGCTTGGATCGAAACCGGGTGCAGGGGCCTCTTCGTCTCGACGCCACGAGCCGTTACGGTGCCAGGCCAGCCGCACATGGTAGATGTCGCCCAATACTTCCTTTCGAATGATGCCCTCGTAGGCGGCCTGGTAAATCGGATTGTAGTATCGCTGATAGCCGATCTCGAGCACGCGCTTGTTCTTGCGTGAAGCAGCGAGCATTCGGTGGCAGCTGGGAATGTCCCAGGCCATCATCTTTTCACACAGGACATGCTTGCCCACGTCCAGGCAGCCGACCGCGATCTCGGCGTGGGTCCAAAGGGGCGTTGCGATGAGGACCGCTTCAAGGTCTTCCTTCTCCAGCATCTCACGCCAGTCTTCGTACTCCTTCGGTTTCTCGTATCCCAGTTTGATGAGACTCTCCGATGCCTGTGCGCGATGTTTCGGATTTATGTCGCAAACGGCCTTGAGGTTGATGAACTCTTTGCGGCACTGGCCAAGAAGCACCTTGCCTTCCCCTCCGGCGCCGATTATTGCGGCCTTAACCGGTCCGCCCTTGACCGGGCCGCGCATGGCTGCTGCCGTTCCTAACGCGAGGAGCGCCGGCGCTCCGGCAAGACTTTTCAGGAAGTTCCTTCGACCCTGGTCCTTCAGTTCAGGAGTTAAGTTCATAAGAGCCTTTCGCCGCCCCCCAACGTTACTTAGTCACGAAATCACACTGTGACCTCAGCCTTGGGGGCCAGTTGGGATTTTTTCTTACGCCGGCCGACCAGCATATCCAAGCCTGCGATCCGCCCGGTTCCAAATGACAAAAGTGCGAACACCGTAACCAACTCGATGAGATTCTTGTTGACCAGCAAATAGGTACCTTCGTTGCCGGGCTGAGGCGTGCCCTGGAGGGGAATTGCCGAAAGATAAAAGAGCGATAGCAAGATGATCGCCCCCCAACATCCGAGCCTGGTAAATAGCCCGAGCATCAGTGAAAGCCCGACGAATAAGAGCCCAAACTTAACCCCGCGATCTATCCACGGGCCCAACCCGGACTCCATCATTCGACGCAAAGGACCCGCAAGCGGTCCTGATGCCGCTCTCAAATAGCCTGCTGCACTCCAGGCCCCGAGCGGCTGCCCCTCCGCGCTCCACCCCGGCGTCATTAACTTGTAATAGCCCTCGTACAAAAAGTGCCAGCCGATCACGGTCCGCAGCAATATCAGCGCCACCTGCTGTATCGATGAAAGCGGTCGCTCATCAGTCAAGGATCTCCACCCCACATTTGTTGTTTCCACTGGAGACCGACGGACGGTCAAGCCTGAGCAATCCTAACGGAGTCTGCAACGCGACCGGGATCTCGTTCCGCATGCGTAACCGGATGAACGACAACGGTGACACTCGCTACATGCATCTTGTGCGCGAGTCGGCTTTGCGGTTTGACCAGGTTTCTCGCGGATTCCGCCGCCCTGAATCTTATGGCTAATGACCGTCGTTGTCCACGTCCCGAAGGCCCGGCAGCCTCGCCGAGGCCCCTGCCCCCTGTCTCTCTCTGTGACGCGAGTGGTCCGACCAAAGCGCCGAATGCATCCGTCTTGTCCAGAATCGTCCCCATAGCGAGCCTGTCTGACTTCTCAGGTCAATCCTATTGGTAAAGCCAAAGCTGACTGATTCCCTGGCTGATGCAAACCGATCGACGATCTATTCTACTAAAATTGTTACCGATAACAAACAAAAATCGCACATCGGCTACTCCAGCGCGAGGAGTTCGATTTCGTAGACCAGGTTCCCGGCCGGAGCATCATGACTCCGAGGCTTCTCGCCGTAGGCCAGGTGGGCGGGAATCCACAGCCGCACCTTCTCTCCAACCACCATCTGCTGCAGGGCCTCACGCCAGCCCGGGATGACATCCGCGACAAGGAAGACCGCAGGATGACTCGCCATCACCGTTGACTCGAACAGCGTGCCGTCGGGAGTCCAACCCGAAACATGGAGAGTAACCCGACTGGTCAGAGAGGGATGCTCGCTCTGCGGGCCCTTCTTGAGTACCTGAAGGGCCAGGCCCGAGGCAGTCTTTACGGCGTCCTTCGGCGGAATCTTCAGATCGGGCGGGGTCGGCGGAGCCTTAATGATCGCGAGCAGCTCCAGGTCGAAGGTGAGATCCTCAATCGGCGCCATTTCACCCGGCTCATGGGAGGTAAAGGTGAGGCGACCGGGAACCCAGATACGCCTTTTTTCTCCGATCCGCATATATCTAAGCGCAGTTGCGACCCCCGGGATCGCTGCGCGCAGGCACTGGACTGAGGACTCACCCTGAGGTCCAGAGATCGAGAACAGCGTGCCATCTCTCTTCCAACCCGTGAAATTGGCTTTCACACAATCATTATCCCTCGGGCGGTCGATGCCCTTGCCGGACTTGAGAATTTTCATGGCAACACCCGAGGCTGTCACTCGCGCGCGGGCGGGAGGAGCAGCCACGTCAGGAGGAGCGTGGACCGGCGCCCGCTTAGACGCCGACTGCGCCATTGGCGTCACGACGGCCGTCACAGCCGCTGTGCGGTTTGAATGAGCGTATGAGGCGACTACGACAGAGAGCGCGACCATGAGATTTGCTCCTCGCCTCCTGTTTTTCTGGCAGATTTCGCGTGTGCGCCTCTGATTCCTCTGCCGTGGTCGAGTCTCTGCAGAAGATTCAACCGCAGAGGACGCGGAGATACGCGGAGGTCTGTTCGTGATCCTGGACATTTTCAGTAACCCCAGTTGGATTTTGCAGACTGAGGGCGAAAACCTGAACCGCAAAGCTGAGCGGTCCAGGCTCTCACCCTTTTCAGCGCGACTCATTGTGGTATCAGCCTGATGTAGTCGACAGCGATCCAGAAGCTGCTACTACTCGCGTTCTTTCCGGTGACCCTGAACTTGAACGACTTATTACCGGAGGAGGTAAAGGCCATTGAGCCAAGGTCGATCTCCGGGTAGGCCGGCGACGATGCGAAGCCGTCCACGGGCGACCCCAGATTTACGCCGTTGGCATCGAACTGCCAGATGCCCCGGTTATTCCAGCGCTTGATTCGTACGCGAATATCATAGGTCCGAGCTTCCGGAACATTGACCGTGAACGTTACGAAATCGTTGACCCCGTTGCCCTCTAGAATGACCCCCTGGCCACCGCTGGTATTGGAATCGCTGAAGATTCGTTCGACATCGGGAGAACTGAAACCGGCAACCGGCAGCGATTCCGCCTCATATGTAATTGTGGCGGAGCCGGAGCCATAGACCTCAAACTCATAGATGCGGGCCGCCCCGTCGGTGGTCTGGGTCGGCGTGGTCACGTTCAATCTAACGAAGCGGGCTGCAGTCGGAGTGATGTTGTGAGTTGTAACACTGGCGGTGTTACCCGTGACGGTCACTACAGTGGAGAAGTTAGTCCCATCCGCGCTGACCTGAATATTGAAATCGCGTGTATTGAAGCTGGTGCTCTCCCCGCCTGCGCCTGCGTGCCTGATCACAAACTGGTCGACGTTGAAGCTCGCGCCCAGATCGACCTGCAGGAATCTTGGTGCTGTCAGTGAGCACCACTTGTCCGTGTTGCCGCCTGAGACGCTTCCGTTGAAGGCTTTTGCCGGCGTTTCGTTGGAGTTGCATGGAGTGCTGCCCGTCGCCGGCTTGTTCAACGCGAGGTTCGGTCGCGGGGCGGCTCTCAACCCGTAGACCGAGACGCTGTTCGAGAAAGAGGCGGCGTAGACCTTGCCGTTGATAACCATCGGACCTCCGGCGCCCTTCGAGAAGTTTAACTGGCTATCAGCGGCGGCGGTGCTCGACCAGAGTAAGGCGAGAGTCTCTGCGTTGAAAGCGCGTAGCACGCCTGGCACGACCATCTGGTTTGAATCGCCGGAACTCGGCTGGGTCACCCAGACGATGCCGCTCCCGGCCTGCGAGCCGTTGGCCGAGACGCTGATCAAGCCGCCGGGCATGCCTACCGGAGGCAACACCGAGCCGACGGCGAAGGCCGGCATGTTGAATCTCTGCGTTGTGGCATTGAATCGCCAGCCTCGAAGAAAGTCGTTCTCTCCCCATGTATAGAGGTTGAGACCCTGAGGGCTGTTCCAAAACACGCCCGTGTTGTGGAGGTGGTGAGTTGAGGTCGGCCGGGCTGTCGTATCCGCGGCTTGCCAGCTCTGCGGGATCTGCGTGTCGCCGCTAACCGTACCTCCCAGACTCGTGGCATTGAGGAGATACTCCTTCCCTTGTTTGCCGCCGGTCACCAACATGGTGGTCCCGGGCACCATGACCGGGCCGCCACCCCCGAAGTCGAGATCACTGCTATTCAAACTGCTGAAATTGGAAGGCGTGAAGAAGTCGAGGCGATTGAGAGTACGCGGGGCTAGCTTCACGAGGCTTTCGCCGAAGTTTGTCGTGCCATCAAAGGTTCCGTTTCCCGTCGGCACGTAGAGATTGCCGCTGGCATCGAATGCGGGGCCGGCGCCGGCCATCCAGATGCCGGCTTGATTTCCAGTGGGTGTTGCGTTGAACACCCCAACCTGCCCGAGCGTCACGGCGTCGTAGGCCATCAACCAACCATGATACGGCCGCGTGTCGCAG
>DASYSA010000467.1:0-8006 GCA_036003885.1 Blastocatellia bacterium | reverse complement strand
GGTGTTTAAGAAGCAAAGTCTGCGCTCTGCAAGTCAATAGTTTTTGACAGGAAGGGCGAGTGAAATTAGTTGGATAATGAAGAGATTGATTAATGTCGGTACGTTGGTTTTAGCGTTGATTGTCGGATTGATCACGGTTCCCGCTCTCGGGCAACAGGTAAGTAAAACGATCTTGCTTAAGCGCGACACCAAAATCGGCGGTCAGGTTTTGTCAAAGGGTGAGTACGACCTGCGGTATGTTGAAGGCAAAGACGAGCTGGTAATTGCAAGGGGTAAGAAAGAAGTACTGACGGCAACCTACAAGATTGCCAAGCTCGAGAAACCGGCTGCAGTCACGTCGGTGATTTATTCGCAGGAAGCCGACGGTTCGTACCAGCTCAAGAGGATAGAGTTCAGAGGACGAGACGCCGCGCTTACCTTTGATAACACTGTTGCAAAGCTGGTTACCCACTCACAGTAGCACGAGCCTCACAAAGGAGACTTGCGTGATGAAAATGAAGAGCATTCTTTCAGGATTGATCGTGGTTTACGCTGCCTGCATGTTCCTGGCAGCCAGTTGCTCGCAAGCATCAAACAAACCAACGGACGAACCCCCGATGGCTATAGTCAGCGTTCGTTACATAGTTGATGATGTTGATGCAGCAATCGAGTTTTATACCAAATTGACTGAACTGGCCAGCGTCCCCTACCTCATCGACGATGCGCGCGCAGCTGTCGACTTCTATACCATCCACCTCGGCTTCGCCGTCGACCTCACCGACGGTGCTATCGGCATTACCAATGGGCGGGCCAGGGCCATCGTAGCCGCCGTGGTGGGGCTGATCAGTGTGGTCGTCGGTGGGCTGGCTCTGGCCCGCTCCTCCGGTCGTATCGGCGCCGGCAACGGGCGAGCCGGGGCCATCGTGGCCCTTGTGCTTGGGCTGATAGGAATGGTCCTCAGTGTGGTGCATCTGGGCAACTCCACCGGTGGTTTCGGCACCGGCAGCGGGCGAGCCGGGGCCATAGTGGCCCTGGTGCTGGGGCTGATCGGCATTAACCTCGGTGGGCTGGCTCTGGCCCGCTCCCGCCATTCCCGCAGCACCGCCTGACCCGGACATGGCGCCGGGTCAGGCCTTGTCGGATGTGGCGGGCGAATATGAAGAGGCGATGCGAACGTTTCCGGGTCAGATACCATGATCCCAAACCTCCGAGTTCCACAAACCGGGTCAGCTCTATTGGGCCGCCGGCTCGAATAACTCAATTGGATTGCCGTCGGGGTCTTCCAATTGGATTTGTTTGCCTCCCGGACCCGCTTCCATCTCATTCCGAAGATGTAGTCCCGCTTCCTTCAACATCGCGATTCGGGCCGGAAGATCGGCCACTTGAAGGATCACCCGGTTCCATCCGCCGGGCTCCTGGTGATGTCCATCGGGCATCGGTCGCGACCCCGAAGCCCCCGGACCACTGAGTATAAGTTTGAGATTGCCGATTGAGACCTGCGCAAAGGCCGGAAGGTTTTGCTGATCCAGGTTGAACCCAAGCTGCTGAGTGTAGAAAGCGACAGAGCGACTAACGTCTTTGACTTGATATCGAACACCCCAAAGGCCAAGGACGAAGCTCTTCGCTTCCTTTGCGGATGAGCCAGCTGTGCGGGACGCTGTCGACGATTCTTTCCCAGTCTGATTCATAAACCTCCTATGGACATTCGATCGTGTATAGAAACAAAGCGAAGGATCTCATCATGTGTACGCCATCCACGCTTTATCCATCAGCTTACGGCTGAAATCCCTCAGAACATTTTTCTTCCAGTTCAGTGCTGTGTAACGGCAACCGACGTGCCAAACTGGGCGGGATGAGGATCTTGAAGGTGACCAGACAGCAGACAGATTGCACTCCGGGTGACTTGGTTGAGTTGCCTGCGGCGAGGTGACTCAAGGATGGGAACTCCTATTGGAAGATTGCGTTGAGGACACGGGCCAGGCGCAGGCCGCCCTTCAATAACTGCTCGCGCATGCGGTCGCGCTGCGCGCCTATGTATTTGTACGAGATTTTGTGGACCGGGACCTTACCCGATGGGGCCGTACCGGAGTCGTCGGGAAACAGGTATAGTTTCGACCGCATAGCGATCGCCTCATCTGCGTAGGAGATGGTATCTCCGGTCAGCCAGCGGGCTGCGTCCGCCTCGCTGGCACGATCCAGAAAACGCGCATACTCGGTGTAGTCGAGGCGCTCGAAGTCCACCATCTCGTCATCCCAGGTGGAATGGAGATTGGTCTTCCAGCGGTCCATCCAGTTGACGCTGACTGCATTGCCGCCCTGATCGGCTCCGCCGATGTGGAGTGGCTGGTGGAGATCGCCCATCAGGTGTACCAGAAACCGGAGCGCCGTGTCGGGCGAGATGGGATCGGTTTCGCGAGGATTGCATGAGCCTTCGGCGGTGCCGTCGCTCTTGTCTGACAGCGCCTTCACCGAGTAGAGAGCCTCGCGTGACCCGGTGCGGAGGAAGGCGGTCAAGGCATCGATGGCCACCACCAGGTCGCCGCAAGGAGCCTTCTTCGAGTCGCGGTAGCTGGCGACGCCGTTAGGAACAGTGGCGAAGTGAAGGGGCTTGTACTTATCGAAACGGGCGTCGGAGCGCAGTTCGTCGGGCCAGTTCGCGACATCGGCAAGAGACCGACCGCCAAGAAGGCGAGACACCTTGGCCTGGGCGGCGGGCGTCAGGTGTCGTTGCGCTATCTCCGCGACGACGCGGTGGCCGGTGGGGCCCCAAGCGTGCGCCGATGGGGTGAGCATCACCTGAAAGAGCAGGCCCAGCGCGAGCGTGCCAGTGAGAATCGAATTGTTTAGGCGTCTGTTCACCGTAGATTCAACCTCATCTGCGATCTAATTCGGGTCAGGCCTTCCGTAGAAAGCAAATTATTAATTTTAGGCGGGCAGATTCTAGCACAAGTTGTAAGGCAAATTGCAAGATTTCGCGTTAAGGAATATCCCTGGCACTCGACGGTGATTCGCTGTCAGGCGGATACCGTTTCATGGTCGCCCAACATATATAGTTCCATTTTTCATGACGAACTTCATTCTCTCCAAAGAGCTGAAGTCCTTAACCGGATCGCCGTCAATGGCGATTAAATCTGCGAAGGCGCCTGCTTTAATTACTCCTATTCGCTTCTCTCCAATTAGACGGGCAGCGTTGATCGTGGCGCTTTGGAGAATCTGCACTGGTCCCATCCCCGCTTCGTGATATGCGAATAATACTCTTCTGGCAGCTTCGCCCTGAGGAATACCTAGATCAATGTACATGTCCGAGCCGGAAACAATAATTACCCCTGCTGCAATGGCACGTCGTAATCGGTCATGTGATGCTTCAAGTATCTTTGAAATCCGCTGCTGAGTTAGAGGCGGATTCATTCGCGCCCGTTCAAAATACATCTTCAATGTCAATGTGTCCCCGTCAGTCGGAACCAAGGCTACGCCGCCTTGTTTCATCAGCTTGAGTGTTTCATCTTTTACCTCGTAGCCGTGCTCAATCGAATCTACTCCAGCCTCCACGGCTCGCAGAACGGCACGATCACTAGTTGCGTGTGCGCTTACTTTAACACCCAAAAGATGCGCCTCAGCGACGATTGCTCGCATTTCCTCCAGCGAAAGAAGCGTTCGATTTGGCGTATTGTTGGAATAGATCTTGATCACGTTCGCGCCATAGGTGATATTTTCTCTCACCGCCACCGTTGCGTCCTCCGCCCCGCGTACGACGCGGTATTCTTCCTCGGCGATTCGGCGATAATCGAACTGTAGACCGGGAAATTGTCCACCTTCCGGGCTTAACCCTGGCCCGGAAACATACATTCTTGGGCCATCCAAACTTCCATCATTGATGGCCGTGCGAAGAGCAACATCGCCGAAGCGTCCACTATTGCCGAGGTCACGCACAGTAGTAATGCCGGCCATCAGGAACGTCCGCCCGCGGGCCGCCCCATGCAAAGCGCGAAGTGGCGTCCCCTCCATCGTCAACGCCTTGACCCCCTCCACAGTCAATGCATTCCTGGGATCTTCCAGGTAAAGCAAGTGAGTGTGCGCATCTATCAACCCTGGCAAGATGGTGTAACGCTGTAGGTCAACAACACGAGCGTCCTTTGGAACAGGAAGGTTTTCACCGACGGCCTCAATAAGATTTCCTTTGACGATAATATCGCGGAGAGGTAGAAAAACTCCTTGTTCACTGTCGAACAGACGCCCGGCGCGGATCACGGTCAGACCGGCATCGCTTGTTATTTGCCCCTTGCCGGCATTTGATAAACCGAGGAATGCTAATAACGCTATGAAAACCAGCACGATCTTTACGTATCTCATATGTGGTCTCTCATAATTCTTCCCAGTCAAACTAACCGTACCCAGCGTAAGCCTCTAATCGAGGGTTAGCTCCTGCGCTCAAGCCACTCTGCACTCTAAGGACAGCCGCTCAAGACTGTGTAATGCGGCCCATCATCAATCGCAGATGCGCCATTCTGCGACTTGGGCACAGTGACCGTGGCCGTTGCCGTGCCCATATTGCCCGAAGCATCAGTTACCTTGAAGGTGATCGTATAAACACGTCCATTCCCGTTGCCGGACCGCTCAGATCGCAGTTTCACTGATATGCAGTCCGCCGCGATCACGATGTCATTGGTTGTGTTGCCGTCTCCTCCGCTGTTGTTCGCCTCGTCACTCGTGACCATTGCGATCCTCACGCTGCTCAGACTGACACTGGGATCACAAAGATCACTGGCACTGGTAACCAGGTCACTTACCTTAACGGTTTCGTAGTTATGGTTGGGCTGCCACAATGTGATCGTCTGACCATTGGTATTGATGACTGGCGCCACAATATCCTTGACGGTGACAGTGAAGCTGCAATTCCTCGGGTTGCCGGCTGCGTCGGTAGCAGTAGCGTTAACGGTCGTAGTGCCTAACGGGAAGACTGAACCTGATGCTGGGCTGCTGACTACCGTCGGAGCTGAGCAGTTGTCACTAGCCATCACTGTAAAACTGACTGAAGCAGAACAGGCGCCCGGGCTTGCGTCAACAGTGATGTTGGCCGGGCATACAATGGTCGGATTCTGCGTGTCGTTGACGGTGACTTTGAAACTGCAAGTCGGACCGACCGAGCTGGTGCAGGTGACCGTCGTGTCTCCCACTGGGAAGAAAGACCCCGAAGCAGGGCCACACGAGACTGTGCCGCAGCCTGCTCCGGAAGGAGCCGTGTAAGTGACGACCGCGCCGCATTGGTCGGTGTCATTCGACACGCTAACGTCGCCGGGACAGGTGAGGCTGCAAAGAGGTTGGAGTTCAAAGGCGCCGATGTCGGTGCCGTCGCTGGTCGCAGCATTGGCCACGCCAGGGTCGTCGAACGTGCGCGCCAGGCCTCGCTGATCAAATGAGGCGCCAGCCGCCACGCCCGCGTCGATCGCGGGGCTGCCGGTCGAAAGCGCCATCGTGTGGGTTGGGCCGCCATTGTCCGCCAGCGCCGCCAACATCGGGTTGGCGCCGGTCTGGTCACCGGTCCCGGTGAAGCCCGTCGCATCGGTGGCGATGCCGAGAAGGTTATGGCCATTACTGGTGACGGCGCCGTCAACATTGGGTCCGGGAGTCGGGGCACCGGTGGTGTCGCCCGCGCCATTGGCAGCAGTATTACCAGCAATGATTGTGTTTTCCAAAGTCACGGTCGCAGGACCGACGCGGATGCCGCCGCCAGTACCTTCGGCCACGGGGCGCGGCGGCTTGTTAGCTCCGCTCTGGTTGACACCGCTGTTGCCGGACTGAGCGTTGTTGAGGCTGAGGGTACCGTGCTTCATACTGACAGTGGCCGCATTGTTGGTAATAGCGCCGCCATACGCGAAGCCGCCAGCGCCGTGCATGCCGCAACCGCCGTTGGTCTGTCCGCCGTCGCCGCCCTTACCGCCAATGGCGAAGTTGCCGGCAAACGTCGCGGTATTGATGATCATGGTTCCGCCGTCTGCGAAGACAGCGCCGCCCCGGGCGGCCCCGCCGTCGCCGCCGTTATGACCGCCAAAACAGTCTGGGCCGAAGGCATCGCCGGCGCGGCCGCCGGTTGCTCCTGCCAGGTGGAAGGTGGAGTTGCTCACCGTAACGTTACCGAGGCTATACAGGCCGCCACCATCAGCACCACCCGCGGGTTCGCTTCCGTTGCCACCCGCGCCGGAGTTACCACCATTAGCGACAGTGCTCTCAAAAGTGGTGTTATTAATGGTTACTGTGCCGCCGCCAACCCACACTCCGCCGCCTTGGCCCAACCCACCGAACCCACCGTTCAACATCCCGCTCTGGGGAACGCTGCCGCCGTTGCCGCCATTCGCGGCGCTGGTATCGATTCGCGACCCGGTGATGTTAAGCGTGCCGCCTTCGAAATAGATCGAGCCACCCCTGGCATTGGAGCCGGAACCGTTGTTGAAGTTGCCGCCGTTCCCGCCTGCGGCGGTATTGGACGTCAACGTACTATCCGTAATGATCACGTTGCCGGTCGCTGCGAGACTGGCGAGGCCGCCGCCAAGGGCGTCGAGGGTGGTGTTGTTGTTTATGACGCTGTCACCCTTGCCCAATGCCTGGCACGACTGGACGATGACGTTATCAAGCGTGACGCTGCCGCCGTTGTTAAGAATGCCCCCGCCGGCGCGGCTGGTGTTTTGAGCCGTCGGGTTGGTGCTCACCCCGCTCGTACCGTCGTCGGCGGCCTGGCCATTCTTAATGACGAGGTCCTGGAAGATGACCGTGACACCGGCACCCGTAATGTGAAACGCGCGGTCGTGGAGGCTGACCGTATTCAGCCCGGCGGCGTCGATGATGGTCGCACTCGGTCCTGACGAGCCGCCACCGGCGATGGTCACCGTGTGAAGGGTCGTGGTTATGTCCAGGTCACCCGTCGCCGCGGCGTTCTCTTGCGTGGCATTGGTCAAGGTCAATGTGTAGGTACCCGGAACAGTCAGGTTGATGACGGTCGGATTAGCGCTGACATCGGCGTTGGCGGCCACTATGGCCGAACGCAGGGTGACCACACCGGCTGGCGGGCTAAGAATGTCGGCGGTGCTGTTGACATTAAAGATTAATGGCGGCGCCATGTTTGGACTGGATGAACTCAAAGATGCGCTTAGAGTGTACTTTAGAAATGCACCCGCCAAAACGACGAGTGTTAATAGCGACCAGGCGACTTTTCTTTTCATTGTTATGCTCCAACCCAATTAGCTTTTGTCAGTTGTTCTTGCCGAGCGATAGAAACCGGTGATCAATCTGCTTTGCCGGCGAACAGCTGACTGAGTGTGGTTTTTACCTGTGGACAGTATTTCGCGTTGAGTTCCGTGCTTTGTCCATCGAACAATCCGTTGCTGTTACGACCACCAGTTTGAGCACATCCAGTTGTTGAGGCCCGATGCAATCCGAATCCCAAGCTCATGCGTGCGCTGGGCCACAGAATAAGAGATGGCGGTGCGGCAGTCTCGAGGCGGCGCTTGAATTATGAAGGCTCCTGGTTCATGTAAATCTTGTTGCCGTACAAGTCTTCAAGCATCACGCCGGTTCCATAGGGCTCAACCTGCGGCTCGCCATGAAACGTGACCCCCGCATTCTTCATGCGGTCATATTCTCCCAGGCAATCGTCGGTCAGAATTCCGAACATGGGGGTTGACCCGGCTTGTCTTCCTACCAGCGCCAGGTCCTCATTCGTTTCAGCCAATCCCAGCGCAATCGCCGATTCACAATTGTCCGGCAGCTTGAGCGTCACCCAGCGCTTCTCTCCAAATGGCAAGTCTTCAGCTACAACAAATCCCAATTTGTTCGTGTAGAATTCGATCGTCTCGTCGTAGTCTTTGACAAGCAGACTTACAAGCGACATCTGTTTCATATCAGCATCTCCTTTATGAATTGTCGGAACGATCGGGACTATAATCTGCTTGCTCTGATTCCGATTGTAAGAATACGACATCTTTACTCTTCAGATACTTCCTGAATTCTCGCAGTTGCTGGACGAACTCCGTGGG
>DASYSA010000466.1:0-19084 GCA_036003885.1 Blastocatellia bacterium | reverse complement strand
GCTTCGCCCACGGATGTCTCGGGAGTTAGGACTATCGGCTGATGGCCGGCGACCGCGCTAATAGGCTCTTCCATCAGGAGGCTTTGAAACCCGGCAGTGGGTTGAGGAACGTCTCGATCACGGAGTGGTTCAATGCAGTTGGCGCATCGATCCGCACCATCGAAATTGTTATGGCCGCATCTCGGACAAATCATAAAGACTCGTTTCGCGTTTCGAGTTTCGAGTTTCGAGTTCTGCAAGGGAGAGCGATCTATCTCAACCCGAACGCGAAACTCGAAACGCGAAACCCGAAACGTTTCTTAGTCGATCACCCACGTGTCGGGGCCGTTGATCAGCTTTTGGAGATCTCCGGGTCCCATCTTCTGCACCGCGGAGGAGATCTGTTCGGCCATCATGTCCTCGTAGGTCGGCTTCTCGATGTCACGGAAGATGCCGATCGGCACCGGATAATCCGGATACTCCATTCGAGCAAGCATATAGGCCAGATACGAGTCGGGCGCCTTCTCGTTGTGAACGATGAGCTCTGATTCGCTCACACCGTCTCCGAGCTCGACAACTTCAAGATGCATGTCGGCCCGCATGCGAACGCCGCGATTGTGCTCCTTGCCGAAGACCAGCGGCTTGCCGTGCTCCAACTCGATCATCCGGTCTTCTCGTACGTCGCGGGTGGTGAACATATCGAAGGCCGCGTCATTGAAGATATTGCAGTTCTGATAGACCTCGACGAACGATACGCCCTTGTGCCGCATTGCGCGCTCAACAACCATCTGCAGGTGCGTGGTTACCGTATCGACCGACCGGGCTACGAACGTTGCCTCCGCTGCCAGCGCAATCGACAGCGGATTGAGCGGGTAGTCGATTACCCCGAACGGCGCGGACTTGGTTCTCTTCCCAAACTCCGAAGTCGGCGAATACTGACCTTTAGTCAGCCCATAAATCCGGTTGTTGAACAGAACGATATTGATGTCCAGGTTGCGGCGGATGGAGTGGATCAGGTGGTTTCCACCGATTGAGAGCGCATCTCCATCACCGGTAATCACCCACACCGACAGCTCCGGGTTGGATGCCTTGATCCCGGTCGCGACGGCTGGAGCGCGGCCGTGTATTGTGTGAAACCCGTAGGTGTTCATGTAGTAGGGGAAGCGGCTCGAACACCCTATGCCCGAAACGAAGACCGTGTTCTCCCGCCTTATTCCAAGCTCGGGCATCACTTTCTGAACCTGCGCGAGTATCGCATAGTCACCGCAGCCCGGACACCACCGGACCTCCTGGTCTGAAACGAAGTCCTTTCTCGTCAGCTTCACTGGAGGCGTCTGTCCGTTTCCTCCAGTCGGATCTGTGTTCACGTTAGAGCTCATATGAATTTCTTTCTTTCCTTCCAGTTCAGAGGCTGGACCTCAGTTTGGGGCCATCAATCCTAGTCTTCGTATACTTCATCCATCTTTGCGGTGAGTTCGCTTATCTTGAAGGGTTTGCCCTTCACCTTGGGGAACGAGATCGCCGGCACCAGGAAACGAGATCGCAGCAGCATGGCAAGCTGACCCATATTCAGTTCCGGAACCAGCACCCGGTCAAAGCGTCCCAGGATGTCGCCAAGGTTCCGGGGGAATGGATTCAGGTGTCGCAGGTGCACGCTCGAGACCGCCCTGCCCTGGTTCTGCATCTCCTCAACGGCCGATGTTATTGAGCCATGCGTCGACCCCCAACCGACCACCAGCAACCTTCCTTCAGACGCGCCAAAGGTCTCAAGCTCGGGGATGTCATTCGCTATCCGAGCCACCTTCTCAGCACGGGTCTGGACCATGTGCATGTGGTTTTCGGGATCGTATGAGACATTGCCCGTGATGTCCTGTTTCTCGATTCCTCCGATCCGGTGTTCGAGACCGGCTGTTCCCGGAATAGCCCAGGGCCGCGCAAGCGTGTCCGGATCGCGGTCGTATGCCTGGAAACCATCGGGTTCCGTGCGGAACTTCACGTCGAATCTGGGCAACTGGTCGATTGTCGGCAATCTCCATGGCTCGGCGCCGTTGGCCAGATAGCCATCCGACAGATAAATTACCGGCAACATATGCTTCGTCGCGATGCGAAAAGCTTCGATGGCCATATCGAAGCAATCCGCCGGAGTCGCTGGCGCTATCACCGCGACAGGGCATTCGCCGTTGCGGCCGAACATGGCTTGCAGCAGATCAGCCTGTTCGGTCTTGGTCGGCAGCCCGGTCGAGGGTCCGCCGCGCTGCACGTCGATAACCACCAACGGCAACTCAGTCATAACCGCCAGTCCGATAGCTTCCGACTTCAACGCCAGGCCCGGGCCGCTCGTGCCCGTAAGGCCGAGGTGTCCGGTGAACGAAGCGCCGATCGCGGCGCAGACGGCTGCTATCTCGTCCTCGGCCTGAAAGGTCTTGACGCCGAAATTCTTCTGCGCCGCCAGCTCGTGCAGGATGTCCGACGCGGGTGTGATCGGATAGCTGGCATAGAAGAGCGGCCGGCTCGCAAGCACTGAGGCTGCGACAAAACCGAGGGCGGTCGCTTCGTTGCCGGTGATCTTGCGATACCGGCCGGGCGTTATTATGGCCCGCTTGACGCGGTAGTGGGTCGTGAATATCTCGGCCGCTTCAGCGTACGCGAACCCGGCGCGGAGTGCGGTGGCGTTCGCCTTCATTACTTCAGCATTCTTCTTGAACTTGGATTCGATCCATTTCATCGTGGGATCGAGCGGCCTGTCATAAAGCCAGTACATCAACCCCAGCGCCCAGAAGTTCTTGCAGCGGTCGATCTCCTTCGACGGCAACTTTACTTCTTCGCGAAGGGCTGCGCGGTTCAGGGTTGTGATCGGCAGCTTGAAGACGCGATAGTGTTGAAGGCTTCCGTCCTCGAGCGGACTCGCAGGGTATCCCGCTTTCTTGAGGTTGTTCTCGCTGAAGGCATCGGTGTTGACGATCAATATGCCGCCGTCTTCCAGGTCCGCAAGGTTAACTTTGAGGGCGGCAGGATTCATCGCGACCAGAACGTCGGGCGAGTCGCCCGGGGTCCGAATGTCGTGGCTCGAAAAATTCAGTTGAAATCCGGACACGCCGGGCAGGGATCCTGCAGGTGCGCGGATCTCAGCCGGAAAATCGGGCAGTGTGGAGATGTCGTTGCCGACCATTGCCGAGGTGTCGCTGAACTGAGTCCCTGTCAGCTGCATACCATCGCCGGAGTCTCCGGCAAAGCGTATGGTTACGGTTTCAAGCTCCTCAATGTGCCTGTCTTCTACATTGTTGAGGATCGTAATCGATTCCATATTCCCCCTAGAGAGATTTGGATCGGGGATTTCGGATTTGCCTGTAGACGTTCCAAAGCACAATCGCCATCCGCGGTCCTTATTATTGCGTTATCCGCCTTCCCGAGTAGTCATGTACTGATTCGTGCGGGGCGGGAGGTTCAACACCTCCTCGGGAAAGATCTCGGCGAGCAGATCAATGATGTTATGAATTGAGATCATGCCTTCGACACGCCCTTCACCGTCCACGATCGGCACGTGGCGGTAGTCGCCGCTCTCCATCAGAAGCACGGCGTCGCTCAGGTAATCGTCCGCAGTGAGGACCTTGGGATCACGAGTCATGAAGCGCTCGACCGGCGAATCAAAAGGAACTGTCTCGCCGGCCACCTTGTTAAGGAAATCGCGCTCGGTCAGGATGCCGGCTATGCGTCCATTGTCGCAGACCAGGGCGCACGAAGCTTTCTGACTGTGCATCGCTTCGATGGCTCCGGATAATGTAGTTCGCAGATCCAGGCAAAGCGGCTCGGTCGGCCTGAGTTCGCGCAGCTTTGTCTTACGCAGGGCATCCCCGACTGGCATCTTTAAGAACCTCCGCTCTCGTTTCTTGGAAAGGCGAAAAGGGACGCACTCACCTGTGGATTCTGTCCTCGTCGCCGCCGCTTGTCCGAAACGCCAATATTACAGGAAAGGAATGGGCGCGTAAAGCGTTGGCTTGTGAGCGGGTGCGTTACAAGACCCCTGTGCACCTCGCTGCTCCGCCCTTCGCGGGGGACTTTCTCAAGTTCTCCAGGGGCAGTCTCTTGGTTGCTGTTTCGAACTGAGCAATGGCAGGCCAAGCCAGGCGAAGATGGCCAGCACCATAAGCAGGGCGCCTCCCGACAGAAGCGCCACGTCTACATTCGTGAACTGAATGAGAGTGCCGGCCACCAGCAGGCCGAACGGGCCGCCGATAAAATGTAGCGCGGTAAGCGACGTGAATACTCGTCCCGCTATAGGTGCCGGCGTCTCCTCTTGCAGGATCGTTTGCTGTAACGGATTGCCCGCACCTAGCAACAGGCCGGCCAAAGCCGCAGAAAGGATGACCTCATACTTGTTAGTAGCAAGCGCGCAGAGAATGAGAGACCCACCGGTAATGAGTAGCCCGCCATAGTAGATCAATGAACGGGAACATCTCCTGGAAAGCAGCGAGAAAGAGATCGCCCCGAGCGTTGCCGACAAACCAAAGGCTGACAGGCAGATGCCAAGCAACGTGGTGCTGCCAAATTTCTGAGTAGCCAGGACGGGTAAGAGCAAGCCGAGGAATGGCAGGATCACAAAACCTGCCAGCATGCCTACAACTGCGATGCGCATGAGCTGTGGGTGCTCGAATATGAATGTGAAACCGGGCAATCCAGCGCCTTCATTCGCAATCGACGGCAGGCGCCGCTCTCTGGGTACCGTGGCTGCAAAGATGATCGCGCAGAGCAGAAAGGAGATCGCATCAATGAAGAACGTGTTTATGGTTCCAACCGCACTAATGAGAGCAACCCCGACAACAGGACCAATAAAATCGGCCCCGTTTTCAAGTCCTCCACGCCACGAATTAATCTTGTCCAATGACTTGCCGGACGACTCTGCCAGGCCCGGCACTAACGTTTGCCTGGCCGAGATTCCTGTCGGATCGAACAGAGCTCCCATGAATACCAACATGAAGACGAGGAGTGGAGAGACTTGATCGAGATAGATGAACGCCAACGGCAAGGCGAGAACAGAACAACAACTCAGTAGATCTGCGGCGACGCTCATATTCCAGGCGCCGAATCGATCAATGGCTCTGCCGCCTAGAATCGCGGCTAATATAATCGGAACGATGTTTCCCGCCGCCGCGACTCCGGTAACCAGGGGCGAGTGGGTAAACTGCAGGACCAATATGGGTATTGCGACTGCCGCAATCTGGTTCCCCAGAAGGGACAAGGATTCTGCGGTGATTAAGCCGATTAGCGGCGTTGATCGAGTATGGGATTCCATTGGCTGGATGAAGAATCGCAGAATCGAGGGCCTGACCCCGGTCAAGCACCGCCATCAGCGAGTCCAGCGCCCGTTAGGAGTCCTGACCGGGCCGGGGTGGAAGAATTTCTCCGGCGTCATCACCCCGTCCTTCTTGAATACCATCCCATTCTTCATCACGAACTGCACATTGCGCAACGCTTCAATATCCGTGAGAGGGTCGCCCGCTACCGCGATCAGATCGGCGAACAAGCCCGACTTTATCGGGCCGCGGTCTTTGATGATATCCGCCGCCTTGTAGCCGTTGATAGTCATCGCCCGCAGGATATCGGCTGGAGGGATGCCGGCAGCCTTCCAGGTTTCGATGAAGGCGATTGTCAGATCGCCGCGGCTCAGCCACTCGCCGGTCTTGTCGTCCTTCATTCGTTCATTCCAGTAGTCGAAGTCCGTCGAGAATGTTAAGGGCACCTTCTTCTCCCAGGCGTCGCGCAGACTGGCGACCACTCGCTTGAAGGCCGGCTCCGTTCCGCGGTACCTGGTGAACGGAGTGTCGGTGCCCGCCAGGAAGATACCCTTCTCCGCCATTTGGCGGTGATGTTCGGGTGTCAGCGCGTTGCCGTGAGCGATTATGTAGATGCCCGCATCGATCGCCCGCTGCGCTCCCTCCGGCGTCTGCACGTGCCCTTCAACCTTGCACCCGCCCTTGGCCGCCTCACTGATGGCCAGTTTGATGTCCTCGACCGAGTAGCCCCACGGCTTACAGTCAACACACAGCTTGATAGTCCTTGCGCCGAACAGCATGTTCTCTCGTATTGCGCGGACGATTTCGTCGGGACTGTTGGCGTCGATGTACTCGGGGAACACGATATTGTGCTGCTTGTACATTTCCGGCGTCGGCCAGAACTGGCCGCCGGTGCTGCCGATGATCGGTCCGGATGGGATTACAGTCGGTCCTGGCAGCCAGCCTTGCTCGATTGCCTGACGCAGCGCCGCATCAGCGTAGAGCGCGTTGTTTCCCACGTCACGAACGACCGTGAAGCCCGAGTTGAGGAGCTGGATGGCATTGGACGCGGCTTGAATTGCGCGCAACGGCGTCGAATCCATAACGTACGTAAGGTAGTAATAGTTGTTCTCAGGCTGCTCTTTGTAAGTGATCGCCATGTGCGTATGCGCATCGACGAGACCGGGCAGCACGGTGAGCTTCGACAGATCGATAACCGTCGCGCCGGCTGGGATGGAGAGGTTCGTACCGATCGCGGAGATCCTCTCACCTTCGATGAGGATTACCTGGTTGACGGCCGCGGTTCCGGTTTCCGGGTCGATGATCCTGCCGGCTTTGATCGCGGTAATCGGGCCTGTCGGGGATTGTGCTTGTACGGCGACGAGACTGGTCAAGCAAACTCCTAAGAGCAAAGAGAACACTCCGGTATGTTTCTTCATGATTCACTAATCTGCTCCTTCTCGCGGTTTTTCATCTGTGTCATTTGCGAAATCTGTGGACAAATCCTTACCCGCGCCTGACTCTATGACTCGGATGCGACGGCTGCGATGAGTGCTTTTATGTAACCAAACGTGTAGGCAAAAGCCTGCAGGCCTTTCGCGTCCCCGGAAATTGTCGGGACATGATCCGGCATCATCATGCCGTCATAGCCAATCTCCTTGTAGACTCTCATCGCCTTGAGCATGTCGACGTCGCCGTCATCGATGAATGTCTCCTGGAAGTTAAGGAAGGCGCCGCGAATATTGCGAAAATGGACGTTGAAGATTCTACCCTTACCGCCAAAGTAACGGATCACATCAAAAATCTCTTCTCCCGGTTTCTTCAACATCTCCGACACCGTACCCTGGCAGAAGTTCAAACCGTGGTACTTACTCGGCGACAGGTCAATGAAACGCTTAAGTCCTTCGACGCTGCCCAGCACGGTGTGAACTCCACGATAGCCCTTCTCGTGCGGCATGCCCGGATCATGCGGATGGCACGCCAACCTGACCCTGTATTCTTCAGCGACCGGCATGACGCGATTCACGAAGTGAGTGATCCGTTCCCAGTACCGGTCGGCATCGACCGGCCCGGCCTCAGTCAGCGGCGGTTCCTGTTTGGCTTTGTCGTAGGCGAAGGTGCTGTAAGTCGAGCCACCCCTGCCCTTCGTAGACTCGGTCCGGACCACTCCGAGTATGCTCATGTTGTACTTCAAAGCGGGGATGCCCGCCCTGGCCGTGTTGCGGATCATCTCACAGATTTGGTCGATCTCCCGATCTCGTTCGGGACTCTTCCCGAGCATGATATTCGGATTCTCGGCCTTGGTGATGTACCTGGAGCTGAGCGGGAGGGGAACCATGTCGAGCTTGATGCCAAAAGACTCGACGCGCTCCCGCAAACTCCTCAGGCCCTCCTCCGACCATTGCGCGTCGAGTCGCTCTGAAGGAAGGGCACTGCAAATGTGTTCCACTCCGAAGGCGGCCAGCAACCGGAGAATCTCGTCCGAGGATTCATGCTGGTGACCAACTTTCATTAGAGCTTTTCGCGGGGCAGTGGCTTCGTTGCGAGTATTGGCCTCTGCGTGGGCGCTCCGGAAAGCCAAGAGTGAATCGGTTAGAGCGCCAGCCACGAGATTCATGCCGGCCAGGCCTACAAATCTTCTACGCTCCATCGCAGACTCCTATCTTTACACCCGTTATCGGAAGAGATTTGATTCGCCGGATAAGTGTGTGTCCAGCAAGGTTCTACTTTGTCTCGTCGGGTAACCAAATCTCGACCTGTTCCGGGTGCTTGAATGCTTCCGGCAATATCCCGACCACTGTATATGGCCGGCTGTTCAAGTCTATGGTCATTCCGACTATCTGAGGATCTGACCCATATCGTTGTCGCCACAATCGGTAGCTTAAGAGAGCAACGCCCTGGGACTTTGGGAAGTATTCCTCTTCAATGAAGTTGCGGCCAAGCAGGGGCTGAACGTGAACTGCTTGCATGAACTCTGGTTTAACAAACGCGGCGCGGATCTCCTGAACACGAACATCGAGTTTCAAGCTGACAGCTTCGACCCGGTAGCTTGTCGTAGGTGGAGGAGGATATGTTGTAGAGAACTTTGGACCGATGTGATTACAGGCCGCCAACAGGAGACTGCAGAGTAGGATCTGAAAGACCGCGATATGAGTCCGCCTCATAACTTCTCCTTAGAGTGCGAGTCCATGTGCATTCGGAGACCTCATCTGGGGAAAGCCTGCACCTCAGAGAATCCCAGTGCTCGCTTGATCGCCGTGTTCGCGATCGGCCGCACGCCGCGGCGATCCAACCGCCACTTGTCCATGTACTGACCTGCTTTGAACAACTGCACATGGGATTTGGCGAGAAACTCCTCCAGTGCCCGATCGGAGAACGGCGCAGGCAGTCCGGCCTCGAACGACCCCCATAGTCCGTCCCAATGGATCGGAATGTAGGCATTCGCTTTGATGACCGGCAGCACGAGTTGCGCCACTGGAAGACCTCCCGTGCCGATCCACAGCTCGACGGAATCCAACCCCGCATCTTTCATTGCGAGTTTCAGGTTCTCGATCGGCGCGCCGTAGTTGATTCCATCGACCACGATCGGTGCGTTTAGATCCACCGCACTGGCGGAGTTCTGGTAGAACCAACTGAACCGCCCATCCGGTCCGTCAACGGTGAACAGAAATCCCCGATTACCGCCGCCGTTGGGGAAATCCTCAGCGACGCCGGCACGAAGTCCGCCCGTCGCGGGATCGGGACCAGGGACGGCGTCGAGTTCAACCGGGTTGTGTTGCTCCGGGTTTATCGCAGGGTCGCCGCTATGGTTCCATCGCACTACCCACATCGTCACACCTTCAGCCAATGTGATCTTCTCGCGCCCATACACCGGAGTGCAGCGTTCGTTGGGAATCTTCTCCGCCCTGGCCTGGAAGCACGTCGTCTTCGAACCGATGATTCGTGCGCCCGTCAGCCTTGACCAGGTGGCGGTATCGAACGAATGGTCAAAGTGACTGTGGCCAGTCAAGAGCACGCGCACTTTCGTGGGGCCGCCGAGCGCCTTGATTACTCGGGCAACTGCGTTCACATCCGGACTGTAGGGCTTTCGGGTCCGCGCGAACCCACCTCCACCACCATAGAATTCACTCTGTGGAATACGACTGATGTATCCGTCGGTGAGGACGCCAAGCGGGCCGAGTTCGTAATAGATATTGGTGATGGACATCCAGGTGATGTCGACGTACGACGGGCCCGCGGCCGATGCCGGGACGATCGGCCAGAGCCCAGCTATTGCGATGATGAAAAACAAGGTGATGGTCGACCGCAATAATGCTGAATGCATAGAATGAGAAGCTAGCGCAGATTTAGATCGTAGGCAATCGAAGTACGTTCGTATTTGTTTATGGCAAAAACCATTGTCGCATGCATCGAAAGAGACTAAGATCGGAGACTTGCCGGAGCAACCTGGTATGAATTCACTGACAAGCTCATCAGAAGTGCGAGGAGAAGAGAGATGGTAAACCCAAGATTGAGGTCATTTGTTCGTATTGCGACAGGAATTGTTGCGTTGATCGTTCTTAGCTCTGCACCTGGTTTGGGTCAGGCGATAGGCCGTAATGACCGAGGTCCTCGACGGAGCGAGAACGCTGCTCCCAGGGCCCAGGCGGATCGGGATACGGCAATAAAGAAACGAATCACGGTCGATGGCAACACGGGCTTGAACTGGGTGGACACCAAGATCGACGTGAGTGCCGGCGACCTCGTCCGCCTGGCTGCCAGTGGTGAAGTTGATGTGAAGTCGGAATGGGGGAGTCACGGTCCGGAAGGAACTACGAAGTTTTCCGAACAGCCACCTGGCTACTATCCCGTCGAAAGCAAGACCCGGTATGGACTCGCGGCCCGCATAACGTCCAGCAAGGGCAAAGAGCAACAGAAGTGGTCTTATGGAGATGCGCGAGAGATGGTCGTGAAGACGGGCGGTCGCCTGTGGCTGACGGTTAATGACGACGCTCCGGACGGGAACGAAGGCGAATACGATGTGACCGTCACGATCATCCTGAAAAAGGATTAGGCGGACTCGGTCCAGAATTGAACAGGCAGCGACAGCAGGGGATATCGCTCGCGCAGCCTGGCAACGTGAGCAGAGTAATCATTCCTCGGAATTAAGCCGGCTTTCATCTGCCTCTTCAACTGTCGAATCTCATAGCGATAGAGGTCGTTCAGGTAATCGTGGATCAACTCAGGTGTCGCCTCGCCATCAGGCTTAATGCCGTGTCTGGCTAGTTCCGATATGACGCTGGCTTTGTAGATCAATCCCATCGGCCCGGTGTACAACAACGGCGCAAGGCTCAACGTGGATCGCAGCAATTCAGCTTATCGGCTGATGTTGAACGCGCTCGATACCCGCCTTGATCGACTGTTCAACCTTGCTCAAATCTCCGTTGCCGAAGTAACGGCCCGACAGCATGACCTCATATTCCCGCCTACCCTTCACCAGGGATACAAAGAGGCGGCCGCTCACGTCATCGTAGAACGAGCGCTGTACTATCACCTTCGGGTCGATCTTCTTCACCATCGAGTCTACCGTTGCGATCATATTGCGAATGTTATTCATAACTGATCCAACCATACCACAGAAGAAGGATTTAGGATCCAGGATTTAGGATCTAGGATCGGCGGAGCTAACACTAAATCCTAAATCCTAAATCCTAGAGATCCTACTCTGCCGCTTGACTATTCTAATAAACGCGATACAATCGGCGCGTTTGTGTCAATCCAGATCGGCGTCCGATCGCTCCCCTGGCGCCGCACCAAGCGAACACATGTGGTCTGCGAACGAAAACGTACTACGTGACTGGTTGGCGCTCAGCTTCATCACCGGCGTGGGTTCGCGCACGGCGGCCGAGTTGATCGAGAGATTCGGCTCGCCGGCGGCCGGCATGAACGCGAGCGCCGCCTCGCTCGAAGCGGCGGGATTGAGAGCCGATTCGATAGATGCGCTCAAGAGCAGCGAGCCTCGCAAACGAGCGGAGCGCGACCTGGAAGAACTGGCGACGCTTGGCGGGGAAGTCCTTGTTCTGGCAGACCCCCGCTATCCGGCGCTGCTGCGCGAGACCTATGACCCGCCTATAGTGCTTTACGCGCTTGGAGACATCGATGGCGCCCTGGCCCAGCCGGCGGTAGCATTAGTCGGTTCCAGGCGCTGCTCAACCTACGGCCGCAACATCGCAGAGAAGCTTTCGCGGGAGCTGGCCGAGCGCGGCGTGACCGTCATCTCCGGTCTTGCCCGCGGAATCGACTCTGCGGCGCATCGCGGGGCTCTCGAAGGTAAAGGCCTGACCATAGCAGTGATGGGCACCGGGCTCGATGCTGTGTATCCGAAGGAGAACCGCAAGCTCGCCGAACAGATTTCGGCTCACGGAGCGTTGGTGACGGAGTTTCCCCTCGCGACGCCGCCCTTATCTCAAAACTTTCCGTTTCGAAATCGGGTCATCAGCGGGCTGGCACTCGGCGTGATGGTAGTCGAAGGCGCGGAACGGAGCGGCTCACTGATCACCGCGCGCCTCGCCTACGAGCAGGGTCGCGACGTCTTTGCCGTCCCGGGGAACATCACTTCTGCAAAGAGCTTTGGGCCAAACTACCTGATAAAGGATGGGGCGAAGCTCGTACAGTCGTGGCGCGATGTGGTCGAGGAGTTTCCGGCGGACTTGAAATCAGCAATCATCTCGGCTGAACGGGGCGAGTCCAGGGTCGCACAGATGAAGAGGGATGAGATGACGCTTTCAGATGCGGAGCGCCGGTTGCTCGCAAAACTGAAGGTGGATGAATCGACACATATCGATCAGTTGATAACGAATTCGGGACTGGCGCGCGGGGAACTGATGACGGCGCTGTTGACGCTCGAGATGACGGATCGGGTGAGGCAATTGCCGGGAAAGAGCTTTGTGAAGCGGATCTAGTCCGTGTTCATCCGGAAGGGCGCCAGCCATGAATCAGACAAATTAAACGAATGATCACCAATGATTCGTGTGATTCATGGCCGGCCCTTTCTCCGGTTCCTCGCCCCGGGTTTAAGTGTACCTGACGGAGTCCCCCAAAAATCGCGATGCTTGACACAAAACGAGGCCCGAGGCTAAAGTCGATCATTTGAAGCTAGAACGCGAAAGCTCCCTGATGTTTTGTGGTGTTGATCTGAACGGATAGTCTTAAAGTCATGACAAAAGCACTTGTAGTAGTCGAGTCGCCCTCTAAAGCGAAGACAATAAACAAATATCTTGGCTCCGATTTCAACGTCATAGCCTCGGTTGGACATATCAAGGACCTGCCCAAGAAGGGCATCGGCATAGACTTCGACAACAACTTCGAGCCTACCTATGAGATCATTCCGGGCAAAGAGAAGGTCATAAAAGAGCTCAAATCCGCCGCGAAAGGTGTCAACACGATATACGTCGCGACCGACAACGACCGCGAGGGCGAAGCCATCGGGTGGCACATCAAAGAAGAACTCCAGGGCAGCGGCAAGAATCTAAAAACGGTCCGCCGGGTTCTCTTCAATGAAATTACCAAGTCGGCTATCCAGGAGTCCTTCAAACACCCGACCGATATCGATCAGAATCTCGTCGACGCTCAACAGGCCCGCCGCCTGCTCGACCGGATCGTCGGCTATCAGGTCAGCCCGCTGCTTTGGGATAAGGTCAGGCGCGGCCTCTCCGCAGGTCGCGTACAGTCGGTCGCGTTGCGGCTGGTGGTCGAACGCGAACAAGAGATACTCGCCTTCCTTTCTACTGAATACTGGACGATCACTGCGAACCTCGCAGCCGGGTTGCCGCCTGCCTTCGATGCTCGGCTCATCCGAGTTGAAGAGAAGAGCCTCAAGGTCGGCGACTTCGGCGAGGACCTCAAGAAGAATGAGATCCACATCAGGGAAGAGAAGCAGGCAAACGACATCGTCGCCGATATCCAGCGTCAGGCCTTCGTCGTCTCGTCAGTCACCACCAAAGAGAAGAAGCGGAACCCGGTGCCGCCGTTCATCACATCCAAGCTACAACAGGAAGCTTCGCGGAAACTTCGCTTCAATGTGAAGAAGACGATGCAACTTGCCCAGAAGCTCTATGAGGGCTTTGACATCGGCACCGAAGATCCGGTCGGCCTGATCACCTACATGAGAACCGATTCGATCAGAGTGGCCGACTCGGCGCTTGTAGAAGTGCGCGACTTAATCGGCAGCCAGTTCGGTACCGGCTATCTTCCCGAAAAGCCGATCCTATACAAATCGAAGAAGGATGCTCAGGATGCTCACGAGGCGATCCGCCCAACCTCCGTTCTGAGGACGCCCGATTCCGTTGCGCCCTATCTGAGCAAGGACGAGCATGCGCTGTACAAGTTAATCTGGCAGCGCTTCGTCGCATCTCAGATGATGCCCGCGCTCTTCGATCAGACGACTATCGACATCAAAGCAGGCGAGCGTTACGTGTTCCGCGCGACCGGATCAGTCATAAAGTTCAACGGTTTCCTCGCAGTGTACGAAGAGGGTAAAGACGAGAAGGACGAGGAGGATGACGAACAGGCTCGGAATCTGCCTCTGGTGAAACAGGGCGAGCAGTTGACTCTCAACAAACTCAACCCGGATCAGCACTTCACTGAGCCGCCGCCGCGTTTCACGGAAGCAACGCTGGTGAAGGCGCTCGAAGAGAAGGGGATTGGGCGGCCGTCTACCTATGCGTCGATAATGACGGTGATCCAGGACCGCGAATATGTCGAACGCAAGGAAGGGCGCTTCAGACCGACCGAGCTTGGAACAATCGTCAACGAACTTCTGGTCGAGAGCTTCGATGATCTGTTTAATGTCGAGTATACCGCCCACATGGAGGGGGAGCTGGACGAGATCGAAGAAGGCAAGATGATCTGGACCGATGCTTTGGCTGAGTTCTACGGGAAGTTCACCAAGGACCTGGCGATTGCAAAGGAGAACATGCGCGACGTCAAGCGCCAGGAGATCATCACCGACGAAAAGTGCGAGAACTGCGGCTCGCCGATGGCAATCAAGTTTGGCCGCTACGGACAATTTCTCGCTTGCACTAACTACCCTGAGTGCAAGACTACGCGTGACATCGCGAAGGCCAACGACGAAGGCAGCGAAGAGACTCAGGCGGAAGCCGCCGAAGAGATCTGCGAGAACTGCGGCAAACCCATGCAGATGAAACGTGGGCGCTTTGGGCAGTTCCTGGCCTGCACCGGCTATCCGGACTGCAAGACAACCAGAAAGATTCAGAAGGGCGGAAAGATTGCGGCGCCGGATGTTGTACTTGAAGAATTATGCCCACAGTGCAACAAACATTTGGTACTGAAGGAAGGCCGATTCGGCCCTTTCACGGCCTGCTCGAACTATCCAACTTGCAAGTACATCAAACAGGAAACCATCGGCATAGCCTGCCCGGAATGCGGCGGTGATCTGGTAGTCAAGCGAGGCAAGCGAAAGTCATTCTACGGGTGTTCTAACTACCCGACCTGCAAGTTCGCTGTGTGGGACAAGCCCGTACCTCAGGCTTGTCCGGACTGCGGGGCCAGGTTCCTTGTCGAGAAGGTCAAGAAGGACGGCGAGCGCTATCTGATGTGTCGGAACGAGGAGTGCAAGCACAAAGAGCCGCTTCCCGAAACAGCCGATTCCGAGGACGACGCAGCCTGATTCCAGGGTTCAATCTTCAGGCCGTAATCGGAGCCCTGCTCCGAACGCGCACGCCTCTATACCGGCCGATTTTCCCCGCGCGACTTCGGGTTTGAGTCGGGAACATCCAGAGGTCTGAACCCATCAGTGCGCAGTTAGAGAGATCCCTTCTGAATGACGAAGCAACGAGTAACCATCCTCTTCCTGGTTTCGCTCGCAATTGCGGCGCTTGCCCTGTGCTTCATTATCTTCAAGCCGTTTATCGGGCCCTTGCTCAGCGCGGCGGTCATCGCAATCGTCTTCTTTCCAGTTCAGGCGAAGATGGTGAAGTGGGTTGGCAGCCCGAGCCTGGCTGCTTTGCTGTCGACCATTCTCGTGGCGTTGCTCGTCGTCGTACCCGCCATAGCCATCGGAGTGGCAATCACTGAGGAGGTATCCGATCTTTATCATGAGCTTGGAGAGCGGAGTTCTGATTTCGGCGGCTGGAGTCCGTACATAGCGGAACTTCTTCGCAGGCCCCTGGAGTGGATCGGCCGCTACGTTGACCTGTCTCAGATCGACCCCCGAGCATGGTTGGTCAGCCGATTGCAGCAGGTGGGATCGCTACTTTTATCCGAGATAGGGATGGTGCTCGGCAACATCACCTCTTTTCTGATCAATTCTGTCATTGCGCTCTTCACGCTCTTCTTTCTTTTCAGGGAGGGCAAATCGTTACGCAGGAGGGCCGCTGCAGTGCTCCCCCTCAAACCAGAACAAGTGGAGCGTCTGTTCAACGGGATCAGCAACACTATCATCGCGACGGTGTACGGTGGACTTGTGGTCGCCGCGGTGCAGGGAACGCTGACGGGTCTGGCTCTGGCAGTGCTTGGGATGCGCTCACCTGTGTTGTGGGGAGTGGTTGCAGCCTTCTTCTCTCTTCTGCCTCTGGTCGGGTCTGCGGTCGTGTGGGTTCCCGCTTCGCTGTACCTGGTCGCGACAGGTCACTGGGTTATGGGGCTGTTACTCGTCGGGTGGGGCGCCGGGGTGGTCGGAACGATTGATAATGTCCTTCGCCCGTTGTTGATGCGCGGCCGGGTCCAGATGCATACACTGCTCATCTTCTTTTCCGTCTTTGGGGGCGTCCGAGCCTTCGGCTTTCTGGGGCTTTTTATTGGCCCGGTTATCCTTGCAGTTACCATCTCACTGTTCAGTATGCTAAGAGATGAGGTCAAGGCCTGGCGGACCGAGCGAGAGGATCCCGCCGCGGTTGGGACCGAATCATCCGCCTGAGCGGACTCGAACCGGTAAGATCCGAACTGGGACGAAAAAGACTGATGGGCCAGACCACGAATTACACGAAATGTTCGCTAATAATTCCTGAAGATTCGAGTAATTCGAGCATCAAGTACACCGCCGGACCCGACCACGTGAAATATTTGTTGCCAATGCCTGGCGAGTTGTGGTACAAAATAGTTACTGAAAGCAGCAATTGAGGTGCCTCCTCAATTCCTGAAGTGAGCGGAATGGTAGAGGACGAGAGGCTGGATGTGCAGATCTCGTCCTCTTTTTTTTCTTTCTGAGTGAATACCCTGGCCATTTCCGGTCGACTTGCCAACTCCATGCCGGGATTAACAGCGTAAGACTGTATATCGACCGTCGATAAGGAATGTCTTCGACCCGTGCCCGATCAGGTGGGGAAAGACTCTCAATCAGGAACTACGACGAGAACCGAGACTGAAGGACAACCGTGAGGTTTTGTGCTTTGAAAAACGAATCCTTGACCGTACTCCAAACCATGTGTAATATCCACGAAGGCTGAGGGCTTCTGCTAGGTTAGTGATTGGCTTACTAATTTTTTACCAATGCTAACGAAGCGGGGACCGCATAGCGCCGGCTACGAGCAATGCCCCACATTGATCGGGGAATGCCAATATGTCGGGCTCAGGTCACCCACCTGTTGAAAACAGGTTCAAAGTTAGTAACCCACACGGCTGAGTGGTTGCCCTCCCACCTACCTTCCAATTACCCGCAGTTGATCGACCTCGATTAGTGCCACGCTACGGTTCTATGCTTTAATATCCGGAAAGGAGGATAGATGAGAGTCATTATTCTGGGTGATGTTGTCGGAAAGCCGGGGCGCGACGTGCTACGCGAGTCCCTCAGACAACTCAGGGACAGCCTCGAAGCCGAATTTGTGGTGGCCAATGTCGAGAACGCCGCCGGCGGCGCAGGAGTAATAAGAAGCGTAGGCCAGGAGATCCTGGACTCCGGAGTAGATCTGATGACGTCGGGTAATCACATCTACGATAAGAAAGAGGGAATACCCTACATCGAGCAGGAACCACGGCTGCTGCGCCCCGCAAACTATGCTGCCGACGCCCCGGGTCGCGGAGTATGGTTGGGATCGACCCCTTCGGGAACTCCAGTCGCCGTGATTAATCTCCAGGGCCGTATCTTCATGCCGCCCACGGACTGTCCGTTCAAGGCCGCGGACCGGCTCATCTCGGAGATCGGCAATCGGGCATCAGTCATAATCGTCGACCACCACGCCGAGGCTACATCTGAAAAGATGGCGATGGGTCGGTACCTCGACGGAAGAGTCTCAGTCGTGGTTGGAACTCACACCCACGTGCAGACGGCCGACGAACAGATACTGCCTCGTGGCACAGCTTATATTACCGACCTTGGAATGAGCGGCCCGCACGACGGCGTGATCGGAGTTCAAACAGATCTCGTTCTGACAAGGTTTTTGAGAGGAGTGCCGGTCAGGTTCGAGACGGCGACCGGCCGTGGTCGAATAAATGGGGTTCTGGTTGAAGTGGATGAACGGACCGGCAAGGCCGTCATGATCGAGAGACTTGCTACAGCTCAGCAGTGAAAGCGGATCACCCGCGATGCGCATGACGTAAGTCGCTTACGCATCACGAGTGACCGCCCTCAAGCTCACTTGAGCGATGCCTTGATTGCCGCTTCGAATGTCCGCAAAGCGAAGTCGGCCTGATCGCGATCGATAATCAAAGGCGGCGAAAACCTGATCGAAGTCTCTCCCGCACCCTGAAGAACCAACCCTCGGTTGAAGCACTCAACAACGATCCTGTCCCTCAAGTCGGGCCACGGCTCCAGCGTCGTTCGATCTTTCACGAATTCGATGCCGATCATCAGTCCCAGCCCCCTGACATCGGCGATCGAAGTCTGCCTCTCCTTCATGTCACGTAATTTCTCGAGAATGTAGTCGCCGATCCGAGCACCGTGGGCCATCACTCCGTTCTCGAGTATCTCGAAGGTCTTCAATCCGGCGGCAATTGCAACCGGGTTGCCTCCGAACGTTGAAGCGTGAGCTCCAACGTGCCAACGCATCAGATCCTCGCGGGCCAGCGTCACGCCAAGTGGAAGCCCTCCGCCGATTGCCTTCGCCATGCAGATGATGTCAGGCACAACGTCGAAATGCTCAATGGCCCACAGCCGTCCCGTGCGGCCCATACCCGACTGCACTTCGTCGACGATGAGCACGATTCCATGCCTATCGCAGATGCGGCGAAGTTCGGGCAGGAAGTCCCGTGACGGTACGACGTAGCCGCCCTCTCCCTGAACGGGTTCGACAACTATTGCCGCGCAGTCTTCCGGAGCGACTGTCGTTCGGAAGATCGTCTCTTCGATGTAGCGCGCAGCGCGGAGGCCCACGCTTTCACCGTCGCGGCACACCAGAGGAAAGCGAAGCGGATTTGCGTACGGCACGTGAGTCACGTCGAGCGTCTGCGGACCGAAGCCCCTTCGCTGGACAGCTCGGGAGGCCGTCAGCGACAGAGTTCCGAAAGTCCGCCCGTGAAATGCGCCGCGAAATGCGATGAACTTTTGCCTGCCGGTCGAGTACATCGCGGCCTTCAGCGCGCCTTCCATCGCCTCGGCCCCTGAGTTCCCATAATGGACCTTCTTCAGGAAGTTTCCGGGAGTAACCTGGTTCAGCTTCTCGGCAAGCGCGGTTTGATGAGGGTAGTAATAGTCGGTGCCAGATATGTGTGTGAATAGGCTCGCCTGATCGGCAATCGCCTCGGCGATTTTGGGATGGGCGTGACCCAGCGCCGAAACCGCAACCCCGGCGTTGAAATCCAGGAACGTATTGCCGTCCACGTCCTCAATGATGGCCCCGTAGCCGCGCTCCATCACGAGCGGGTAGCTGCGTGTGTAACTGGGCGAGATGTACTTTGCGTCG
>DASYSA010000465.1:0-8150 GCA_036003885.1 Blastocatellia bacterium | reverse complement strand
AGGCAAGATCTGAGGGGGGACGGCGGCATGAGACAATGCACCAAATGGCCCAAAGAAGAAGAACCCAGCCGGCCGGCCGACGGCTGCACTGGCCTGAGCTGCGAATTGCTCCGGCGTCAGGCCGGACAACGTTTGCACGTTGTTGATATTAATTACAGAGTTGGCTGGAATGGGAGCGTGTCCGGACGCGACTACCCGGTTGAGCCTGTCTATTCCGATAAGTGGGCCCCCGAATGGGCAAGGCGCTCCGCTGGCCGTGATTTGAGCGTCAGTCAGGTTGGTCGACACGCAGAGCCCGTTGGGCGGGAACAGCGAGTGGTTGACGAGGGCAACAACCAGAGTCGGAACCCCGTAAAACCCTCGTGGATATGAAAACGGCTGGACTACTCTCCGATCAGCGCCGCCGAACGAGGGAACATCGCGCGCCAGCCCCAGTCGAAACTGATCGTAGAAGAGGCCGAAGTGTCCGCGCACGATCGTCTTCGGGGTTACCGCCCAGGCGGCGCCCAGACGTGGCGAGACGTTTCGCTTGATCACGAATTCCGAGTCGTAGTCCCAGCGGACGCCGAGATTCAACGTGAGATTACTGCGCAGCTTCCAATCGTCCTGAGCGAACAGCCCGTTGTAGTTGTTCAGCAAGTGTATCTCGTTATCCCTTGGGGTGAGTCCTCCAGCCGTTGTTACCGTAAAGAAGCCCGAGTTGACAGGGCCAAACGTTGCGAAGTCGCTGACTGTGGCAAAGAGTTGATTTCCCAAAATCTGAAACTCGACGCCGTCAACCTTGGTCCGCAGGAAATTCCACCCAAACTTCAGGTCGTGATTGCGAACGAGCTTGACGGCGCTGGCCGAAACCGAGGAGTACTTTTGGTCCAGATTCGAAGGCGATATGGGGTTGCCGAAAGTTATCTGAGGGAAATCGCCAAAGAAGGTGCCCGTCGAGAAGGAGCTGAACGGGCTGAATCTCGTCGACGCACCTGCGTCCGGGTGAGAAGGTCGACTATCGGAAGGCTCGCCGCGATAAGCACCGCGCAGCGTCAGTACGAAGGGATTGGCCTGATCACCCAACAAGATCGTGTCGCCGAACCCCAGCAGCAGGTGGCGAGCACCGGTGTCGTTCCGTGCCGATGGCAGGCTTCCCGACTGTGAGAGGGGCAGGAACTCACGCACGACGCGGTTTGTGTAATTCATCTGCTGGGTCAGGTGATGCTGTCCAAGCTGCTCGTCGAACTTTAAGAAGTTTCGTGTCTCAAAGCTACGCGAGGGATTGTCGAACCGAGTCTCCTGGTCACGGATCAGCTGATTGACCTGCGCACTTCCAGTCTCCGGGAACTTGAAATCCAGAATTCGTTTCTCGGTTATTCGCTCTGATGAGCCGAAGAAGAAGACCTTATTCCTGATCACAGGTCCACCAAACGCCAGACTATAGTCAAATCTGTGGAGCGGCGGCGCATCTGTTTTCGTCTTATCCAAAGAGTTCGACGAGTCGAACGCATCGTTGCGATGAAAGAATGACCCGACCCCGTGATACCCTTTTCCCCCGCTCTTCGTGATGACGTTGATTGTCGCCCCTGACGCCTGGCCGAACTCAGCCTTGTACCCGGTCGTCAGGACTTGAAACTCGGCAATGGTCTCCTGGTTGAACTGTGCGGCCGGCCCGCCCTCGACGGTGTTCTTATTCGAATATCCGTCAATTAAGAAATTGTTATTGCCCCCGCGCTCGCCCAGCACCGGCGTAGCGTTATCGGCGCCGGGGTTGGCTTGCCGGTTGATGGCTACTCCGGCAACGAGCTGCAACAGGTCAAGGTAGTCCCTGCCGTTGACCGGTAGATCCACGATCTGACGCGGAGTCACTGTGACTCCAGTTGAAGAAGTGGTCGGTTCAAGCAACTGCTCCGCGGCGGTAATACCCACTCGCTCCTGAACCGTTCCCACATCGAGCTGAATGTCCAGGGTCAGGATCCGATTGAGCGTCAGTTCAACATTGTCGAACACACGTGTTGTGAACCCGGATTGCGAGGCCACGACGCTATAGTTTCCCGCAGGCAACGCCGTAATTCGAAAGGCGCCGTTTGAATCGCTGGTGGCGGAGCGCTCGGTCGAAAGAGCATTCCCGCTAGCCTTGATCGTTGCGCCGGCGATCACTGCTCCGTTTGCATCCCTGACAGTTCCTTCGATTGTTGAAGTGGTCTGCCCGGATGCGCTCGCGACGAAGACGCCCGTCAGCAACAAGGCGGCGAAAAGCGCGGCGCGAAAAGGCCATAGCTTAAAGTCAGCCAAACTGGTCCGCTTCATATAAAACTCCTCCATACAGGTTTTTGAGCACCGGGAAGTCTTGTGCTGCTACTCGCCCCGCGAAAGCCAGCGACTCGCCTCCGAATTCCAACGATGCGCAGGTGTATACACCATACGTTGCAGGATGTCAACGGTACAACAAATGTTGCATTCGTGGCGAACTGAGTGCTGAGTGCTGAGTTCTGAGTGCTGAGTTCTGACTTTCGATAGCTCACTCAGGACTCAGAACTCAGAACTCAGAACTCAGAACTCAGAACTCAGCACTCAGCACTCAGCACCCAGCACTCACATCACTACCGCGCCGGCTCTACCACCGGCACCCCGATGTATGACGCATGCCGGCCTGAGCGAAACACCCGCTGGGTCGCTCGCTGAAAGTCCCGCTCTTTCGCGAGAAAGATGTTCGGCACGAATTTCTGGGGGTTGCGGTCGATCACCGGGAACCAGGTGCTTTGCACCTGCACCATGATGCGATGCCCCTTGAGGAAGACGTGGTCGTTGGCCGGGAACCCGATCTCGTAGCGCGTCACCGAGTCCGGCGCGATTGGCTCAGGTTTCTCGAAGCTGTTGCGGTAGCGTCCTCGCAGCACGTCGCCCGCGATCATCAGCTGGAAGCCGCCCATCGTCGGATCAGGCCGGTACTTCTCAGGGTAGACGTCAATTAGCTTCACGATCCAATCGCTGTCTGTGCCTGTCGTGGACGCGAAGAGATTGGCCACGATCTTCCCCGATACGACGACGTCATCCTTCAGCGGATCGCTCGTCCACGCGAGCACATCGGTACGATGATCAACGAAGCGCTGATCTTCAACCAGCCACGTCGTCCATCCCGAATGCACATTAATCGGACGCGGACGGTAGGGAACAGGATTCGCGGGGTCCGAAATGTAGCTGTCGAACGCATCCCTGGTAGTCGTCGGTGGCGGATCAAACGAAAGCTTTCCGTCCGCTTGAAAGTAAAGTCGCCGCGCAACAACATTTCGTTTCGGCGGCCACGCGTCGTGGCGTACCCACTCATTCACGCCGGTCCTGAATGTGAGCGCCTCGGGCTGATCGAGATTGCCCTTTCCCTTCAGGTAGTGCGCCAGGAACGGCGCAAGGACGTTGCGCCGATAGTGCGCAGCAGTCGCACTCCCGAAATCAATGCGGCCAAGCTTCTGGCCCTGGCCTCTTGACCATCCGCCGTGATTCCATGGGCCGACTACGAGAAAATTCTTGTTCGCTGTATCGTGCCGCTCGAGCAGCTCATAGATCTTGAGCGGACCATAGAAGTCTTCCTGGTCCCACCACCCGGCCACATTCAAGGTTGGAACGGTCACCCGATTCAGCCAGGGCGCGAACCCCTGGCGTTTCCAGAACGCATCGTAGTCGGGGTGGTTCACGAAATCGTTCCAGGTCGGGAGTCGACCGTGAAGGTACTTAGCGTCGGCATTCGCGAGCGCCCCAAGTCCCAGATACCATTCGTAGGCGTCGAAGCGATCGATCACCGCCGAGACATCCGTGATCTCCTTCGACGATTCCATCATGTAGGCGTATTCGAAACCGTAACTCAATCGGAACGCGCCGTTGTGGTGGAAGTCATCGCCGATCCACATATCAGCCGGGGAGGCCTGCGGAACAGCAGCCTGGAGAGCCGGATGAGGATCGAGCATTCCCATCACGGTCAGCCACGCGCCGTAGCTCGTGCCGGCCATCCCAACGCGCCCGTTATGGTTGGGCACGTTCTTGAGCAGCCAATCAATCGTGTCATAGGTATCGGTGCTTTCATCAATCGCCTTCGTGTCTTTAGGATCTCGCGGCTGCCGAAGCATGACGAACTGGCCTTCCGACCTGAACCGCCCGCGGATGTCCTGCAAGACGAAGATGTACCCGTCCGCCGTCAACTCGGGAAGCGAAGCAGCCATGCGCGCCGAGTTGAGTTCGCCGATCCCGTACGGAGTTCTCAGCAGCAAAATCGGAAGCCGCTCGGCCGCCCGAGTCGGCGCGTACACCTGGGTATGGAGACGCACGCCATCGCGCATCGGGATCATGACTTCCGTCGGGGTGAAGACCGAATCCGTAGACTGCGTCGCATTGATGGGCGACACGGCTGCAAAGCAAGCCACTATGACGAGCGCGCGCCAGGACAGTGTGATCGTTTTGGTCATCTCTGCTGATCCTTTGACACCCGATTGATCGGGGCGGGACGGGGGAGTCGCCTTACGGGGTTCTGCTCGAGCAGTTTCATCGCTTCCTTCACGGCTCGCTCGAGTTGAGGATCGTGACCGTTGATTACGTCAGCCGGCGTATACTCGACTTCGATGTCCGGCGCCACGCCCTCATTCTCAACGGCCCACTCCCCTTTCAGGTTGTAGAACGCCAGGTTAGGGGCGGTGATGCCGCCTCCGTCGATCGTCGCTGGAAAACCCAGGGTACCGACCAGCCCGCCCCACGTGCGTGTCCCAACCAGGGGTCCAAGTTTTCGCAGGCGGAAGTAGTACGGCAGCGCGTCGCCGCCGGAGCCGGCTGACTCGTTGATGATCATCACCTTGACGCCATAGATTCCGGCAATCGGGGATGTCGAGGTCTTGCCGTCGCGGGTTGCGAAATAGCCCATGAGTTTACGATCCAGCTCATTGACAATGTAGTCGGCCACCATCCCGCCGTGGTTGTAGCGCTCATCGATGATGGCGCCGTCTTTTTGCTGCTGAGCATAGTAGTAACGTGTGAAGTACGTGTAGCCGGCTCCACCGGTGTTAGGCAGCCAGACATATGCGAGGCGTCCGCCTGACAGCTCATCTACCTTCCGGCGGTTCTGCTCCACCCACGCACGGGTTCGGAGCGCCTCTTCGCTGGCGACTGGAACTACAGTGATGAGCCGCGACCCCTCCAGCGAAGGAACGTTGTTAACTCGGATCAGCACCTGTCGTCCGGCGGTGCCCTCGAAAACGCTGTAGAGGTTCGTGGGCGGCAGAAGCGGCCGGCCGTTCACTTCGAGGAGGTAGTCCCCTTCGGAGACTTGAATGCCGGGCGCGCTGAGGGGCGCCCGCAGCCCGGGGTTCCAGTTTTCGCCGGTGTACACCTTGCGAATGCGATAGCGGCCGTTCTCGACCGCGTAGTCCGCGCCCAACAACCCGACCGAAACGGGCGTCTCGGCGGGCAGGTCGCCGTCGCCGGTCAGATATGAATGGCCGACCGTAAGTTCTCCGCCCACGACTGCGATCAGGTATCCGAGATCGGAGCGGTGTCCCACGTGTGATAAGAGTGGAAGATACTTCTCATACACCGCCTTCCAATCCGCCCCATGCATCTTTGCGTCGTAGAAGAACTCGCGTTGAATGCGCCACGTCTCCCTATAGATCTGTGCCCATTCGGCGCGAGGATCTACCAGGGCCTCCAACTGGGACACTGCGATCGCACCATCGCCTGCCTTAGCGGGTCGATCTGTCGACACGATCCCCCAGCGGCTTCCCTCCGCTCCGCCGGGGGCCGCATACAGCAGCTTCTTCTTGTCCGCTGAGAGTGTGTAGGATCGGATGCCCTCGAGGAAGGGCTGGGTGGTGCGCTCTTTGAGCTGATATTTGTGGAGACGCAACGTCCCGGTACCCTGGCCACTCGCTCCGACCTGGATCGGTTCGGTGTAGAAGATCGTACCCGCGGGGCCGGGCAGTAGATGGCCGTAGTCAGATGCCGGGACATCGAGAGCCAGGATCCGCTGCTGAATCCGGTCGAGGTCAATGCGAACCAACGCTGGTTCCGTTGACGGCTTCGGTTTCTCAGCCGGAACACTCGTCGAAGAAACCTTCTCATCGCCGGTCTCCGGCAGCAGGGGCGACGGCTCGCCGGCGCTCAGCACCACCATGTAGATGGCCCTACGCACCGGCCGATCCAGGGAACTCATTTCCAACCAACTTGTCCTCGGCCCGTAGTCAGTGCTGGCAAGGAAATAGAGGTACTTCCCCTCCGCATCGAAGGCCGGTGACACCGCGTCAGACATCCCGTCGGTGAGTTGGTGTGCTTTCCCGTCGGCAAGCGAGTAAACGAAGACCGCCCGCAGGTGGTTGTCGAGACTCTTCGAATAGGCGATCCACTTCGAATCGGGTGACCACGTCGCATCCATCTCGCGGCCCGGATCATGGTAAGTGTCCGTATCAATCCCCGACGCTTGCCCGCTCGTCACCTCGAGCCTCCAAAGTTTCAGGTGACTATCCTGGAACAGGAGATACTTGCCGTCGGGCGACCAGTCGAGCGATGAGAAAAAGGCCGCCACAGGCAGCGCCAGGGCGCGCGGTTTCGTGAGGCCGGTTTGATCGCCGATCATCAGTTGATACTCACCGCTGGCTTCTGAAAACCACGCGAGTTGACTCCCATCCGGCGACCAAACGGGGTTGCGGTCGTGAGTACCGGTGCTCTGCGTGAGGTTGCGATAGTCGCCCTTCTCCGCAGGCACTGTGAAGATGTCGCCCCGCGCTTCGAATGCCGCGCGCACACCGGTGGGCGAGAGCGATGCGTTGCGGATCATCCCTGCGACTTTTTTGAACTGCGGGCGCGCCCACGGGAAGTCTCCGGTCACCTCGATGGTGAGTTGGCGAGACTGCCCCGTCTTGACGTCGAACAGGTGGATGTAGCCTGCCTGCTCGTAGACGACCGCGTCTGCGCCCGCCGTCGCGTTCATGATGTCGAAGTCAACGTGATGAGTCAGCTCCTTGAGAGCTTTGCCATCGAAGCGGTACGAAAAGAGATTGACTGTGTAGTTGCGGTCCGAGAGGAAGTACGCGGTATCGCCTACCCACATGGGATCGGTGTCGTTGCTGTTGTTCCAGGGAAGCTTCTCCACGGAATGGGTTGCAACATCCATTACGCAGATTGGATGGGTGCGGCCGCCACGATAATGCCGCCACTCGCTGCTCTCGTACCACTCCGGGATGAATGCCGTCGAGAACTCCTCATAAGCTATCCTTCGGCCGTCGGGGGAATATGTGCCGTTGAATGCCCGTGGCATTGGCAGCGGCTCGGGCCCGCCACCCTCCGCGGGAACACTCCAGAGAAGGAAGTACGACTGTTGTGGCGCGCTAGTCCGGGCCGACCCGAAGATCACTCTGCGGCCATCGGGCGTCCAGCCGCGGACGCGGTCAATGCCGGGATGATAGGTCAGTCGTGTCGGATCGCCTCCGGCGGTCGGCACCACGTACACATCGGTATTGCCCGCGACCGTGCAGGTGAAGGCAATGCGCGAGCCGTCGGGCGAGAAATGGGGTTCGTTTTCGACGCCGGGCGTCGCGGTTAAGCGGCGCGCCTTGCCGCCGTCACGGGAAACAACCCACAGATCGGCCGCGTACTCGAAGGCCACAGAATCGCGGCTCACGGTCGGGTGACGTAACAGTCGCGTACCCTGCGCGTCGGCGATGGCGGAGACCCCAAGCAGCGATACGAGGCCTAGAACCAAATGGCGAATTTTCACGAAGACCTCCCGAGAAGTTCAATGTCCATGTTACACGCAGAGCTGTATACACCAGACGTTGCGAGAAGTCAATTTGACAACAGATGTTGCATTCAATTCTTGCCTCTGATATCGCGATGTGCTATCTTACGCGCGCCATGCGAGATGTTGATCTGACCCATCAGTCTGCAGCAACCCGTCAAGTGCGTGTTGAGAGAATGGGCATCCGCCTGATACGTTTGCCGCTGAAGGAACCTTTCGAGACAAGCTTCGGGCGGATTGACTCGCGGCTAGTCTTCCTGATCAACGTTCAAAGCGACGGCCTGACGGGTTGGGGCGAAGTCGTGGCCGCCGAAGAACCGCGCTACAGCTATGAGACCGTGGGCACGGCTGTTCACGTCATTCGCGACTATCTGGCGCAATCCTTGATGGCCGCGCC
>DASYSA010000464.1:0-7283 GCA_036003885.1 Blastocatellia bacterium | reverse complement strand
GTCGGGAAGAGCACTCTTGCCAGTCTCATCCCAAGATTCTATGACCCCTGGGAAGGAAGTGTCCTTGTCAATGGCCAGGATGTCCGCCAGGTGAAATTGAAGAGTCTCAGAAATGAGATTGCGCTGGTGTTGCAAGAGCCTTTTCTGCTTCCGCTCACGGTCGCCGACAACATCGCCTATGGCCGTCCGGATGCATCCCGCGATGCGATCGTAAAGGCTGGCGTAGCCGCCAATGCAGACGAGTTCGTGCGCCGATTGCCTCAAGGCTACGACACTATCATCGGAGAGAGAGGCGCAACGCTCTCCGTCGGAGAGCGCCAGCGTCTATCGGTTGCGCGCGCGATTCTCAAGGACGCTCCGATCCTTATCCTCGATGAACCTACAAGCGCTGTAGACGCCGAGACCGAAGCCCTTATGCTTGACGCGATAGAGGGGCTAATGAAAGAGCGCACTACGATCATAATTGCCCACCGATTGTCGACCATACGTCGCGTGAATCGAATCATAGTGTTTGAACGGGGAAAGATAGTGGAAGCGGGGACGCACAAAGACCTGATGTCAGCGGGACATTTCTACTACCGACTTCACGAACTGCAAATGAGACCAGGTGTGGCGAAGACAGCGATGTGAACGACAAGGAAGAAGAGAGATCGCATGAGCATAACGGTCTGTTTATCCGCAAACACGATCGGTTACCCGACTGGTGGAGGGCACTTCTGGGTCTATTTGAATTGGGCGCTGGGGCTGCGGGCCCTTGGCTGTCGGGTGATTTGGCTTGAAGCGGTCAAGGCAAACTGGCACCAGCAGAAGGTGAAGTCAAACATCCTCCATTTGCGTAGTCGCCTGGAACGGTATGGGCTCGCGGGATGCTTAGCGATCTATTCGGGTTCTGAGGGGACGCTCCCCCCGGAGGTGCAAGAACAGTGCTTAACACTTGACGTAGCTACGGAGGCAGATCTCCTGCTGAACATGCGTTATGGCATGCGACAGGAAGTCGTAGATCGCTTTCGGCGCTCGGTCTTATTGGACATCGACCCTGGGCTGCTCCAGTTCTGGATGAGCGCAGGGCAGGTCGGAATAGCCAGATACGATCTCTATTTCACTATCGGTGAAACAGTAGGCGAGCAAAACGCCCGGGTTTCCGGCGCGGGCATAAAGTGGCAATACACTCCTCCCTGTGTTGCATTGAACTGGTGGCCTCCACGGCGCGCGGCGGCAGATGCGCCGTTGACGACAGTTGCCCATTGGTATGGCGGAATCATGGAGTTCGATGGTAAGTCTTTCGCAAACGCCAAGCGAGATGCCTTCGCGCCATATCTGGAGTTGCCAAGTCGAACTGAGTTTCCATTAGAGCTAGCTCTCGACATGAGTTCGGATGATGAAGATCAGGTGAAATTATGGGCGAATGGATGGCGCGTACGTGACTCGGCGTCAGTCGCATCTACTTCCTGGGACTACCAACGATACATTCAGGATTCACGAGGAGAATTCAGCTGTGCTAAGCCGTCGTGCATCCATTTTCAGAACGCGTGGATTAGCGACAGAACTCTCTGTTATTTGGCCAGCGGGAAGCCAGCCGTTGTCGAGCATACTGGACCAAGCCGATTCCTCCCAGACGCCGAAGGGCTGCTTCGGTTTCGCAGTTTTGAAGAAGCCGTTCGATGCCTGAAGACTGTAGCTAATGATTACGAACGACAATGCAAGCGGGCGCGCTCACTCGCGGAGGAATACTTTGACGCACGCAAGGTTGCTGGAAAACTGCTGGAGCGATCGCTGCCTTAAGATGGGACTGTTGGCGCAGCTACGGCTGTCGTGCCTCCGTTTCGTGATAGAGAGACCTTATGAATATTTGCCTGGTATCTCAGCAATACCCACCTGAAACTGCCAAAGGCGGTATTGGCACTCAGACGTGGAATAAGGCTCATGCTTTGGCGCGGTTAGGTCACTCTGTCCATGTTATTTCGTGTGCCACCAACAGAAGGACAGACACCCAAACTACAACCTCATCTGGGGTAACCGTTCACAGGATTCCTGCGCCAACGTTGGAATTTCCGATCTATACACAGCCTACGTACTGGGTTGGCTACAGTTGGTCAGTTCTTCGCCAGCTTAATTGCCTGATGCCAGATGCTGCTCTGGACGTAATAGACTTCGCTGAGTATGGCGCCGAAGGATTCGCGTATCAGCTGGATCGGACACCGTGGAACTGGGTCCCGGTGGTTGTTCAACTGCACGGGCCACTGGCGATGTTTGCAGAGCGGGTCGGCTGGCCCGACCAGAATAGTGAGTTTTATCGCGTCGGTATGTTTATGGAAGGCCTCTCAATAAGACAGGCCGACGCGGTGATGGCCTGCAGCGCGAACATCGCCGATTTCACGGCGGACTTCTACACCCTTCCACGAGAGTCGATAGATGTCATTCATTGCGGCGTTGATTCTGAATCCTTCAGACCGGCTGACCCCAAAGAACAACAGAACGACTTCCGGCCAATTGTGTTATTTGTGGGCAATATCGCTGCGAACAAAGGCGTCACCACCGTGTTTGAGGCTGCGCTCAGGCTGCGTTCGAAGTACCCGGAAATCAAACTTCAGATTCTGGGCAAAGGCGATGACGACCTGGCGAAACGCCTCAAGTCGCGGGCAGAAAGGAGCGGTGCGGCAGCCAACGTAGAATTTGCAGGCTTCGTAAACCGCGATCGACTGCCGGAGTTCTACCGACGTGCAAGCGTCTTCTGCTCGCCTGCCCAACACGAGGTTGGAGTAGCGAACGTCTATATCGAAGCGATGGCTTGTGGCTGTCCCGTGGTGGGCAGCACGACCGGAGCCGCGCCCGAAGCCGTAACTGACTCCGAGACCGGCTTACTTGTGCCGCCCGATGATGTTGAAGCAACAGCAGCTGCGCTCGACCGGATTCTCGATGACCGTTCCTTCCGGCAACGCCTGGGGGCTGCTGGTCGCCGTCACGTCGAGGATTACTTCGCAATGGACAAGTACACCAGTCGAATCCTTGCTATCTATCGAAAGGCGATAATCAACTCGCGGCACAAGTTCGAGCGCGCCGCGTCAGTCTCCAAATAGACTATCAACGCGAGAAGAATCAGCCGATGAAGATTGCTTACCTTTGCTCTGATTCAGACGTTCCAATCCTGGGGCATCACGGTTGTTCAGTTCACGTACGTGAGCTTACGAATGCGATGGTAGAAGCCGGGCACGACGTCTTTATAATCTGCGCCTCAGCCGGCAGCAGCACGCGGATCAAAATGAAGGCTCCTATTTACGAGCTCTCACCGCACGGACTCGATGCCATTGTCTGGAAGTCACTCGCGACCGAACCCCTGATACAAAGCAGCAGACTAGAGCGCGATTTGAAGTCGGTCCTTTTCAACCAGTCCTTAAAGAACGAAGGCCGGTCGATCCTCCAGCGCGAGAGGCCAGATCTGCTTTACGAGCGCCATTCACTTTTCGGCTGGGCGGGCGTTGAGTTGAGCCAGCGATTCGGCATTCCCCTCTTACTCGAGGTCAACGCGCCGCTTTGTCGCGAACAGGCAGGCTACGAGAGATTCACATTGGGTGAGACCGCCGAAAGGATTGAAACTGAGGTACTCCAGAGGGCCGACGCGATCATCGCTGTGTCACAATGGTTAAAAGAGTGGATTACATCGAAGGGAGCAGACGAGAGAAGAGTACACGTCGTGCCGAATGGGATATCCATCGCCCTTTTTAACGCGAGTACGTGCTGTGAGGACATCAGAAGCCGTTACGGTCTCGTCGGAAAACGTGTAATAGGTTACCTGGGGAGCTTTCAGCCCTGGCACGACGTTGACGGGCTACTAATGGCATTTCACGAACTCTACCAGGACAACCCCGAGCTCCGACTCCTCCTGGTAGGCAACGGTCCGCGACGGATGGGGCTTGAGACCACCGTACGCCGGATGGGTTTGGAATCAATAGCGATCTTCACCGGCAACGTCGCCCACGACCTGGTTCCAAGCTTTATTGGAGCAATGGACATCGCCGTTGTGCCGTATCGAATGAAGCAGGACTTCTACTTTTCTCCCCTCAAACTCTTCGAGTGCATGGTAGCGCGCAGACCAACTGTTGCCGCCGCTCTCGGACAGATTGAACAGATTATTGAGCATGGCAAGACAGGTTGGCTTTATACACCAGGCGATCGCGAAAAACTTGCCGACGGCATTGCGACGTTGTTATCCAGTTCAGAGCTGGCCTCCTCGATTGCCGAAGCCGCCAGGCGGAAGGTCCTGAACGAGTTTACCTGGGAAGCGACAGCGGCGCGCATTACACATCTTGCCCAGGTTCTCATTGAGTCGGGGAGAAGCGTCTCGAAAGCTCGAGCTTGATTGATCGCCGCCAAAGTGATGACTAAGCCACTTCGCATTGCGGTTACTGGTCTTGCTGCAACTTATCCGTTCGGCGGCGTGTTCTGGGACTACATCCAGTATCCGTTGGGGTTGAGCAGGCTGGGGTTCGACGTTCTTTACATCGAAGATACGGGCAAGTGGTGCTATGACCCGGTTGCAGGCACCTTTGTCGAAGACGGCAGCAGGAACGCTGCTTATCTGGCGGAACATATCGCAACACTCGGCGAAGACCTGACCGACCGGTGGTTCTTCCGAGACGCAACTGAAAAGACCTACGGCCGGCACTGGAATCAGGTCGTAGACTTCTGCAACACGGCAGATCTCTTTCTTCACATCTCGGCCTCTTGCTGGATGCGCGACGAATATCTTCGCGCGCAGCGTGTTGCGTTCATCGATAGTGATCCCATGTATACGCAAGCCTCGGTTCCTGATTACCTCGCTGGATCAATCGGCGACGCAGCGCGCGCTCGAGTCGATATGATGAAGGAGCACGACATTTTTTTCACTTTCGCCGAGAACATAGGCATGCGTGATTGCAGAATTCCGGTCGGCCTTTTCGAGTGGATTCCCACACGCCAGCCAATCGTACTGGATTGTTTTAGAGATTCGGCCGTGCCAGTGGCAGATCGCAGAAGAGTGCTGACGACGGTGGCTTCCTGGGAACCCGCAGAAGACGGTCCGACGGTTGAAGGCGTTGCGTATCAAGGAAAAAGTGTAGAGTTCGAGCGCTTCATTAGCCTGGCGTCGCGCAGCGCGCTTCCACTTGAAATTGCGATGAACGGAAGAGCGCCATCTGATAGACTCCGCGCCCAGAACTGGAAGCTTGCCGACGCGTGTGAAGTATCGCACAACCCCTGGGTCTATCGCGACTATTTGGCTCATTCGTTTGGAGAGTTTAGTGTTGCTAAGAATGCCTATGTAGCAAGCTGCAGCGGATGGTTTTCGTGCCGCACGGCGTGCTACCTGGCCCTGGGCGTGCCCGCAGTCGTACAGGACACAGGATTCGGGAAGGTCATACCTACCGGCGACGGGCTCTTCGCGTTCAAGACAGTCGAGGAAGCGGCAGACGCGATCGAGAGACTTCTATGCGATCCCTACAAGCATGCAAGATCGGCACGCGAACTTGCACGGGAGTATTTCGATTCAGGCACCGTGCTGACGAAGCTGATTAATAAGGCCGTAAGTTAGTTGCAGGAGAGAGCCGTCAAGTTCCTGAGTGCGGTGCGAGAGGTGCAGCAATGAACATCTTCGTTCTATGTACAGGTAGATGCGGGTCTATGACTTTCGCCAAGGCTTGCGAGTATATGAACAACTATACATCTGCGCATGAGAGCAACAATCGCTGGCTCCATGAGGTAAAACACCCATACCGGGTTTTGAGCTACGGCGAAAATCACATCGAGATAGACAACAGGCTGTCCTGGTTCTTAGGAACTCTCGACAAGACATACGGTGATAGGGCGTTTTACGTACATTTGCTCAGGCGCCGAGAGGAGGTCGCGGAGAGTCTAATGAAACGCGGAAGGAGATCAATTCTCTTCTCGTTCTCACAGGGAATTCTGCAACACTACGATGAAGCAGAGCGGCTATCCGACCGGGAGCGCTATCAGATTGGCCTTCAGTATTGGGACACAGTCAATGACAACATCGACCTGTTCCTCCGCGATAAGTCACAAAAAATGACCCTGTGGCTGCACGATATAAAAGACCCGTTCCGGTCCTTTTGGGGACGAATCGGGGCGCAGGGTGATATTGAAGCTGCCGCTGCAGAATGGGATACGCGCCACAATGTCACGAAGCGGGTTGGAGCATAATAGCGTTGAGGCCGCGAGGGCCGCTATTTCAGCTGCACTTGTGGAAGCCGCCGAAATCGACCTCTCATGGCTCGAGCCGTGTCCTTCGTTAACCGGATGGGAGTTAGCCCCTGATGCTCTGCGACTGCTTGCGAGCCTTGTATCGCGATTGAGACCGCAGCACATCCTGGAGTTCGGTTCCGGCCTCTCAACTCGTGTGATGGCACGGGCCTGCGTGTATCTCGGCGGCACACGCTGGATCACCTCTGTAGATCATGATCCCGTTTTTGCGCACGCCGCAGCAGAGCAATTCAAAGGTCAAGAGACTTGCTGCCGAATCAGCTTTCAGTTGGCGCCGCTGATAGCTCGTGATTGCACAGGGAGGTCGCTTCCAATGTACTACATCCAGGCGGATCAAATTGCTTCTTCGCTTCCGGCAGATCTGATAGTAATTGATGGGCCGCCCGCGGCGCTCGGGGGACGGGAAGGTGTACTCTATCAAGCTCTGGACTTCGCCCGACCAGGAACAGTTCTTGTGCTCGATGACGCGGCCAGGGAGATGGAGCTTTTGGCACTGTCTCGCTGGCAGGATAACCTCGGCGAAGCGGTAGAGGTGAACCTTCTACCCGGCTTCGCCAAGGGGATGGCGGCCGCTGTGGTAAAGGAGGCTGTTCGGAGAGTGGATCTCGAAGCACACCGAATGCGTTTGGCGATTCGAGAGATACGCGGTTTGATCTCGCACGGAGAGAAAATCATTCTCGTCGACCAGAATCAATGGCGGGCCGACGACGAATTCGTCTGCCAATCCATACCGTTTGTCGAGCGAGATGGTCAATACTGGGGTCCGCCGCTGGACGACACAGACGCGATCCGGGAATTCGAACGGATGCGCCAGTTGGCAGCACGCTTTATTGTCTTTGGCTGGCCTGCTTTCTGGTGGCTAGATCACTACAGCAAGTTCGCTAGGTATTTGCGCGAACGGTTTCAATGTGTTCTTGAGAATGATCGGTTGATCGCATTTGACGTTCGCTCGTATCGTGAAGAAGGGCGGGCATGAGATGAAATCAACTATCGTAGCCTGGCACGACGGACTCAAGAGTAGACACGCGACC
>DASYSA010000463.1:0-11847 GCA_036003885.1 Blastocatellia bacterium | reverse complement strand
GCCTACTGCCTTCAACCGGAAACCCGAAACTCCAAACTCGAAACCCGAACGTTCGGGCCTCCGAGTCTTGTGGCGAAGAGAGAATCTTTCGGGCATTCTATCTGAGCCTCCCGCCTCCATTGCGGCTATGATGATCGATCTTCTCAAGCTGCTTCCGCTGTTGCTTCGCCAGGCCGGCGATTCAGATGAGGCCCGCGAGCAGGCGGTATTCGCAGCCTGGGCCGCGGCAGCCGGCGTCCAGATCAGAAGAGTGACAGCGCCCATTCGCCTTGAACGCAAGACCTTGATGGTCGCGGTCCCTGATGCCACATGGCGAACTCAGTTGCAAAAGTTCAGCGGGCAGGCGCTGTTCAAGTTAAACTCGATCCTGGGATCTCCCGTAGTGACTGGAATCGAATTTGTTATCAATCCCGAGATCATAGAGCGAAACGCAATTGTTGCCCCTCAAGTAAAGTTCGTCGCCCCCGACCAGCAGGCTATGCCGCTGCGAGAGAGTGCGGACCGGATCAGGAATCCTGAGATTCGAGCCACCTTCTTGCGAGCCGCAGGCAAGTGTTTGGAGAGAAGGCGCGATGAGTGAATCAATCAGCAACTCTGAAGTTGTAATCGACATTCAAGACCTGACTAAAGACTACCAGGTGGGCTTTCTCAAGAAGCGCTCGGTTCGGGCGCTTGACCATTTGACGCTTCAGGTGCGCCGCGGCGAGATATTCGGATTTCTGGGTCCCAATGGCGCGGGCAAGACTACAACACTGAAGCTGCTGATGAGGCTGATATTCCCGACAGCAGGCTCGGCCCGGATACTTGGTCAGCCTATCGATCACGTGGGCACCCGCTCGAGGGTCGGATATCTTCCGGAGAACCCGTACTTCTACGATTACCTCTCAGGCCGCGAATTGTTGGGATACACGGCCGCGTTGTTCGGCATTCCACCCGAGAGAGCCGGGGAGAGAGCAAGCGAGCTGATCAAGCTCGTCGGCCTCGACAAGGAAGCCGCCGACCGCCAGCTCAGAAAATACTCGAAGGGTATGCTTCAGCGAATCGGGATCGCGCAAGCGCTGGTCAATGACCCGGAGATTGTCTTTATGGATGAGCCGATGTCGGGGCTCGACCCGATCGGCCGCCGGGAGGTTCGCGATTTGTTCCTCTCCTTACGCGAGCAAGGGAAGACTATCTTCTTTTCGTCGCACATTCTTTCGGACGTTGAGCTTCTGTGTGACCGGGCCGGTATATTGACCCGCGGCAGTCTCGTGCGATGCGGAGGCTTGAATGAAATGACGGCAAAAGAAGGGGCGACCGTTGAGGTGATTGCAGTCGGACTCGATATCTCCCGGCTTGCGGGGTTCCTGGACGGTCTGCACTCCGTTCAGTCGATTGCCGAATCGCCCAATGGCATTCGCCTCTTACTGCGGGATGAAAGCTCCGTGGATAGCGCCCTCAGTCTGATTCGCCAGGCGGGTGGGCGCCTGGTGTCGGTCAACCCGCAACGGGTCTCGCTCGAAGATATTTTTTCCAGAGCCGAGAAGGGATAAAAAAAGTTTCGCGTTTGTCGTTTCGCGTTTCGCGTTGACCCCTATACCAGTGGTTTCTTGCCACGAAGCCAGCCTGCGAGTCGACGGAAACCTACAATTGCAGCAACGACACCCGCTAAAACACGGTGTTCGGACATGAGATTCCTCTTCGCAAGCGTGATATCTGCGTGCCTGGCAGTGACTGTTCCGATTACTCCTGCTTCATCGTTGCTTTCAGCAAACGTTCAGGCGGCCTCCGAGGGAGTAGAGTTGACGGCGATCATCAGTGGGATTCAAAAAAGGTATTCTCGGATGAAAGGCCTGGCCGCCGACTTCGTTCAGATGTATCACCAATCGGATGGCCGCACTGCGCGCGAGACCGGCCGGCTGCTCTTGAAAAGGTACGGAAAAGCCAAGTGGGAGTATGTGGAACCGGAACGGAAGCTGTTCATATCAGACGGCAAGAACATCTACTTCTATGTCGAGGGCGAGCGTCACGCAAGCCGGACCTCCCTGAAGCAGTCCTCCGACCCCCAGATCCCGTTTCTTTTCCTGCTTGGTCGGAGCGACCTGCGGAGCGAATTCACGCGCATAGAACTGCTGTCGGACGAGCGCGCGGTCATAGCCGGGAACCGCGTGTTGAGGCTGGTTCCGGCCCGCGCTCCAGAAGAATTCAAGAAGCTTCTGGTTGAAGTCGACCCCACTAGATTCGAGGTCCGGCGGCTGGTCATCTTCGAGCGCAGCGGCGCAAGAATGGATTTTCTGCTCAACAATGTGCGTGAGAATTACGTGGCCCCGGATGGAGAGTTCACGTTCACGCCCCCGCCAGGAGTCATCGTCAAAGACCAGTAGGGAGCCTGGGCTATTTGCTCGTTGCCTATTTGAGCTTCAGGGCGTGAATCTCGACCGCCATGTCCATAATCTGCGAAGGGTCAGGAATGGGTTCGATATTCAAGTCAACATCCAAAGACTTGTGCGGATTGAGAACCTCCTTCTGGTTCGGGATGGGTGATGTTACTTTTTCCAGAAGTACTTCATTGTTAAAGCCAAGGACCACGGTTCGGACCTGAAGTCCGACTAGAACCTGGTCTCCGTCATTGCGGACTGTGCACCGCAGTCGGGCGTATTTGACTCGAAGCCTTTCTCCGGTGAACTTTTCGTTGATCGCCATACTCACGAAGGGAGCGTAAGAATCGAACTCCGGGGAACCTGGATACGCCATTTCAACTGCTACTTCTCGGCTGCAATAGGAAGAGAACAGAACAATCAGTCCGATTATCAGCAGCACTGTCGCGCCGCTCGATAGCATAATTAGCCGGGAGCGGTCTTTCTCGACCCTGCCGGCCGGCTGCTCAAACATAGTCACCCCACACGAATTGCGAATTTCGAATTTCGAATTGCGAATCTGTCGATTGCGAGCCTTGCAAGCGCGAGACGAGCCGTCCTTTGCCAGTTAGCCAAATCCAGCAGTCCGAAATTCGCAATTCGCAATTCGCAATCCGCAATCCCTACGCTCCAATCATCATCTGACCTATCAGCAGAGTGGGTGCAGCGATACTGCCCCGAAAATCGAGGTCGTTTCCGACTACCTCTATCTGATTGAGCATCTCCTTGAGATTTCCGGCTATTGTCACCCCTTGAACGGGAAATTCCAACTTCCCATCTTCTATCCAAAGACCGCCCGCGGAGCGCGAATAATCACCGGTGACCGTATTCACACCAAAGCCGATGAGCTCCGTGACGTAGAGTCCCCTCTTCACGGAACGAATGATCTCTTCGGGGGACTCTGAACCCGCTTCGACGTACAGATTGCCGGCCTCCACAGTCGGCGCACCCACCAGTCCACGCGAAGCATTGCCCGTCGACTTGAGGCCGAGCTTACGTGCGGTATATGTATTGAGGAGATAATTCTCCAGCACGCCTTTGTTGATCACCACCGTTCTGCGCGTCGGCAGACCCTCCCCGTCGAATGGCCTGGATCCGACGCGGGAAGGCATCGTTCCGTCATCGATGACTGTGAGCCTGGAGGAGGCGACGCGGTCGCCCAGACGCCCGACCAGGAAGCTCGCCTTGCGGAAGATCGATTCTCCGGAGACGGCCTCGAAGATATCGCCAAGCAACTCACGCGCGACGTGGGGTTCGAAGATGACTGGTACATTCTGGGTCGGCACGGGCCGTGCGCCGAGTTTGCGTAAGGTACGCTGGGCCGCCATCAGGCCGACTTGCTCCGGGCTGTCCATCTGGCTTAGCTTGCGGCGATGATCGAACCAGTAGTCGCGCTGCATTTTCCCATCATCGGCGGCGACTGGGACCGTGACCAGCGAGCACGAGGTGCCTCGATACTGACCAACAAAGCCAAGAGAATTTGCCAGGATAATGGATCCGGCTGCTGAGTCGTATCCGCCTCCCTCGAAGTTGACTATCAGCGGACTTACGTCTCGAGCAGCTCGCTCGGCCCTGAGGGCCAATTCGATCTTATCGTCGGTAGACAGGGCTTCAATCTGTTCATCGTACAGGTCAAGGTCGGCTATCGACTTCGCAAAATCGTCGGACTCCGGCAAACCTGCGCTATCGTCAGGAGAGGTCGCCCGGGCCAACTCGACTGCTTCCCGCATCAGCGACTTTAGAGCATCGCCGCTGAAGTCTGATCCTGAGACTGAAGCCTGCTTGCCGTCAATCAGCACCCGCATTCCCAACCCGCGGTCTGCCGACTGTTGGAGAGTCTCCACCTCGCCCAGCCTGACGCCTACCGAGAACTCCGTGCGCTGTCTGATTACCACCTCAGCGGCGCTCGCACCATGCTTTACCAACTCTCGGGCGAGGTCGGCAGCAAATTCTGTCGTCAAGGGGGTCGTCATTCAGCTATTGTGCAGATCCCATCGGCTACCTTCAAAAGCGTTGTGGCCAATCAATGTTCGCTGAAGAAAGCTACTGTCGCGTTCCTCCAACAGTCATCTCGCTAATCTTAATAGTGGGGAGACCGACACCCACCGCTATGTTCTGGCCATCTTTACCGCAGACCCCCACGCCCTGATCGAGCTCGAGGTCCGCGCCGACGGCAGTAACATGCTTGAGTGCTTCGGGTCCGCTCCCGCGCAAAGTCGCGCCTTTTACGGGAGCCGTGATCTTGCCATCCTCAATCAAATACGCCTCCGACGCCGAGAAGGCGAACTCCCCGCTGGTGATGTCCACTTGACCTCCCCCAAACATCACTGCATAGAGTCCACGCTTCACTGACCGAATGATGTCGTCCTTCGAGTCTTCACCCGACAGCATGAACGTATTGGTCATTCGGGGCAAAGGCATATGCCGGTAGCTCTGTCTCCGCCCGTTGCCAGTCCGCGAAGACTTCATGAGACCCGAATTGAGATAGTCGCTCATGTATTCTCGCAGTATGCCGTTTTCGATCAACACCGTTCTACGGGTAGGATATCCCTCGTCGTCGATGTTCAGCGATCCACGACGGCCAGGGATGGTCCCATCATCAACGACCGTGCACAATTCCGATGCGACCCTCTCCCCTATAAGACCCGAGAAAGCCGAAGTCTCCTTGCGATTGAAATCAGCCTCGAGGCCATGTCCCACAGCCTCGTGCAGCAATATTCCGGGCCAGCCGGGGCCGAGCACGACTTCCATCTTGCCTGCCGGAGCATCGACAGCTTCGAGTTGTATGATCGCCTGTTTTGCGGCTTCAGCACCGAAGTATTCCGGAGTCAGCTCGCTCTCGAAAAAATCCATGCCGACCCGGCCACCTCCGCCGCTTCGCCCAACCTGGAGGTTTCCATCGTCATCCGCTATGCACGTGATCGCGAATCGGCCCAGTGGCTGAACATCCCCTGACAGCCGCCCGTCCGAAGAGGCTACCATTACATACTTGATCTCGTCGGCGACCGTTGCCTGAACCTCGCGGATCCGCCGATCGAACCCGCGCGCGGCGACGTCGCCCTTATTCATCAACTCGATCTTGTGCGTAAGCTCGGCAGACGAGACCGGCGCCTCAACCGGATAGAGATTATGGATGTTTGGTGTTGCATTCACGCCGACATTCTGAATCCCCTTGCCGCTACGGGCTATGTGGCTTGCCGTGCGGCAGGCCTTCTCGATCGCATCAAAGGCAATCTCGTCCGTATATGCATATCCGGTCTTGTCGCCCATTATCACCCGGACGCCGACGCCCTGGGCTATCGACTTGGTTGCCGATTTTACGATGTGCTCCTCGAGGTGGACGCTGTTGGCAACTCGGTACTCAAAATAAAGATCCGCGTAGTCTCCACCTCTGCCCAGCGCGATCGCCAGCAGTTCGTCGAGATCCTTAAGTGTGAGACCGTATCGTTGGAAGAAGAACTCGATTGCGTCTGTGTTCATTTTGCTCATTTCACGAAGCCGGGATTAGGAGGGACCACTGCACGCGCCCGGCCTCTCAGTCTACCTTCTTATCCCCCAGGTGGACAGCGGCAACGCCGCCAAACAGATTGTAGTATCTCACGTTGGAAAATCCAACCGCCTCCATTAACCTCTTCAAACCTTCCTGATCGGGAAACGCTTTGACGGAATCAGGTAGATATTGATACGCGAACCCGGACCGGGACACCGCATTTCCGATCCGAGGGAGAATGCGAGTGAAGTAAAAGTGAAAGAGACCTCTGAAAAGAGGAACCACAGGGCGAGAGAATTCCAGTACAGCACAACGCCCGCCTCGCTTGAGTACACGGTGAATCTCTCGCAGGCCGCCCTCGGGCGTCTCCAGGTTTCTCAGCCCGAAACCCATCGTCACAACGTCGAATATGTCGTCGGCGATCGGAACACGCAGGGCGTCCGCTTCCACCAGCCTGATCGGCAACCCCGCGGATCGAACCTTCTTCAAGCCTCGTGTCAGCATCGGATGGCAAAAATCTATGCCCAGAGTCGGAACCCGAACGCCCAGTTCCAAAGACAGATCCGCGGTGCCGCAGCAGAGGTCGAGTGCAACAGCGCCCGCCCGCAAGCGGTCAGCAAGTTTCTCGATCACAAATCGGCGCCAGCGCCTGTCGATGTTGAGTGATAACGCGTGATTCAGGAAATCATATCTGGGCGCGATCTCGGAGAACATCGAGCGCACTAAAACAGCCTTGTTCGGGCCCGCCCGATTGTCCCCTTGAATTTCCATTAGAGATAACTTAGAAGAAACGTCTCATTTCACGATGGTGACGGTTCCCAGTCTCTTCATTCCGTCCTCGCACGCGCTTGCCGGCGCGGCGGCGGCAATTGCCAGCGCCTGAAGGTTCAGGTGCTCCTGCGCTGCGTGTTGAACGTCACCCGGAGTTATGGCATTCACTCGAGGAACGAAGTTCATGAGGTAGTCGCGCCCGAGGCCATAGGTCTCCATATCCAGTACCACTTCGCCTGCCCCATCGACTGTGGCAAGCCGCTCAGAGAATGAGGATATGAGGCGGGCCTTTGCTGACTCGACTTGATCCAGCGCGGGTAAGGCTCCCTTAAGATCAGCCATCGTCGAGAGCACGGTCTCTATGCTCTGTCCCATCGCATCCGGCGACGACGTCACCTCCACCCACAAAGGGCCGGTCAGATAACGCGCATCGAGACCAGCCTGGACCACGGTTCCGGGAACGGCACCCGCCCGACGGGCTGCAGCCGCTCTGAGGACCTCGGTCATCACCAGAACCGCTATGTAGTCCTTGTCTTTTCTTGAAATCCCCAACTGGGCGACGATCGCGTGCGCGCTCTGCGATGCCCGATCGATAATAACAATGCGCCTTGAAACAAGCGGTGCGGGCGGTTGAAACGTAGCCGGGACCTTCTCGCCCTTCTTCCACGATCCGAGTTTTGTGCGAGCCAATCGGGTCACTTCTTCAGCCTTGACGTCGCCTGTAACCACCAGAACTGCGTTGTTTGCCAGGTAGAAGCGCGCGTGATAGGAAACTACGTCCTCACGGGAGATCTGCGAAATCGATTCTGCAGTTCCTCGCACAGGATGACCATAAGTATGCGAGCCGTAGATCGCCTCCATCGCCCTGCGCCTTGCTGTCGCGGCATCATCATTTGCCTCCGCTGCAATCGCTGCAACCCTCTCCGTTTTCAGCGCAGCCAGTTCCTTCTGATCGAAGGTCGGCGAAATGACCAGCCGCCCGATGAGATCGAACAGAGAGTCCAGCGAATCGTTCGGCCCATTGAGAGTGATATTAGTCGAATCCCAGTCGACCGACACTTTGATGGAGAGGCCCAACCCTTTCACCGTCTCTGACACGGCCTTGGCGTCCATTCCGCCGCCGCCCTTGAGCAGCATCCCGGCCGTCATGTCGGCGAGGCCGCCCTTCCCTGCCCGATCAAACGCAGCCCCGCTGTCGATTCTGAGCCTCGCTGTCAGACCTCCGGGCTCGGGCTGCTCGTTGAGGACCAGTTGCAACCCGTTGAGCAGATAATCGCGCTTGAGCACAGGAAGGACGGGCGCAGCAGTCTGCTCGCGCGTATTCGTCCCGCCCACCGGCCCGCCAAGCGCAAGGCAACAGGGAACCAGGAAGCAGATAAGCAGAATTCTCATACTCGCGATCAAAGTGAAGTTCCTCCCGCTCGGGCTGGCGTCCATCGAGTTTAGCGATACGCCGTGGAGAGAGTCAACCGTTCGTGCTATACTGGTCGCACCCCCCGAGAATCCCCCGGAGACGGATCATCACCGAAAAGGTTAATCTCGACAAACAGCGGTGATGGTTATACAGTAAGCTAATCTCGCGATGATCAGGATTGGAGTGGGACTAAATGTACTGCCCTAGCTGCTCAACAAAGGCCACTGAAGGGGCGAAGTTCTGCAAGTCTTGCGGGATGAACCTGAACATCATCAGCCAGGCGCTGACCGGTGGTTCGTTCGGGGTGGCCGATCCTCTTCGGGATCGAGAGTACAAGCGAGCACGCAAAGAGATCAGCGAGGGCATTCAAGGAGCGGGGATCGGCGCCGCGCTGCTGGTCGCTGCGGGCCTGGGCTACTACCTGGCGCCGACACACACCGTGATCTATCTGATCGTGTTGGTCCTGGCTCTGATCGGGCTGGTGAAACTGTTCCGAAGCGTCGCCAGGATTCTGGATGCCAAGGTCGGAGCGAATCTCATGGCACCCGCGATGCAGCGTGCGACGGGCGGCCTGACAGCTTCCCCACCCTCTCCCGTGATACCAGGCGTTGTCCGCGGAAGTCAGCGGCTCCCGGGCAGCCTTCAAAAGCCGGGCGCTCCAATTGGCCCGACGCGTCCCGTTTCGGTCGAGAACAATAGCTCGACTCCAACCAGTCTCCCTCCCCCGCCGATCGGCGATCAGCCTCCCGCGCGTCCGTTCACCGGGCGAGTCAACCGCGAGCATTCTTCCCCGCTCCGAAAACCGGATAAGGACGACGATTTCATGTCCAAGCTGCGAAATTGATTTACCAGACCTATGACCTTTGACCCCTCTCCGACGACTCTCATTTCGATTTGATCTCAGTCCACAGCCGGTCGTAGATGCTGATGGCAGGGCCAACGTCGGTAACGAATTCACACCTCTCGATATCTTCGCGTTGCGGATAGGCCGCCTCATTGGTCAGGAACTCCGGCCGGATCAAGGCGTGCGCCGCGCGGTTGGCAGTCGAATAACCGGTGCCATTTGAAATGTCCGCAGCCACCCGGGCTTCGAGCACGAAATTGATGAACTCGTGGGCGAGAGTTTTGTTAGCCGCGTTTCTCGGTATTGAGAGGTTGTCGACGAACCGAGTACAGCCTTCCTTTGGAATTGCATATCCGATCGCCGGGTCCTCGGCCATTGCCTTGGCTATCTGTCCGCTGTAGCCCTGAACTATCCATGCGTCTCCGGAGAGAAGCAATTGATCGAAGCCGCCGCTGTCGTAGGCCTTCACCAGAGGCTTCTGCTTTGACAGCAAAGCGGCCGCCTGCTCAATCTCCGCCCGATCAGTGCTGTTGAGGCTCTTGCCCATGAACTTGAGCGCCGCTCCGAGCGTTTCTCGCACATCATCCAACATCGCCAGCCGGTCCTTGTATCTGGTATCCCACAGCGCCGCCCAACTATCGACACCCTCCGGGATCTTGTCCTTCCTGAACCCGATCCCGGTGGTGCCCCACATGTAGGCAATCGAGTATTTGTTCTCAGGGTCGTACGGAAGGCCCACGAGGGCCGGATCGAGATTTGAGAAATTCGTTAGACGCTCCATATCCAGCTGCTCGAGCAAGCCCTGCTCTCGCAGGACGGTGACCATGTAGTCGCTGGGCACGATGATGTCGAAGTTCGCGCCTCCCGACTGAAGCTTTGCCAGCAGCGCTTCGTTTGAATCATAAAGCTCGACATTGAGCTTCGCGTCGAAGCGGCGTTCGAACTCGGCTATGACCTCTTCGGGAAGGTAGTTCGACCAGATGAACACGTTCAAACTGCCGCCGTGAGACTGCTGTGATCTTCCGCCCAGTGCGAAGACGAAGAGCAGTATCAGCGCGCATGCGCCCGCGGACATCGACCAGCGCGACGGGCGGCCCGACGTCAGCCGATCCGAAACCAGGACCAGCAACACCGTTACAACAAGCAGGACGGTCGAGATCGCGTTTATTTCGGGCGTAACCCCGGTCTTCACCATCGAGTAGATCTTGAGCGGCAGGGTGCTGGCACCGGGCCCCGCCACGAAGCTTGTAATCACGTAGTCGTCGAGTGAGATCGTGAAGACCAACAGAGCGGCCGACACAACTCCAGGCAGGATCAAAGGCAGCGTCACGCGCAGGAATGTCGCCCAGCGCGTCGCTCCAAGATCCATGGCGGCCTCTTCCAATGACGGATCGAGTCCGGCCACGCGCGCCCTCACTATAAAGACCACATATGAGATGGAAAAGGCTACATGTGCGGCGACTATGGTCTTGAGTCCGAAGGCGAGGCCCGCCATACCAAAGAGCCCGGCGGTGGCGAATCCGATCACGATCTCGGGAATTATGACGGGCAGAAAGATCAGGCCTTCTGCCAGGCGCTTGAGTTTGAATCTATAGCGGGCAAGGGCGAGTGACGCAGCGGTGCCGATCAGCGTCGAAATGACGGTTGTTGCGAGTGCAATGACCAGACTCGTTCGCAGAGAGGCGATCAGCTCGGTGTCTCGCCACGCAAGCGCGTACCAGTGCCAGGTGAAGCCTCGCCAGATGGTACTGAAGCGCGAGCTGTTGAACGAGAGGACGACGAGTACGATGATGGGCGCGTAGAGGAAGAGATAGACAAGAGACGTCACTGCGCCCAGCGGTGATGGAATCAGTTTACGTTTCGCCCTCGTCACGGCGATTGAATATGTGCGAAGTCGAACGCGCGGTCAAGATCATTCGGGGGTCAGGCCCTCGATTCTGCGATTCGCATCTGAGGACTGGGGTCAGACCCTCGATTCTACGATTCAGATTTCACTACACCTTGATGGGGTCACGCACCCGCAGACGTTCTGGCGAGTTTTTAGAGATAGAGCCCCCCCCCCGAAGGGGGTGACGGAGCAAACCTGCGGGTTAGTCTTCGAACCCGTGTACAGGTCACCTCCTCGTGTCGCCATCCGTGGAGTTCTCCGCCGCCCTTCCTCGCGGGTGGATCGCTCGGTCAGCGCGTCATGATTTTGAGAACGTGCGCCACATGATTCTCGAGTTGGTTGAGCTTAGGGATTGTCTCTGTGAGGCTGTGCTTCAGGTCGAGGTAGGCCTCCAGCTCGCCCGGAACGTGGAATTGCGCCGGGTTCTTGAGGTCCGCAAGCTCCTGCCTGAGCTCTGCCTCTCCGTTCTGTAGGTCCTGCAACAACCGTGAGACTTGCGCGGGATCCGGGACCTGGCCACTTTGCACGGCGCGGACAAGCCCCTGCGCCTGATTGAGCGCTTGTTGGAGCGAAGATTCGACACCTACAGTCTCGAGTACGCGCGACGAAACCTCTTGCAAATGCTCGAACTGAGAGGCTCGGGCCGCCGCCTCGCGCACTTTTTGAACAGCCGGTAGCAACAGTCCGATCAGGATCGCGATGATCGCGATCACAACGAGCAGTTCGATTAGCGTGAATCCTGACGAGCGACTCGGTTCTCTTCGTAATGTCTGCATGTATAGTCTCCCTGAGAATTCCCACTAGTTTGAAAAACCACAGGTACTCGGCGGGCAAGACTTTGACGGGGCAAAAACTACGCGAGCTTACACCTACCGTGGGATCTGGTCAACCTCTGGTGTGTTGGTATGAGCTGCGGTTCATTTAAGAGATTGGCAAGAAAGGCCAGGCCTGCCATTTTTGCGCTTTTCGGGAAGGAAAGGGGATCAGGCTCAATTTTGCGATTCGGATCTCATTATCTACTGCCCCCCTGTCTCTCCCGGGCTA
>DASYSA010000462.1:0-4074 GCA_036003885.1 Blastocatellia bacterium | reverse complement strand
CGATGCTAAATCTATCTCATGACCAACAACCACCAGAAGGGCGGGCTGACATGCGGAAGCTGATCGCTGGGATGAAGATTTCTGTTGATGGGAAGATCGAGGGGCCTGAGCATGGCGCGGATTGGGTGGAAGCGTGGTCGGAAGACTACGGCTTGACGCCGCAAGTAGACGCGTGCCTGCTTGGGGGAGGTATGTACCCCGGCTACGAGCAGTATTGGACCGCGATACAGAATGAGCCGGACAAGCCCGTCTGGATCACTGGCAGCGCGCCGACGCCGGCTGAGCTCGAATGGGCTCGCTTCGCCGCGCAGACACCGCATTATGTGCTATCGAGCACCCTGACTTCGGCTCTCTGGCCGAAGACGAGCTTCGTCCGGGGACTGGAAGAAATCGCTGCCCTCAAGCAGCAGCCCGGCAAGGACATTTATCTCGTTGGGGGTGCTCGAACTACGGCGAGCCTGATCGATGCCGGGCTGGTGGATGAACTCCGGCTTATTGTTTATCCGCTGATCGCCGGTGAAGGGAGGGCTCTCTTTGCGACGACGGAACGTCGTCGTGGGCTTGAACTGCGGAAGGTTCAGCAGCTTCAAGATGGGCGTGTAAGCCTGATCTACGGAATCGGCTAACGGCGCCGACTCGCGGAGTCAGGATTATCATCGGCATTAACGTTCGCGATCGGGGTTATTAATCTCTGGAATCGACTCAATATCAGTTTTAGGACTGTTCCGGGGTCCGCCGACGAAATGCTGGGGTTAACAAAGGCTGGATTGAACTAATGAACAGCTGAATACAACCGGTCACAGTCGTGCAGTGTGAATCCAGTAGATCTAGTCGCCTCACTATTGACCGAAGTACTCTGCACGAACGCAGGCTTCTCTTCAACTACAGCGTCGGCGTAATAGTACGGAGCACACCGTACGTCTTCGCGTGGAAATAGCGCGGAGCGGTGGTTGAAGAACGAATTCTTTCCCCAGTCGACATCAAGTCAACCAAGCCTCAGATAGATCATTGAACCCATGCATTTGACACGAAGAGTCCCTCGGAGATACATATGAGTGCGTTCCAAACATGAAAACGTCCAACATGAAAAGCGCGTTTACCATTCTCCTCTGCGCCGGGATCACTCTGGCGCAACAGGCCGGAGAGCCCCCAATGAAGGCTGTACCGCCGGCGGGAGTCGAGATTGGTGCGCAAGACCGCGCGGAACTCGAAGCAGGGCTGCAGCGACTGCGGGCCTCAATCGATAAACTTTCAGGCAATCCATTGCTTCCAGATGTGCTGATCTACCACGAAGCCGTCCGCTACGCCCTTCAGTACAATGAGTTCTTCAAGCTCGACGAAATCGCCAAAGCGAGGACTTTGCTGTTGCACGGCGAGGAACGCGCTCGCGAGCTCGCCGAAGGCAAAGCTTCGTGGCCCACCGCCAGAGGACTCGTGGCCCGCGGTTACGTTTCGAAGATCGACAAGAGCGTGCAGCCATTTGGCCTGGTAGTGCCGGCAACATACTCCCCTGCACTACCGCGCCGATGGCGACTTGACATCTGGTTCCACGGACGCAACGAGACTCTGAGCGAGGTGAACTTCCTCGCCGACCGCGAGAGCAAACCTGGCGAGTTCACGCCGCCGGACGCGCTCGTCCTGCACCTCTATGGGCGCTTCTGCAACGCGAACAAGTTCGCCGGCGAGGCGGACCTCTTCGAAGCTCTCGCCTCAGTGAAGGAGCAGTACCGCATCGACGAGAACCGGATCCTCGTCCGCGGCTTCAGCATGGGCGGCGCATCCGCATGGCATTTCGGGACGCACTACGCCGGACTCTGGGCTGCGGTCGCGCCAGGCGCCGGATTCGCCGAGTCGGAACAGTATCTCAAACTCGACCTCAGCGGCCCTAACGCTCCTCCCTGGTGGGAACAGAAGCTCTTTCACCTTTACGATGCCACTGACTACGCGGCGAACCTGGTCAACACGGCTACCGTCGCATACAACGGCGACATGGACGCACAAAAGCAGGCCGCCGATGCGATGGAGCGCGCCATGGCGGAAGAGGGATTGCGGTTGACTCGCGTCGTCGGCCCGAAGACCGGACACAGCTACCATCCGGATTCGAAGATCGAGATCGATCGAATAATCAACGCCATCGCCGAACGCGGACGCGATCCTTATCCACGTAAAGTACGGTTTACGACCTGGACTCTGGCTTACAACCGGATGAAGTGGCTGGTTATCGACGCACTTGGCAAACACTGGGAGCGCGCGCGTCTGAATGCTGAGATTGACGGTGACAGCGTCGTCCACATCGAGACCGCAAACGTCACCGCGTTCACTATCGAGATGGGCCCCGGCGGCTGCTGGCTGGACCCTGGGCGCAAACCGGCGGCAATCATTGACGGGCAGAAGCTCACGATAAACGGGCCGATGTCTGACCGCTCCTGGACAATGCATTTCCGCAAGTCAGGGAGTCAGTGGGCCGTAACGGACTCGACGATCGTGCCAGGTCTCCACAAGCAGCACGGCTTGCAGGGACCTGTTGACGATGCTTTCCTGGACAGCTTCATCTTCGTTACGCCCACCGGCACACCAATTTCACAAGGGGTGGCTAAGTGGGTGGCACACGAGCAAGAGCGCGCGATCACGGAGTGGCGCCGCCAATTCCGCGGCGATGCACAGGTACGTCGTGACTCTGATGTTACTCAAGCCGATATCGCTGCGAGCAACCTGATCCTGTGGGGAGACCCGAGTAGCAACAAGATTCTGGCGCGGATCGCTGATCAGTTGCCGGTCAAGTGGACAGTTGGAGGGATCATGGTCGGAAACAATCGCTATCCCGCAGATGCGCACGTCCCGATCATGATCTATCCCAATCCCTTGAACCCTAAAAGATATGTCGTGCTGAACAGCGGCTTCACGTTCCGCGAGGCAGACTATCTGAGCAATGCGCGGCAGACGCCGAAGTTGCCGGACTATGCGATCGTGGACATCAGTCTGCCACCGGACTATCGCCACCCGGGCAAGGTCGTGCTTGCGGGCTTTTTTAGTGAGAACTGGGACTTCTAGCGGACTAGAAGGTAATCACATGCACGCTATCAAGAATGAGAAGCTTTATCTCCATCGTCGCGTCGCCGTGATGGCGATCGGGCTGGCCCTTCTTGCAAGTTCGGTCTCTCTCGTAACGGCAAAGCAAACAAATACACAGACGAAAGAGCAGCTGACTGGGAATTGGGTGGTGCGAACGCCGAATGCGGATGGTACCTTCCGTTCGACCTACGTGAACTTGAAACAGGAAGGCTCCAGGATCACCGGGTACATCCGACTGACGCAGTTCTACTACCTCATCACAGAGAGCACGGCCGGCGCTGAAGGCTTCACGCTTACTGGAACGATGCAGGACGGACGCAATGTTCGAACCGTGAAATATGAAGTGAAACTGGTCGGGGACGAGTTGCATCTTTCGACCCGTCGCCAGCCCACCGCTCAGCCCATTGAGTCGGTAGCTCATCGCGCCCCGCCCGGCGAGGGATCCCTTCCCGCTCGCATCGCTCCTCCGGCGCTCCACAAGGTGCCGGATAATGGTCTCGCGAGGACGCCGCCCATGGGCTGGAATAGTTGGAACAAATTCGCGGGAAGAATCGATGACGCAACGGTGCGGGGCATCGCGGATGCGATGGCAGGAAATGGCATGAGGGACGCGGGTTATGTCTACATCAACATCGACGACACCTGGGAGGCCGGCCGCGACGCCCGGGGAAACATCCAGACCAACAAAAAATTCCCCGATATGAAGGCGCTGGCGGATTACGTTCACGGCAAGGGACTGAAGTTGGGCATCTATTCCTCGCCCGGACCAAATACCTGCGCGGGCTATGAAGGGAGTTACGGTCACGAAGAACAGGATGCGAGGACCTATGCGGCCTGGGGCATCGACTATCTTAAGTACGACTGGTGTGGCGCTCGCACGATCTACACCGACGAAGAGATGCCGGCCATCTACCAGAAAATGGGAGACGCGCTTAGAGCAACCGGGCGGCCCATCGTTTACAGCCTTTGTCAGTATGGCCGTTTGGACGTTTGGAAGTGGGG
>DASYSA010000461.1:0-11829 GCA_036003885.1 Blastocatellia bacterium | reverse complement strand
AGCCCCGAGACTACAGTCACGCTGCGGCCGGAGCGCACTTCGGCCGCGAGCTGATTGAGTTCGCCGCTTTGAAGGAGCGCGGCGAACAGCTCGGCACTGTAGGTCTCGGATGGAGTGTCGATGGCCATAGTGAATAAGTTGAGATTGTAACAAGGGGAGAATGGCGCGCGCGACTAAAATGCTGACTATGAAATTTGGATGGTTGCAGCCGGCTCCTCGCCAGCTACGAACCTGATGAATGAACCTGGCTGACCCATCGGGCTACATCCGCGCTAACTCGTTAGCCTATCTCGTCAGGAATTCGAAGATGTGTTCATACTCAGCGAATCTGAGGCAGTCGTCGTCTTGACGATGGGTACTAAAGACGACAGAATTCTGCCGCTATTAGTATGGCTACTTTGCGTTGCTACTCGAATTCGATTATGCCATCAACTATTGAGTCGAAAGAGACGTTCCTGGTTGGCAAAGAAACATTCGTAGGAAGTAAGTCGCCCACGACGCAATACGGTGTGTTCTTTGAGGACGATGGTGACACAGCCTATTTCTACGGCTTGGATGCATCTCTCGAAACTAATCAGATTCTCGACGCTTTGCATATCTACAACGTTGCTTCTGTCGTCGACAAAGAGATCCCCTCGGTGGCGCAGATTGAATGGTCGGAAGACGGTCTGCAAGCCGCGCTTTTCATAAATGGTTACGCACATGCAGTCTTCGATTTCTATGGGAAACGGGGTTATTGTCGAACGAACTTCCCTGCGCCGGGTAGGAAGTGGACCTCTTTCGGCCACGAATGGTCCGATGCCGCGCTTGAATCGTTCCGATAATATGAAAGACCCCAAACTCATAGTCTCCGAGGGGTACGACCAGGTCGCGGAGCGTTACCTCGAATGGCGTGCACAGCCTGGGGCACATGTTCTGGACATCGGCTGTGGCGCCGGAATCCCGGTGACCCTCGCACTCTCGAAGAGCTTCGATGTGACAGGAGTCGACATCTCTGCGCGCCAGATTGGACTGGCCGCAACGAACGCACCGCTTGCGAGCTTCATCCACGGCGACGTGACGACGCTCGACTTCGCCCCGGCGAGCTTCGACGCGGCCGTGGCGTCGTATTCACTGTTTCACGTCCCGCGCGCCGAACATCACACGTTATTCCGCTCGATTGCAGGGTGGCTTCGCCGGGGTGGCGTGCTTCTCGCCAACTTCGGGGTGGGCGACAAGGAGGTTGACTACGATGAAGATTGGCTCGGAGCGCCGCAGTTCTGGAGCAGTTTCGATGCCGACGGGGAGCGGGCGGCCATGACGGCGGCGGGGTTTTCACTCGTCTTCGACAGCATCGAGACGATTATTGAAGATGGCCGCCCCCATCCCTTTCTACTCGTGCTCGCGCGGAAGCCCTGAAACCTTTGACTGCGAAAGCCGTTGAATTTGGGTGAGGTTCCACATGGTGTTCACAAAACGCCTTCGCGACGGAATCCGGCACGGAAGAATCAGATGCAGCATTCGCATCTGGACGCGTCCCCACGTAAAAGTGGGTGGTCGTTATCCGATGGAGGAGGGCCACATCGTCGTGGATTCGATTGCGCCGATTGCCGTCACCGACGTAACGAACGATCTGGCCCGTGAATCGGGGTTCGAGAGCGTGGATGATTTGCTGCGAATCGCAAGACACGGCAGCGGTGACAAGGTGTACTTGATTCGGTTCCATTACATGCCTCCGGGCGCGTCGGACCCGCCAACGTGGGTCGGGTCGTCATGAAAAATGGCGGCGTTGGGTCACGACGCCGCAGCATAACTGATCTTGCCAATGCCGATGGCAAGCATCCGTTATTTGCGGCGCCCGAGGACTCACCACGTTCGCCCCGAATCCGACGTCTTATAGACGCCCCTACCATAATAAGAGTCAAAGTGCGCCGTTACATTGCCAGCGGCGTTAGCCACAATTTCAAAGGAGACCGGAAAGTGGGCCACCTCCCCCAGCGCGGCAAGCTGCTCGGGCGTGAGGCGAAGGGTATAGGTGATCTCAGGGGCGAGGCTCAGACGGCCTGTGCCCGGATCACCTGCATCCGGGAGCCGGTCGCGATTGAACCTTGCCACTATGGTTTGCCCTGGGTTGATCCTGCCTGTCCGCACATCGCTGGACTCTCCCACAATCCCTTTTATCGTGATTGAGTAGTCGATTCCCGCGACTGGTTGATTCGCCAACGTGAGCGGCAGCGGATTGGAGAGATTGACCTGCAACGTTTCGCCGCGCGTGACGCTGCAGAGTGAACCAGAGATTCCGTGAATGTACCCCCCGTCGAATACGTGAGTATAGGTACTGCATCCCCAACCGCCGACAAACACAACAGCACCAGTATGATTGTCGGTGACCTCCAACGAGATAGGAAAATCCGGGCGCACACCCGCCGGAACCTGGATCATCAACTCCGGCACAACCGCCAATGCACCTGTGCGAGAGTCTCCCGCGAGCGGAAGCTCGTCTCGATTCACATCGAAGGAGCACGATTGGCCACCATCAACCGTTTTCCACACCCCGCCGCCCTGTGTTGAGATATAAATCGTGTTGCCCGATGTATCCTTGAGCTGCGCGGCGGCGCGAATGGCGGTAGTTGGTTGGCTGGATTGGACCGAATGATCCACACTAAACGAAGTGAGATTGAGCCTTAGCGTTTGCCCATAGCGTAGTGTGACCTTGCCATAGCTCATTGAGACTTGATCTACCGGGAATCCGTCGTCACTCGCGGCGGCAGCAGCCCAACGCGGCTCCAATAGCTGCGTAATCAAAAGGGCGAGCAACGCCATTGCTGCCAGACGGTTGATTCGTACGTGATGAATAGAACTAATTCCCATGATTCATCTCCTGTTGAATTTCTGACCCTGCATTTCTACAACGGGGAGACTCTAACTGAATAGTTGATGTCAGGAAGCGAAGCAGTTCACAAAGAGGGTGTGAAATGGTTCACAGTCGGGCGGATTGGAAGGACGTTGCGCCACTATCGCCTTTCAACAGGCGGAGATCCTGTCAACGTTGCTGCTAAATGTTTGGATTCACTTTGTTGACACGGTCCCCTCCCCGCCGACATAATGGCGGGGACTCGACGGCAATTTGTCGCCCCAAATCGCCTGTTGGCCTACCTGCCGGGATCGCCCTCCGTCAGGGTTGAGCGAACACAGCAAAGGCTAAAGGAGACATATGGGAAGCGACGATCTGACAAAAGAACTACCAGACGGTGGGCCGCGCGATAGAACTACGCAGCCAATGATGCAAGAACTCATAATTGAGATCCGAGCGATGCGAGAGAAGATATCCGCCATGGAATCTTCCTTCGAGGGCGTGCGAGAGAAGATATCCGGCATCGAATCCGGGTTCGACGCCATGCGAGAGAAGATATCCGGCATGGAATCGGGGTTCGACAGCATCGCCCTGAGATTCAACGCTGTTGACGCCAGGCTGGACCAAATGGAGACACATGTGCTGCGGGATATCAAGGGCCTCGGAAACAGCCTCGGCGAATTGCGAGACACTATGGACGCGCTAAACCGCCGAAGTTTGAACACCGACCGAGACGTCTCGCGGGTGCAGACAAGGCTTGATGAGTTGGAGGGAACGAAAGCCTCCTAGTCGCTTGTAACTGGTTTCAACAGTTCCCCTATTTCCGCACCGGCCAAAAAGCCGATGGTGTCTGAGGTTTCCTTGCACGTCGCCAGGTCCAAACTCCAGGCCCCAACTGAGTTGGGGTTGTGGCCAGATTTGACCCTCGCCTGCTGTCCGAGATTATTGAACCGTTGCCAATACAAACTGCCCTTTGTTACTATCAAGTCAGGCTGTTTATCCGCAGCGACAGCTCCCGTGCCCGACTTCGGAGGTCACAATGAAATCCATCTTGCGTGTGCTGGCATTAGTTGCACTCGCTATTTCCATTCTCTGGATCGTGACCTTCGCAAGAGACCTCGGCGCTCGTGAGGCGCGACAGAAAATCGCACAGGCAGTCGGCCTCGACAAGCCGGACAATATTCACGTTAAGGCTATCAGCGCTGGTATGGGCGGCGAGGCGGTGGTCGAGGCCCAGTTCGACGCGGCATTCAGATTTACCCAGGACAAGCAGGGGAACTGGAATCCAGTCGAGGTCCGCACAGGCGACCGCCGCTGGGAATCGATCGAGCTCATTCAGACCGCGGTTCGAAAAGAGAAGATGCTGCGAACGACCGCCGACCTGCGCACCGTCGTAACCGCGCTGGAAGCCTTTCACCGGGAGCGAGGCTTCTACGTTTCCGCCGACACCGGCGCCGCGCTGGTCGACAACCTCGCGCCTCGGTTCCTGGGTTCGATCATACGGCTCGATGCCTGGTCGCGCGAGTTCCAGTACAATGGGACCGCCGAGGGATATCGGCTCAAAAGCCTTGGGCCCGATGGCAAACCGGACACTGGCGACGACATCGTCTTCGAGAATGGGCGGATGGTTAAGGGGGCCGACGAGTGATATTCGACGCGGAAGAGGGCAGCCAGATGACCCCCGCGAGTGCGCGCGTCGCCGCGGCTTATCGCAGCGCGGCTACCGTCGTGCTGGCAATAGCCATAAGCATCGCCGTTTATACCGCGGCCGGCCTGCTGCTGGTTCGTGAATCTGTGCAGTCGGGACCCGAGCAGTCGCGAATGACCTTGATAGTGATTGCGGTCTTCCTCGCGCTGGGATCGATTGCCATTCGCCGGACGCAACTCAGCCCGTCGAAGATTCAAGCGGTATCGGAGCAGCGCGGCATTGAAGGGCTGATCAAGCACTTGTTCACCGTGACGCTCATTCTGGCGGCGCTTGCGGAGGGGATCGGAATACTCGCGATTCTAATGGGCCGGTTCGGGGGCTCCCGTTTGGATGTGATCACGTTTGCGCTTGTGGCGGCAGTAATACTGGTGTCCAACTTTCCGCGCCGCGCGTCGTGGGAGCGGGCCGTGAATTTTTTTGCTTCGACCAGGCAGAGCTCGATGAGCTGACGCCGTCGAGGTCAGAGGTCAGAAATACCTCTGGTTTTGAATTTCGGTGGCTGCCAGGGCAGCAATGCTCGGGCTAGCCGGTAGCAGCTTGCTTTCGACCTAGGGGAAGTCCGTGTTGCTTCGCACTTGTAATTAGGGAAGGAATCAGACCTTGAGAAAAAATGCTTTAACAATCGTCGCGGTGGCGTTGTTCTTTACCACCGTCAATGTGCAGATCGGCCACGGGCAAGAGGTCAAGGATGCCGCTCAAAGAGTGGACAATCGCGCCCAGGCGCTGAAGAAGTTCCTGGAGGCCCAGGGCTTTGAAAAAACCGGCAACTTCTCGGCTGCCGTGGCGGCCTACAAAGAGGCCGTTACGCTCGACCCGGCGTCAAGCGAGCTGAGAGTCGCCTTTGGATCGCTCTACCTCAAGAGCCGCAACGTCATCGAAGCGGAAGCTCAGGCACGCGAAGGCCTGAAGCTCGCGCCCGAAAGCGCGGATGTACGTAAGCTCCTCGCCCGAATCTACCTCGCCCAGACCTACGTCGGCACAAACTTTGATAAAGACAAGGCTCGCGCCGCGATCAAGGAGCTCGAGGAGGTAGCCCGCAAAGAGCCGTCGGCCAAGATCGACGTCGGCAACCAGGAACTGTCAGCCCTTGCCGTCATCGGGAGCCTTTACCTCTCTCTGGACGAGAACGACAAAGCGCTCGAGGCTTTGAAGCGCGGGTCTGAAGCGGACACAGCGTCCGACCGCGCTCAATACATGCTCGCTCAGATCTACTACCAGAAAGGGAAGATTCGCGAGGCGGTTGATTCGGCTCGCAAGGCTTATGATCTGAATCAGAAGCTGCCTGAAGAGCAGAGGGTTCCTCAGTACGCAAGCCTGCTTGCCAAATCGCTCCTGCGCGTCGGCCGCACCCAGGAAGCGCTCGACCTCTACAAAAAGACGCTGGACATCAAGGACGTCAAGATCAAGGACGACGAGATAGCAAAGATAGCGTTCACCAACCCCGAGATGCTGTTCGATTATGCCGATGCTCTTGTCGAAGCTGGACGATACGACGACGCTACCAAGCTGCTCGACCCGATTATCAAGAACGCAAAGAAGGAGAGCGGGCCTTACCTGAGCGCAGTTCGTATCGTGGTGGATGCCCAGCGGCGGGGAGGAAAACGCGACGAGGCTGTGCGAACTCTGACCGAAGCGCTCAAAGGACAAGATGTTTCCGAGAGCCTCCCGATCCTGTTCTCGCTGGCCGAGACCTACAGTGAGATGGAGAAGTTCGACAAGGCAATTGAGACCTACGAGGAAGCCTTTGGGGCAATCGCCAATCCGGATGGGACGGTCAGCGGGCGCGAGCAGGATAAGCAGAACGCCGGCCTCATGCTGCAACGTATCGGCTTCGTCTACCGGCTGGCGGGCAAGCGCGACAAGGCCATGGAGACCTTCGAGCGGATGCGAAAAGTGCTCGGGGCCGATAGCCCGCGCGCAGACCAGCTCATCATCGATACTCTGCTGAATGAAGGGCGGAACAAGGAGGCGTTCGAACACGCAACTGCCGCCGCGACGCGCTATCCCGATGAGCGCTCGTTCAAACTCTATCGCGCGCAGGCGGCCGGCAAGCTCGGAGACATGCAGAGCGCGGAGTCGACGCTGCAGGCGCTGCTCAAGGGAGGGGCCGAGGATGCCGATACCTACTGGTTCCTGTCGGTAATACAGCTCGAGGCGAATCAGCTCAAACAAGCGGAGGACAACGCCCGCAAGGCGATCAGCCTCGACCCTCGCGATATTCAGCCTCTGATTGCCTTGTCGAGCATCCAGGACCGCCAGAAGAAGTACAAGGAATCCGAATTGACGCTCAGGAAAGCTCTCGAGATCGATCCTGAGAATGCAACCGTGCTCAACAACCTCGGTTACTTCCTTACTGAACGCGGCGATCGGTTGCCGGAGGCTGAAGAGTTGATCCGACGCGCCCTCAACATTGAACCGACGAACGGCTCATTCCTGGATTCGCTCGGCTGGATTCTGTTCAAGCAGGGAAAGATCCCCGAGGCGCAGAAATATCTGGAACAGGCCGTCTCCTATTCTCAGCAATCGGCGACGATTCGCGATCATCTGGGCGACCTCTACAAGAAGCAGGGCCAGATGGATAAGGCGCGAACAAGATGGGAAGAAGCGCTCAAACTGGCAACCGAGCCGGACGAGATCAAGAAGATCAAAGAGAAGCTTGGGAAGAAATAGGGATAGGATTTAGGATCCAGGATTTAGGATCTAGCGTCTACTTTTGAGTTCCGGGTGGCCCTCTGTGTGTGCGTGCCAGGAAGGCGGCACTTTCACAGCCTGCCAGGTCTCCATTTGATTGTGGTCTCGAGATGCGAAGAGTCTTTTCATTTTCGCTTCTTTCGGTTGCGGGGCTCCTGATTGTGACGGTCCTCGGAGCGACGGGACCCATCTGCGCCCAGCGAACTGATACGGCAGACGTTCGTGGCCGGCGCGGAAAGAATGACAGCAACTCCAGCCGTTCGCGGGCCGATGCCGATGAGAAGGATGCAAAACCCACGGCCGATGTCGTGTTGCCGACCGAGATTGAGGCTCTGGAGCGGCAGTGCCTCTCGGAAATCAACAGACTGCGGCGGGCTTACCGTCTTGGGCCACTTGAATTCAATCAGGAACTGCTTCCGGTTGCACGCAGTTACAGCCGGCGAATGGCAGAGGAGGGTTTCTTCTCGCACACCGATCCTGAAGGCCGCGGCACCGACCATCGACTCAATACTGCCGGAATACGATGGCGCTCGATGGCGGAGAACATCGCCAGCGAGCGGGGCTATGTGAACCCGGTGGCGGTGAGCATGCACGGCTGGATGGATAGCGAGGGACACCGAAGCAATATTCTGAACGCTGGGTTCGATCAAACGGCAGTGGGAGTATGGATCAGCGAGAACGGTGCGGTCTACTTTACGCAGATCTTCATCAAGCGCTACTAGCGCGCCCTTTGGTCGTTGCTCGTTCCTCGTTGCTCGTTACGGCCTTTCGTCAATAAGCAAACCAGACGAGCAACGAGCAACGAGAAACGAGCAACGAGAAATGGATTCTCTTGTCGATTCAACTGAGATCCTACGCCAAGATCAACTGGACACTGGATGTTCTGTTTCGTCGCGAGGATGGATTCCACGAACTTCGCACCATATATCAGACTGTTTCTCTGTACGACACTCTCAATCTCACAATTACCTCGGGCGAGATTGAAATCACCTGCAACGATCCTCAAGTGCCGTGTGACGAAACGAATCTCGCTCAAAGGGCCGCCGTTATGCTTCGTGAGGCGGCCGGGATTGAAGCGGGTGCGCGCATCGAGATTACGAAACGTATTCCGGTGGGGGGCGGGCTGGGCGGGGGATCCTCCAATGCAGCCGCGGTTCTCCTTGGGCTCGCTCGCCTCTGGCAGATTGAGGTAGACCATTGCCGGATCATTGAGATCGCAATGGCTCTCGGGTCGGATGTGCCGTTCTTTCTGGTTGGAGGGACCGCACTGGGTATCGGAAGGGGTGAAGAGGTCTACTCGATCGAACAGGTCGCGCGTAAGAATCTCGTACTGGCTAATCCGGGCTTTGCAGTGTCCACGGCGGAGGCATACTCAAAGCTTTCCCGGTTGACAAGGCAGGAAGCGGTCCGTATTATACCCCTTACTTTACTTGCCGCTAAAGGCATCCGTGAGCTACCGCTTGCGGCCGGCAATGACCTTGAAGAGGTGGTCGAGGCCGCTTACCCTGAAATAGCGGAAGTCAAACGCAGGCTTCTCGGCTTGGGTGCGCGGGGCGCCTTGATGTCCGGTAGCGGCGCAACTGTTTTTGGGGTCTTTGACAATTTGCAAACGGCCGAAAAGGCGCGGGACCAGGTGCGTGCTGCCGGCTGGTGGGCCGAAGCCGTGAGCACCATCAACCGGCGAGAGTACGCTGAGTCGATCTTCGAGATGGCGCTCTAAAAGAAGAGTCCTGCCCAGTCTAGCTACCCCACTGCTCCAGTGGACTAAATACACACTTCAAATATAATCTTCATCTATAGTTTTCACCGGACGGAATCGGATTTGATTACTGTATAGGATAGGAGTCGGTTGGTGATTCGACTCGGGTTACGGAGCCGCGGCGGGGACGGCAACGTAAAAACGCGTTTCGAGTTGGTCGTTCCAGTCTTTGGCCTGGTTCGACACGTCGCCAAAGGGGATACCAGGAGAACGAGAATCGAAACTTCGAAGACTGGGGAGTAGCCAAGTGGCAAGGCAGCGGTCTTTGGAATCGCCATTCGGAGGTTCGAATCCTCCCTCCCCAGCCACGAACGTTTCGCGTTCCGCGTTTGTCGTTTCGCGTTCGGCTTCTTAAGTCGGTTCGAGACTACCAATGACGAGTAACGACAAACGCGAAACGCGAAACGCGAAACGTTTCTTTGGGGAGGCGCTGTGAACATCAAGGTCTTTTCGGGCAACGCGAACCGGCCCCTCGCGGAAGAGATCTGTAAGACCCTGGGCATTGAGATGGGCAAGGCCAATGTCACCAGGTTCTCGGACGGCGAGTACAATTTCCAGATCCTCGAGAACGTGCGCGGGGAGGATTGCTTTCTCGTCCAGCCGACCTGCCCGCCGGTCGATCAGAACATAATGGAACTTCTCATTATGCTCGATGCGTTCCGGCGATCGTCGGCCAAGCGCACGACAGCGGTCATTCCGTACTACGGCTATGGGCGCAAGGATCGTAAGGACCGGCCTCGAGTACCGATCTCGGCAAAACTGGTCGCGAATCTGATCACGCAAGCCGGGGCCGACCGGGTGTTGCTGCTGGACCTGCACGCAGGCCAGATTCAAGGGTTCTTTGACATCCCTGCTGATCACCTCTATGCGGCGCCGGTATTGGTGGGTTACTTTCAGAGCCAGGAGCTTCCGAGACTGACGGTGGTCGCTCCGGACGCGGGAGGAGTGGAACGAGCGAGGGCGTACGCGAAACGACTTGGGGGCGAGCTTGCTATTATCGACAAACGGCGCGACTACGAGCGGCTCGGTGAAGTTGAGGTGTTGCACGTGGTCGGCGAGGTTGAGGGCCGCACCGCTCTCATTATCGACGACATGATTGACACAGCGGGGACGTTGGTTAAGGCGGCCGAAGCGCTCAAGCGCAACGGCGCGGAGACGGTTCTGGCCTCCGCCACCCACGCGGTTTTTTCGGGGCAGGCGGTTGAGAGGATCGAGGCGTCGCCGATCCAGGAGGTTGTTGTAACCAACACGATTCCGGCTGAGAACGCCTGCCGCTCATCCAAGGTCAAGTGCCTGAGCGTGGCAGAGATTTTGGCTGAGGCGATCTCTTCGATTCACGATGAGACTTCGGTCAGCAGGTTGTTCATATGAGGTAGTGGTGAGTGATCGGCAGGTCTCGAGTAAGTAGCCTGGCAATAATCATTCGTTACCGTTAGGACTTGGAGGAGCTGTAGTTATGATCAAGGATTTGACATTAGACGCCAGCCCGCGCGATGGAAAGGGTAAGGGCTTTGCTCGCCGTCTCCGGATGCAGGGCCTGATTCCAGCCGCTGTCTATGGCGAAGGGCAAGCGCCTGTCGCTGTTTCCGTGAACGCTAAGTCACTGGCAGCCATTCTGCGGTCCGGCAGCGGACACAACACAATCTTCAAGCTCGCCCTGTCAGGATCAACCGGGGAGCCTGCTAACGTTATCATCAAAGATTGGCAAGTCGATCCCGTGAAGGGCCGCCTGCTGCACGCGGACCTGCTGCGCCTGTCGATGACTACCGTGACGCGAGTGAGCGTTTCAATCGAGATCCAGGGTGAACCGATCGGCGTGAAGCTCGAAAGCGGCATCCTCGAACTTCAGTTGCGCGAGGTGGAAGTCGAGTGCCTGCCCGGCGATATCCCCGAGCACCTTCAGGTGGACGTTTCCAACCTTAACATCGGAGACCACGTGTCGGTCGCTGATCTCATCTACGATCGCGAGCGCGTCAAGGTGTTGGCTGATGAGCACCAGATAATTGCGGGCGTGCTGGCGCCGAGGATGGTCGAAGAGGTGGTGAAGGTCGAAGAGGTTGAGGCCGCGCCAACAAGCGAGCCCGAAGTGATCAAAAAGGGCAAGACCGACGAAGAATAGTCCGTTGGTCATTTGCAGCAGAAGGCAAGCAACGGACGACTGGCTACGGGCAACGGACCAGGATTTATGAGATTGGTGGTTGGGCTAGGGAATCCGGGCCGGGAGTACGAGGAGACCCGCCACAACCTTGGATTCATGCTCATTGACAGTCTGTTCGAGCGCGCTGGAGGACGAAAGTTCCGCGACGAAGCCGGCGCCATGGTGGCTCCGATCACCCTTGCCGGGCAAAAGGTGTTGCTGGTCAAGCCGCAGACCTTTATGAATCTGAGTGGTGATGCGGTGCGGCCGCTGTTGGACAGATACGGCGAAGGCAACCCTGCGAACCTGATCGTTCTGAGTGATGACGTCGCTCTGCCGTTCGGGATGATTCGGATCCGGCCTCGTGGAAGCGCCGGAGGACAGAAGGGATTGAAGTCGATCATCGAGCGATTGGGCACACAGGATTTTTCTCGGGTCCGGCTCGGTGCGGCGCCCGATCATCCGATCGGTGATCTGACTCGGTTCGTGCTCTCACGGATACCGAAGCGAGAGGCCGAGACGCTCGGTGGAATGCTCGACCGCGCCATGCAGGCCGTTGACGTAATCGTGAGCGACGGCGTCGAACGGGCAATGTCGCTCTTCAACGAGCGCATACAGGCGGTGAAGGGTGAACCGGCTGACGCGTAAAGGCAATCAGCGGCTGAACACGTTGTTCTTTCTCAGAGTTTTCAATATTTGAT
>DASYSA010000460.1:0-15317 GCA_036003885.1 Blastocatellia bacterium | reverse complement strand
GGCACTCGCCCATAGATCTCCCGATCGAAGTCTTCCACGATCTCCGAGCGCCGTTGGTTCCACCACATCTTTGCCGTCGTGACCTTCTTTCCGTTCTTCAATACAAGCGGGTCGGGCAGGCTCGGATACGGATTAGCTTTGGACTCATCGTAATTGGCCGCATTGGGCGCCTCGGCGTTTCTGCCATCTGCCCCGCGCCGCAGCGAAGTGATATGTAAAAGACTCATGAGCCTGTCATGGTCCTGCTGCGCGGTCATTACCACGGGCGGCGGCAGAGTGCTCTTTTCCTGCGTGGCGGCCGCCAGCGGCGCAACGACCGAAGTCGAGAAAGCCGAGAGAACCAACAAGCCAATTGAACGAAGTGTACTGGCGATCATCGCGCCTCCTGGAGTTCCTTCTGCCTATTGAAGTCTGCGAGCAGATCAGAACTTGTGTTCTGTGAGTCTGCCTCCGAAATAACTCACTCCATCTTCAGGAGATTGTGTTTACGCAAGAACTCCCTGATCACAGCATAGCCGTTCACAAGCTCCTGCCGGTTGAATCCGCCGTGCTTGCCGCGTGGAATCGTTACAAGTTGATTCGGCACGCCGGCCTTATCCAACGCCGCGTGTAGTCGCACGGCCTGGCTGTACGGCACAATATCGTCTTCGGAGCCGTGGATCGTTATTATCGGCGGGAGTCCGGCGCGGACGTAGTTGATGGGTGAGACCTGTTTTGCAAGCTCCTCCCGGTTGCGCATGCTGCCGAACCATTCCATTGCGTAGTGTTTCGCATTTGGACCATCAATCAGGTCGCTCACGTCGGTAATGCCATACCAGTTGACGATGGCAGCGACCTTCACCTGCGGCTCAGTTCCTTCTCTCCATCGAGTGCTGTTGTCAGTTGGACACTGACGATTGAAAACCGACTCTGCCGGCAACATTCCTGTAATCAACGAAAGATGGCCGCCGGCCGAGGTGCCTGTCAGCACAAATCTTGCGGGGTCCAGGTTGTATTCCTTCGCATGATAAGTCGCCCATCTCAGCGCGCAACGACAGTCCTCTACCGCTGCCGGCGCCGGAGAGTTACGCGCCAACCGGTACTCCACATTGATGACTGCCCATCCGAGGGACAAGTACGGGAGGAGTTGGAATACATTGCGTTCCTTCTGCCCATCCACCCAACCACCTCCGTGAAAGAGAATGAGCGTAGGGTTCGGTGTGCGGCGGTCCTTAGGCAGATACAGATCAAGCCTTAAGTCGGTATTGTTCGCCGTTGAATAGATGAGATTCGGGAGTATGTCGTAATCGCCGGCAGCATAGTCTGCCCATTTGTCCGAACCCTGAGTCTGCGCATCTCCAGAGATCCGGCCGCAAACAACCATCAGTACGGAGACTATCGCGCACAAATACGCTCGAGGATCTCGCATTCTGCTCATTGTTGTCTCTCCAGAGTAATCAAAATGATTCTCGTGCATCCTGACCTTGCATTTGTATTGGGCAAGGTAATCAGGCGAACTCGGTCACCAAATCCCCAGGTCCCGATTGCTAGTGGACCTTACTGCGAACTCGCTCGCGGTTCTCATTAACCCCCAACTTCAGTTGGGTGTAGTGGCAGCAGCGCGGATCGCAACCGTTTTAACGGTTTGTCATCCCTCGTGGAGGAAGCGAAACTGTTGAAACAGTTCTGAGTTCGCCGCTCCCAAAGTCACCCCTCTGAAGAGGGGTGTTAATGAGAGGAAGTAGCATCAAAGCAAGTCGAAGAAAACTCTGACGACTTGCGCTCTTATCCCGTTGAACCGCTACGATTCTCAATTCACTTCGTGACCACCTCGAGCTTCGCCTTCTGGTACTTCACTGAACTCGTCCCAACCATAATGTCGAACCAGCCAGGCTCAACCACACGGTTCATATTCAAATCCAGGAAAGAAAGTTTCTCAGGCGTGATGACCATCGTCACTGTCTTGCTCTCGCCCGGCGCAAGCGTGATGCGCTTGAAGTCCTTTAACTCCATGACCGGGCGCGTCACCGAACTCACCAGGTCGCGAATGTAGAGTTGCACGATCTCATCGCCCGCGCGCTTGCCCGTATTCGTGACGGTGACGCTGACGTCTGCGCGGCCCCTTGGCCCGATCTGCTCGGGCGCCACTTTCAAGTTCGAGTACTCGAAGCTCGTGTAGCTCAGACCATAGCCGAAAGGGAAGAGCGGCTCCTTGCTGTTAAACAGGTATCCGCGTCTTGCTGTCGGCTTATGGTTGTAATAGATCGGCAACTGTCCAACCGAACGCGGAAAGCTGACCGGTAACTTGCCCGCGGGATTGTAGTCGCCGAAGAGTACGTCGGCGACGGCGACTCCGGTCTCCTGCCCGAGGTAGAAGCCTTCGAGAATCGCGGGGACGTTCTGGGCGATGTAGTTGAGCGAGAGTGGGCCGCTATTGATCAGCATGACGATAGTCGGCTTGGCGGTATCCACGACCGCCTTGACCAGGTCGTTCTGCCTGCCGATCAGGTCCAGGCTGTCACGATCGCCAAGGTGGTTGTCGGCCCATCCTTCTTTATTAGTGTCTTCATTCCCGCCGACCACGACCACGGCGACATCGGCCATCTTCGCCGCCTCGACCGCTTCAGCGATCAGCTTTGCGTCCTCGACCGGATCTGACAGGTGCGATGTATCGGCCCACCAGTTGCCGCCCTCCTGGGTGATCTTGCAGCCCGCAGAGAAGGTCAGCTTGATCTTGTCGCCGACTTTGTCGGTGATCCCCTGCAGAACGCTGACACCACGTCCGGGATTGTCGCTGTAGCCGCCCAGATGCGCACGGTCCGCATTCGGCCCTATGACGGCGATTGACCTCAGCCTGCTCCGGTCGAGCGGGAGGATATTGTTCTCGTTCTTGAGGAGAACTATGGAGCGGCGAGCTGCCTCCGCGGCCAGCTCGCGGTTGGGCTGTGAGTTGGTGATTTTAGCGGCGCGTTCAGGATCAACGTAGGGGTTTTCGAAGAGTCCGAGCAGGAACTTGGCTTTGAGGTTCCTGCCAACGGCCTTGTCCAAAGCGGCTTCAGAGACTCTACCGTCCTTCAGCAGCTGCGGGATCGCAGGATAGCAGTCCGGGTCCGGCAGTTCGATATCAACTCCAGCCTCCAGCGCAAGCCTGGCCGCCTCAGCCTTGTCCGCGGCAACGTGATGAAGGCTCTGCAACTGGGGGATGCCATAGTAGTCGGAGGCGACGACCCCGGTGAACCCCCATTCCTGGCGCAGCACCTTTTCAAGAAGGAACTTGCTCGCGTGTGACGGAACTCCGTCGATCTCATTGTAGGAGGGCATCACGCTCATGATGCCGGCCTCGGTAACCGCGGCGTGAAAGCTGGGCAGGAAGAATTCGCGGATGACCCGCTCCGAGTAGTTTGCCGGCGCAATATTGGTTCCGCCTTCGGGCTGGCCGTGGGCGGCATAGTGCTTGGCGGTCGCGATGACGTGTTCGCCGTCCACGCCGGGCCCCTTGCCCTGAAGCGCCGTAATACATGCCACTCCCATTCGAGAGACGAGGTAAGGATCCTCTCCGTAGGTCTCTTCGGTTCTGCCCCATCGGGGGTCGCGGGCGAGGTCGAGGTTGGGTCCGAGCACCTGATGACCTCCGCGCGCTCTCGCTTCAAGGGCGGCGGCGGTGAAGACCTTGCCGATCAGCTCGAGGTCCCAACTGCTCGCCAGGGCGATGGGCTGCGGAAAGCTGGTGCCCTTCTGCGCCATGTGGCCGTGCAGCGCTTCGTCGTGGAACATCGCCGGGATGCCCAGCCGCGTCTTCTCGACGAGGAACTTCTGGACCGCGTTGGCGAAGAGGGCGGACTCGCGCGGATCCTTGCGCTCCCTCTGTCTGGAGATCTGTCCGATCCCATTCTTCATCACAATCGCAGCCTTCTCGGGTGAGAAGTCGCCGCGGTCGGTCGAGAAGTCTCCGGCAGGTTTCTGCTGCGGCTTCTGCTGCCAGAGACAGACAAGTTGAGCAACCTTCTCGTCGACGGTCATCCGGCCCAACAAGTCCGCAACGCGCCGCTCGACTGGCAGGCCCGGGTTCTTGTAGTCAGCCAGTTTCTCCTGTGACTGCGTATTTACCACTTGAACCGCGGCACACACCAGGGCGAGAAGAGCGAAAAAAACGTTGCGCGTTTTGCGTTCCGCGTTTCGCGTTCGGTGTTCAGTGTTAGTGGTTTCTCGTTGCGCGCCGTTAGCGACAATCGATTGGTGTGGCAAAGAGTCCTTGAGTCTTGCGGGCATGAAAGAGACGTTTCGCGTTTCGGGTTTTACGTTTCGCGTTCTGTGTTCAGTGTGATTGGTTTCTCGTTGTGCACCGCTAGCGACAGTCGATTGGTGTGGCATAGAGTCCTTGAGGCTTGGCATAGATCAGTCTTCCCTCGCTGGCCGTTCAAGCTGCGTGATGAAACAGGAGGCTGGGCATTTCTTTGCCTTCTGGTGCTGCGACCGCGATCCAAACGCAGAACGCAAAACGCGAAACGCGGAACGCGGAACGTTATTGGCCGACCCACTCACGGAAGTTTCCAGAGAACATGAGAGTTACGTCGCGCACGATCTCCTCGCGAGTCACCGCGCGTCCGCTCGCCAGGAGTTTTTCATATGCCTCGCATAGTGACTCGGTGATGACGCGACGTGAATGGCGCCACTTGTAGATGAGTTGCTCCAGTATGCGCGCGTCCGAGTGTTGTGGGATGAAACTCGTTCCGAGCATCTCGATGCGCTCTCGTGTTATCTCCTCAACGAGCGAAGGGTTGTTGAGGAACCACCAGCAGCCGAACGGCATCAGGTTGCTGAACTTTCTCGCCGCGACACAGAGCTCGTGCTGGTTTGCTCGCGACAGGAAGGTCGCCAGGAAACGAATGTCCGGATTTTCGGCGCACATTCGCTCGAGCGCTTTCATGTCGGCCTGACCCATCCCGTCACCCGCCGCCCGAAGAGCCGGATTAACGGCGCGGCGGACGCCGACCATCACTCCGAACGGTAAACTGTGCTGGCGAGCCGTTGGCAGAACCACTTCTCGAATGAGCCGGTCTCGCGCGTCGTTGTCCGGAAACTTGAAATCATCCGGGAGCGACACCACGATATAGAGAGGTCTCATGCGCGCAATCCACTTATCCAGGAATCGTCGCACTTCAGCCCCGGTTCCGCCCTGCAGGCCCGCATCGACCCGGTATCCCATCGACGAAAGCTTCGCCGCCGTGTTCTGCCAGTCGTTCAGCAGAGGGTCGATGCGGAGCGATGCGTGGAATCGGCTGTCCAACTCCGCGCCTCGCTCCCAGACCTGTGCCTCGCGTTCATCGAATGGGTCGTTGGTCATTACTACGCTGCTCACGCGCGCTTCCTCGAGCACACTGTCGAGGTGTTCCGAGATGTTTCGCGATCGGAAGAAGGCGCGCGCCTCCGCGAGGTCCGGCGCCCGAGTATCGAGGCCAAAGGCGTCGAGAACGGTAATGACACCGCGTGTCGCCTCCGAGAGGGGTGTGTTCTCCACGAACAGCGTCTTCCAGATGAGATCCGCCTGCTGAGCCTTGCTCATCTGCCAAAAGCGTTCGGGTGCGACGTTGCTCGAGCGAAACGCCTCCGCGATCAGGTAGTGATATGCAAGCAACTCGTCGATGCCGAAGAGGCTCATCTGACCGAACTGGGGAGCGAACAGGTGTGTATGCATGTCAACGACTGGAGTCGTGTTGACGATCTCCTCGACCTGCCGACGAAGATCTGCCACCTCCGTCAGGTCGTCTGTGTGCGTTCTAGGGTCTTCCGTACTGGTCGTCATTTCATCTCTTCCCGGCGGCGAGTCAAAGGATGATGTTAGTCGGCCGCCGTGCATCCCTGGGGTCCGCCCACCGATCATTCGGGATAGTCGGCGTCCAACCCGGCCTGAGCGGATCTTGATCGTAAGCGTACGAGCCGAGGCGCTTGTAAAGCTCCGCGTACTCGGCAAGCTTATTCCGGTCGAGCCTCACGCCCAGCCCAGGGCCGGCCGGCACCGCGATAGAGCCGCCTTCGTATCCAAGCTTGCCCCCTTCGATGATGTCGTCAGTCACGTGATGATAGTGTGCATCGGCGGCGAATGAAAGGTTCGGGATGACTGCGCCGAGCTGCAGCATCGTCGCCAGCTGAATCCCGAGCTCACCCGATGAGTGGACGGCGACGCCGAGTTGGAAGGTATCGCAGACGCCTGCCGCCTTGACGCAGGGCCTGATGCCGCCCCAGAAGGTGGTGTCGAGAAGAATCACGTCTACGGCGGTGTCGAGCACATTGGCTGCAAGCTGCTCAAAATTGATCACCACCGTATTGGTCGCGAGGGGCATTCGCACCTTCTCGCGCACGCGGCGCATACCCGCCATACCAAACACCGGGTCCTCGAGATAGTCGTTTCGGATGTCTTCGATCTGTTGGCCGAACCAGATCGCCGTCTCGGTCGACCAGACGCCATTAGGGTCGAAGCGAAAGCGGTCACCTTCGAGCGCGGAAGCCAGGGCGCGATAACACTCCAGTTCGTACTCCGGCGCAAAGACGCCGCCCTTCATCTTGTGAGAGGTGAAGCCGAAACGTTCCTTCAGCTCGAGCGCGTGTCCGACAAGCTGCTCGGCAGTTCGCACCTCGCCCGTTCCGTCCTTCGGATTCGCATAACGAAAGAAGAGGTATGACGCGAACGGCACGCGGTCCCGGAGACGACCACCTAAGATGTCAGCAACCGAGACTCCCCACTTCTGCCCGAGAATGTCGAGACAGGCGAATTCAAGAGCCGCGAGGATCTGAGTGCGGTTGTTGTACAACGAAGCAGTCGGGTTGGCGATGAGGAATCGCATCTCCTCGAGCTTCGTCGGATCGTGACCCGCGAGATAGGATTTCATCGCGCGAAAAACCGCTTCAGCCGACTCCCCGCCGCCGCCCATCTCGCCGAGACCGATCAAGCCCTCATCAGTTTCTAGTTCAACCACAGTCCGGACGAAACGCCCCCAGTGACAGCCGTTCGCATGCCTGAGAGGCGCTTCCAGGGGGACAGTTACAGTTGTAGCTCTGATATCGGTGATCTTCATTTCGAATCTACCGCGGGTGCGCGTCACTGTCATTGCATGAGACGCACGGGCTTGACTCTCGCAAGAGTCTGCTTCACCGCAAAGTCTCATCACCATGTGAGACTAGTAGTCTTGTATTCTTCGAGAGTCTTTTGCGGCTTCTCCACTCCTTCAGGAAGAGGACGCCTGGAAAACGTCTGGAAGTAAAGCAGGACCGCGTCTCTCCACCAGACCGCATCGCGCTCCTGAATAGCCAGCTTCTTCGCCACTTCGGCGTAACGCTCCGGGTCAATAGCGCCGGACAGAGATTGCCACTGCTTGCGCGCCGCCCGCATCCAATCCACACCGCGCTGATAGTGCAGCGCCAACTCGTCCCACATTATCCGGCCCGAATGCATTCTGTAATCCCACGGCACATGGTGGAACCACAATAGAAACTCTTCGGGGCAGTTGGCCAGACTGGCGAACCGCTCACGAACCGGCGAATGATACTGGCTCACGGCGTTGCTGCCCGTCTTCGTGCGATCGAAACCCATCCCGCGCTGGTCGGCCCGATGATAGTAGACCGGATTCCAATCGGGGCGTGCCTCCTTCTCCCACCAGGGGGCGGGACCGTAGTGGTGCCCTCCCCACATGATGTGATGGAGGCCGAGCGGAGTCATGTAGTCTACCACTGCTTCGTGTGACTCGAGTATCATGCGAGTGATCGCCGCCGCCGCATTGAGATCGTGCGTGAAGGTCATGCTTACCCACTCACCAGCGATGCGCCGCGAATCGAGATCAGGATTCCAGGCCAGGCGGCCGAAGGCATACCAGTTCGCCTGGCCGAAATGGTGTCCGGTCCAGTTGCGATCCGATCCGGTGTTTGCTACTCCCGCGATGCCTGTGAGGCGTTGACCGTAGAGAGTGCCGTCCACCACCTTGATGACGGTCGAGCCGGGGCCCTTCGCGTGAGTGTCGGAATCGAGGAACTCGCGCCACATCTGTGCCAGAAACACGAGGTGGTTCGAGAAGCCGAGGTATTCCTGCGTGATCTGCAGTTCAGGCATGACCTGCGTCTTCGGCATCGCCCCGAAGAGCGGGTGGAAAGGCTCCCGCGGCTGAAAATCGATCGGCCCATTCTTTACTTGCAGCAGGACATTCGGCGCGAACTGACCGTCGAAGGGTTGTAGATTGTCGTAGGCCGCCGCAGCTCGGTCGTATCCAGGTTTCGCATCGTAGACGAAGGCGCGCCACATGACTAACCCGCTATGAGGGGCCAGGGCCGCAGCCAGCATATTGGCCCCCTCTGCATGGCTGCGATTGTAGGTGCGCGGTCCGGGTTGACCCTCGCTGTTGGCTTTGACCACAAAACCGCCAAAGTCGGGTATGGTCATGTAGATCTCATCCGCTTTCTTCTTCCACCACGCAGCGACTTCCGGATCAAGCGGATCGGCTGTCTTCAAGCTGCCCAACTCGATGGGGGCGGAGAAGCGAGCGGAAAGATAGACGCGCACGCCATAAGCGCGAAAGACATCAGCGATTGCGGCGGTCTTTCGCAGGTATTCGCCGCTCAGGTTCTGAGAATTCGCGTTGACGTTGTTGAGGACTGATCCGTTGATCCCGACTGAGGCATTGGCTCGGGCATAGTCGCGCAGACGTTGATCCACCATGTCAGGGAGCGCCTTCCAGTTCCAAAGCGAGCGCCCGGCGTAGCCGCGCTCGATGCTGCCGTCGAGGTTATCCCAATGGTCGAGCACACGCACCTTCAACCGCGGTTTCTGACTGAGGTCAAGATTGTCGAGCGGCTGAAGAGTCTGCATCAGACGCAGAAAGTGGAATGCGCCGTAGAGCGCGCCGATCTCCCCGTTCGAGGCGATCACCGTTGCGCTATGCCGGCCGAGCTTCACCGAACGGATGCGGAATCCCTCCGGGCCAAGAGCCGCAAGCTGACGTTCCCAGTTGAGTCCGGCAATCAAACGTGAACTCTTCGGTGTGCCCACCACCACGGCGCCATCGCGATCAATATCCGAGGCGACTGGAACTGAAACGGCGAGGAGCCCCGTGCAACCTTCTACAAGCTCTGAGCGAATGGCGTCCAGCGTCTCCGACCCCCGGGCCACGACAACCGACGTGATGCGAGACCGGCAGACCTCGATCATCTGTTTCGGAAGCGGGTCGTAGCGCAGCCACAGCCGGTAGCCGTCCTCGGCGTTTGAGATGGTTGCCGCGAACAACAGCAGGACAACGGCAAGGAAATGCGAAATGCGAAATTCGAGATTCGAAATTCGAAATTCGAAATTTACTCCTGCGGCTTTGTGTTTTCGTGGCATAACTGTTTCCGAAGTCCGCCTGATGCCGGAACTCTACCCTCCGCAGCTACTCGGCAGAGCCTCACGCCATCATAGTCGGCCTCGACCGCGAGTCGGAGACCGTCATAGATCTGCCTTCAGGGATAAATGAACTCAGCCGAGAACAACCCATCGGGGTTTCTCACCTGTAGAATGTCGCCCGATCTCACGATCTTGCCCGATTTCTTTGCGATTAATCTGGTAGACGGACTCTCCGAATCTGCTGAAACTTTCTTCTGCCTTTCGCCATTAATGAACAGCGTTGCGCCGTCCACAAACCGCTGGCCTTCGATGAAGAGCTTCTTGCCGCTCCTCGATGCGCCCGTGATCTTCGGGCTGAGATCTACGCCGTCTTCCAGCACTTGTTTCAGAGCGAGGTAGGCCGGCTTGACCTGATAGTTGGCGTCAAAGATCAGCGCATCACCCCAGCCGGAGAGGAATCCCGGTATCCACGAATACTTGTCGGTGAAGCCCCATGTCACCAGCGCCTTGCAGTTGGGCTCCGTCAGGCAGAAGGTGACTGCGTCCCTGTAAGCCTGAGCCTGCTGCTGCAACTCCGCTGGCTCGGTTGGGAGATTTATTCGTACATCCATCTCGGTCATCGAGATCTCGAGCCCCAGGTCGCCAAGGCGTCTGGCGTTGGCATGGTGCTGCGGCTCGATTCTGAACCCGTTGATTTGATGCATCTGCCAGCCGACTCCATCGATCGGTACACCCTGGAGTTTAAGATCCCTCACGAGGTCATGAACTGCATTGGATTTCGTATTCAGGCCCTCAATTGAGTAGTCGTTGTAGTAGAGCAGCGCGTTTGGGTCGGCCTGACGTGCAAATTCAAAAGCGAGCCGGATGTATTCGGGCCCGATCCTTTGATACCAGAAGGAGGTTGTCCTCAGGCCTCCGGTTCCATCATCGATCGCTTCGTTTACCACATCCCAGGCCGTGATTTTCCCTGCATAACGTCCAACCAGGGTGAGGATGTGTTGCCTGAGAATCTCTATCACTTCGTCGCGGCTGAAGTTGCCCCCGGTGAGCCAACCGGGAATCTGATTGTGCCAGACAAGAGTGTGTCCCCGCACTCTCATGTTGTTGGCTTGCGCGAACTCTACAAGCGCATCGGTGTCGGTAAAGTTGAAAGTTGTTCTGGCGGGATGCACGCTATCCCATTTGAACGCATTCTCTCCGACGATGATATTGAATTCGCGCCGCAGCGTCTCGAGATATACTGGTTCACTCCTGAAAGGCGACATGGCCACTGCCGCACCGATGAAGAAGCCACGCTGATCGGCAGAGGCGCGCAGGGGCTGAGTTTGTGCGCGACCAACGCCGGAGCACAACAACGACACGCAAACACATAAGAAGCTGAGCCGTAGCCCTCTGCAAGTACTCATAGTGAAAAACGTGGCCCGGGGAGGAGAGTCCCAGGCCACGGACGTTATGATACAGCAGTCGACGCTCAGAAAGAAACACGCGCGCCGAAACGCCATTGGCGCGACTGGTTCGGCCCCACCGTTGACGTGATGAAGCCGAAGTTTGAGCCGGTGACATCGGATGCCGGATTGGTGAAGTTGGCGTGGTTCGTCGCGTTCAACGCCTCGGCGCGGAACTGGAATTGCACCTGTTCCGTAATTTTGAACGTGCGGAAGATGCTCGCGTCCGTCTCAAAGAAGCCCGGCCCGCGAAGGGTGTTTCTGCCCACGCTTCCGAAGCGCGCAGCTGTCTCCGGAGCCCAGGCACAATTTGCGGTGCAGTTGACGCCAAGCACCGTGTTGGTAAAGTAAGGCCCAGCGGCGGCGCCGCGTTGCGAGGCAATTCCGACTCCGCCAAGAATCTGGATGTCAGAGTTGAGTTGGTTCGGCACCTGCCCACTCCCCGCAGCCAGCAAATTCGGCGCAGAGCCTTGAGTAACGTAGATCGGCAGGCCGCTCGTGATGCTCATCACGCCGCTGACCTGGAAGCCGCCGAAGATCCAGCTCGCCCAACCGTTATTGGCCCAGCGTTGATTCTTACCGAACGGCAGATCATAGACCCAGTAGGTCTGTGAGTTGTGCGTCCGGTCGTAACTGGCAATGCCCCGGTTGAGCTGCTTCGCCGGCAGGAATTGGATTCTCGGCCCCGCGTCGTTATCGGCGAAGTTGATCGTCTTGGAAAACGTGTAGGCCGTCCCGATAATAGAGCTGCCTACGCGCCGCGTGACCAGCACCTGCAGGCCGTCATAGTCCGTCGTCCCGTAGGGCTGGATGCTGTTGATGTCCGCTACAAGCCCAAACTTGCCGGCGAGTGGGCGACCGTTATTTCCCGTCCCCGGCGGGCCAGCGTTGATGTTGATGAAACCCATCTGGTTGACAGCGCGCGTGCCCACATAGCCGACCTGGGCATGAAACTTCCCTGGCAGCTCCCGTTCGACGATGAAGTTGAACGAGTGAATTCTGTCGCGCATCGCTTCCTTCGGAAAAGTCGTCGTTCCGGTGTTCGCCGGGAGTGGGATTACGCCCTGACTGATGTCAGGGGGAGTGCTCGAGTTGATCAGCCCCTGCCGGAGAGTCGTCACCGGGATGAACGAGTTGGTTGCGCCGTTGAAAGTGATTGCCGGCATCGACCAGATGTTGGCGATCGGGAAGGCATTCCTGACATCCTGGAAGGGTCTCGGGTCAGCCGACTGGCCGTAGCCGCCGCGAATCACCGTCTTGTCGTTCAAGCGGTAAGCAAGGCCGATGCGCGGCAGGAACAGGGACGCCCCTTCGGCGCCGGTGTCAAATGGCACGCCGGTCAGTCCCCCTGTGACCACCTTTCCCGTATCCGGGTCGAAGCGGTTGATGCCGGTGTGATCTTTCCTCGGGACGGGGAAGCCCTCAAAACGCATCCCGTAGGTCAACGTCAGTTTGCGGCCAATCTGCCAGTGGTCGCGCGCGTAAAACGCGTATTGCTTCCACCAGACAGAGTTCGGGTTGCGGAGCTGATCGACCTTGCCCGCAGCGGTCGGCATGCCGAGCAGGAAGTCGGCCCAGCTATGAAAGAGTTGGCTCTCGGCGACGCTGCCTGCGTTACCTTGCAGCCGGGTCGCGTTGCCGCTGAAGCCAAACGTCCCGCGCACGGTCTGGAACGCCCCGCCCTGCGGCTGGAAGTGGTTGAGCTGCGGGTTCAGATAGTCGAAGCCGAAGCGGAACGAGTGAGCGCTCTTCAGCCACGAGAGGTTCGCCGCGGCGACGAACTGGTTGTCGCGGAACAGGAACGGGTTGCCAGTGTTGTCGTTGCCGATGTTGGTCCACCCGCCGTTGATCTGGAATGCGGGAACGCCGCCCTGAAGCCGGTCTGGGCCGTTGGTGCCCGGGATTTTCAGGACATCCAGGCCGAAATTGGATTTGATATCGAAGCCTTCCGCGCCGATCCGCTGGCGTGTGTAGCCGATGTTGGCGTCCAGAAGGACCTTCGGGCTGAAGGTGTAAGTCCCGCCGAAGCCCACTACTTGAATCCGACCGGGGGCGGTCCCCAACTGCCCGCCGTTAAGAGCAGGGCCGCTGACCTCCCCAAAGATTGGCGGGTCAATGATGAGAGTGGGCGAGATGCTGTAGCGGCCAAACAAAGTGAGCTTGTCGCCGGCGTAGTTGACCTTGGTGTCCATATTGGTGCGGTTGAACTCGCCGATGCCGGTCGCCGCGAAGTTGTTTGTGTTGCCGGGCAGGTTCGGTAGCGGCAGGCGCTTGAAGATCTCGGTCGCCGCGAGGTCGATCCGGTTCGCGGGAACCGTGTTGTTAGGGAAGGGCGTGCGCAGCGCCGGGTTGGGGTTCGACAGAGGGTCGTAAACCGTGATCCCTGTGCCAGTGAAGTTCACGTTGCCGCTGGCGTCCGGCCGCAGGCTCGCCGGCGCAACGCTGAACGTGCCGCCCGCCACGTTCCGCTGTGTCGTGCGCTCGAGATCGGTGAAGAAGAACAGCTTGTTCTTACCGTTGAAAATCTTCGGCAGATAGACCGGGCCGCTGACCGCATATCCGAACTGCGCGAGGATATTCTTCGGGATCTGAGGCTGATTTATGGGTTGAAAGAAACGTCGCGACGCGAAACGGCTGTTGGTGTCGTAACCCCAGCCGACGCCGTGCAGGTCGTTTCCACCTGTCTTGATGGATACGTTGATCGCTGCCCCGCCTGCCAGTCCCTGCTCGGCATCAAAGGCGTTGGTGACGATGTTCACCTCCTGGATCGACTCCGCCGGCGGCACGTAAACGGTGTTGGTCGGCAGCCACGGGTAAATGACGCTTGAGCCATCAATCCTCGTGTTGTTCTGCAGACGCGATACGCCGTTGATGTTGTACGACATCGACCTCTGCGGGTTGCCGGCGGCGGAGTTATCCTCGGTGCCAGTCTGGTTGATGAAAAAGCCTCCTGTACCCTTTGTGGCACCCGGAATCAGATAAATCAGACTCTGGTAGTTTCGGCCGACGCTGCCGAACAGCGGAAGGTTGTTGATCTGACGTGCGGACTGCGTCAGGTTCACGTCGGCACGATCAGTCTGAAGCGGTGCATTCTGGGCGGTCACAGATACCGTTTCACTGACCCCCGACGCCTGCAACTGCACATCAAGGCGGCGCACCGTGTTAGCGTCTACCCTGAGGTCTTTTTGCTCAATGGTCTTGAAATTGGCGGCGGCGATTGTCACCGTGTAGACGCCGGGCTGAAGATCGCTGAATAGATAGACTCCTCTATCGTCAGTGGTCCCACTCTTTGCGACGCCCGTACCGACGTTCACGACTTCAATCTTGGCGCCTGATAAAACAGCGCCTGTCTGGTCTGTGACATTGCCGGTGATCGAACCGTAGAGGACCTGAGCGTAGCCGGCGTGCGGTATCGCCAATGCGAGCAGGAACACAATCAGCGCGCGGGCCAGGATCCATAAACGCACCGGCGGTGGGTTTGACTCACTCTCCAGTCGCGAGGTTGAGCAAATCCGCGATTCAACCCGCCCGGTGTGGTCACGATGTTTGCGAGAAATTGCGGTGGTCAAAACAGACATGGGTGGTACCTCCTTACTCATGGCTTCGTCTCCTTCTGAGTGACGTTTTTTCCTGGCATCCTGCCGAGAACTGAGGCGCCCCGCATGTGAGCGGCCTGGTGTCTTCGAGTCTTTATGGCATGCGAGCCGGTCTTCGGCAATTGCCGGACACCACCCGCGGGCAGTGTCGTACTTTCCGTTGAACCACACCCTCGTGATCCCTCTCCTGCCGCCGGGAGCCTGAAGAATCGGAAACGGTGTACGATGCAGCTCCTCGGCGATGGCGATACTGTTATGATTTCTGATGTCTCTACTCAAACTCTGATCCCTTCTTGAACCGTTCACTTCCCAAAAAGGCCCCCTCGCGAACTCAGCGACCTGCTTACCGCACATTAATTCAGGTCAACAACAAATAGGCGAAAAAGAAGACAGACAATCAACTTCTCCTGAAGGGCGACATCGAGGTCGCCCGGCTATTCCTTCAGGCGACCGAGGGGGCGCCGAAATGTTTTTGGAGCACCAGGGCGATCGTGCCGCGGAGTCTGGGCTGAGCGGACGGGTCCGCGGGAACGATTCGGGTCTTCGCGTGAGTGAAGCTGCGACTCTTAACGACCTCATCGATGATCGGCCCGATTCGGTGCCAGAGACGAGTCACTTCGCCGACGAGCACAATCACGTCCGGCGCAAGTCCGGTGATGAGTTGAGCGAGGCCCGCGCCAAGGTAATGTGCCATTTGATCGATCGCTTCGTTGGCCTTGGCGTCGCCCTGACCCGCAAGTCGCAGGACGTCATCAAACGTAGGCATGGACTCAGCCGGTCTCACTCCGGCCCGTCCGGCGCGACCCGGTGAGACTGCTTGCGTGTAGTAGCGCACCCCAGCCGAATTCGAGGCGTAGAGTTCCCAGCAGCCGCGGTTGCCGCATCGGCACTCGAGGCCGTCCTGGATCAGGGAAATGTGTCCGAACTCGCCGG
>DASYSA010000459.1:0-13062 GCA_036003885.1 Blastocatellia bacterium | reverse complement strand
GCATGCCGCGGAAATCACATCAATTCCAGCTCAGCAAGAAGATCCTCCTTTGCCGGATCTCGACCGTCGGTTACATATCCTCCTTGCAGAAGATAATGCGGTTAACCAGCTGCTGATAGTGAGATTGCTTGAGAAGCGAGGTCACTCGGTTGTGGTCGCCCGCGATGGGAGAGAGGCTCTAAAACTTCTAGACCATCACCGCTTCGAACTCGTTCTGATGGATGTACAGATGCCCGAGCTGAATGGATTCGAAGTTACTGCTGTCATTCGCCAGAAGGAGGCGGCAATCGGTGGACACCTCCCGATCATCGCTCTTACGGCGCATGCGATGAAGGGAGATCAGGAACTCTGCATCGCCGCTGGTATGGACGCTTACCTTTCCAAGCCGATACATTCTGCGGAACTCTTCGATATCATTGGACGCCTCGCTTCACGGGAGGTTACAGAGGGCGTTCCGTCTCGCTGACAACGCCGCTATCAGCATGAGCGGGAGCGATACGACGATGAACTGGGCCGTGCACATCCAGCCGAGCATGTCGATCAGGCGCGTGAACCGTCGCAACAGTGAGAGTCGCCCCCTGTGACCGCCTTGACTACATGAGTTTGGCTCTTACGTCTACAGTCTTAGCCGGTGATTTGTCCTTGCCAAGGCGCAACGGCATGATCATCGGCACTTGCTTCCGATACCTGCGGTATGCGTCGCCATAGAAGCGGATCAGATCTCTCTCCTCGAATTGAATAGCCACCAGGATGTAGGCGGTCGTCGCCAGCGCAAATACCAGATGGGCTGCCGTCATCGTCGGCGCCGACCAGAATACGAGCAACCAGCCAAAATACAATGGATGGCGGACGTACCGGTAAGGTCCCGGCGTTCTGAATCCCAGCGGCGAATACGGCCGGCCAACCAGATTGAAGTAGACCTGCCTGAGTCCGAAAAGATCGAAGTGGTTGATCAAGAACGTGCTACCCAGCACCGTAAGCCATCCCATTGCGTAGAGCGCTCGCAGCCCGATACGGCCCATCGGGTTCTCCACATTCCAAATCATCATGCCCATTGGCCGCCATTGCCAGAAGAGGAGCAAGAGCAGCAGGCTGGAGAACAGCACGTAGGTACTCCGCTCGGCCGGTTCGGGGATGACGCGGGTCCAGGCGCGTTTGAACCACTCTCGAGCCATAAGGCTGTGCTGGACCGCGAACAGCCCAAGCAAGCCGGCGTTAATGAGCAGAGCCGGGGCGAGCTCCGCCTCCGGTCCCGAACCGATCGATCTGGGGACTACGAGATTGCCGATAAAACCGATCGCATACAGGAAGGTTCCGAAGAACACGAGATAGCAAACAAGCCCGTAGACGAAAGCTGTTATTCGAGCGAGCATAGATTGTTCTGCCGTATCTAACATTGAGCTATTCCTCCAAAAATAGGCTTATTACGACGACCCTGGTCGTGGTGTTTGAAAGCCGACCTGGCAGTGCCTCCGGGTGCGAGATGGCGCGCTGACAGATCGGCGTGTCCGAGGGCGTTGCCCCGGACGATGTCTATCGCTGGTCCGCCCATCATTCGTCAGTCAGTGGAATGTCGAGTCTGCCGGCACACGGGACCTGATTGTTGATTTCTGCCGGGTCCTGATCACACAGCCAGCAGCCCGGAAGAAACCAATAGAGTCCGAAGCGTTGAGACAAGCAATATTCAAGCTGATGAAGAATGCTGAAACCCGGCACCCATCTCACCGAGGGGGATCGGTGCTGACGGGCGACGGCAGATGATTCCGAGGTGTCCTGCCCGGCTACCGGTTGCCCCGGGAAGAATCCCGCGCAGGCGACGCACAGGGTCATGATGGTCGCGCATGCCGCTACGCGAATGAGTTGTTGAGATCTCACAAAGTTCTCCTTCGACGGATGATTAGTCCGTGTCGATCGGCACCCGTAGCGTGAGCGCGCCCACCCACTCCCCTTCGTTATGCGTCTGCTCGAAGAACTGGGGGGTGAAGTTCGTATGGCAGGCCACGCAACTCGGGTGAATCGCGTTGCTGAGAGCGATTGAGGTTCGATAGAACCAGCGATCGCCTACACGCTCGACGGACGTGTTGCCATCGCCCTGGAGCGCTTTGGCCAGCGACCCCCGCTCGAACGAGTCGCTGGGAAGGTCGTTGAGCCCACCCTGGAGCGGAGGAAAGACGCCGATCAGCCTGATATCCCTGTTCGCGTTGTTGAATATCAGCGAGATTGCATGCTTACCCTGCTCTACGTTTTCTGGGGTGGTCTCGCCGAACTCCTTGAGCAGCGCAGCGAACACCTCATTGGTCAGGAGATCGCTTGTGGTCTTGGCGAAAGCAATTTCCTCCTGAGAGGGGGAGTTGTTGGCGCGTCCGAAGCCGGCGACCCCGGCGACGGTGAGCAGAACGACAAGACAGATGATGCATTTCATATAGCGCATAAAACTTTTCTCCTTTGTATTTGAATTCGAATCAGTCCTCCGCGCGGTAGAAGTAATACTCTGCGGTGTAAGGCACCTCTACCACGGCGTCGATGGCTGATGCGGGAGCAGTGGGAGCTAAGCCGCCCGTGGTATTGACCCGCTGAATGTAGGTCACCGAGCTGAAAATGCCGGGGCCTTCGGTCGAGACCGTCTGGAGCTTCAACCAGGGAATGGCGGTCGGTTCCGGAGAGCAGACTTCCAGACGAGTGGCGACCACTTTGCTGCCACTATTGCTCTCCCAGGTGGGGCCGGCGTAGTGAATGCCGACTTTCCCGGAATAGTTGGCGTCGGCGAACAACATCGCCAATGGCGCTACAAGCACCCAAGAGGTGCCGTTCCATCTGTAAATCTGCACGCCCAGCGCGTACACATGGAAGGCCACTTTATTTCCCGGCGGTACCTGTAAACGGTCGCAGAGAGGGGAAGGTAAGTCCGGCTCATGGTTGTTGTCGGCCGCCCGTGCGGCCGGGATAGAAGTGGGCAGGAGCCCAGCGATTGTTATCAAAACGACAAGCCCAATGGCTCGTTTCAGTCTCTTGCGATACATAAATTTATTTTTCTCCTTATGTTTGAATCTGGTCGAGTATTCGGTTATTCGCGCATGTCGCATTTCGCAAATCGCATTTTCCGCAGATGCGCGCAATTTGAATTGCCGTCAACGGAATGCTGCTGCTAGAATTCGGCCCGGTCTGTGTAGCCGGGCTTCGCAGTGCAAACTACACAAAGCGGCATTGGAAAGTCCTTAAGGATCTGTAAGAAGATTGTAAAAAAGTTCTAAGAGCAGTTATGTCTTTGCTCATCAACCGCTTCTATCGGTTCGGAGATTTCACTCTTGATACTGATCAGCGAGTCCTGTTGCGCGGAGGCAAGCTCGTAGCTCTCACCCCGAAGGTCTTTGACACCCTCCTGATTCTGATCGAGAACAGCGGAAAGATTGTCGAAAAGGAAGAGTTGATGAGGCGGCTATGGCCCGACTCTTTCGTTGAAGAAGGAAACTTAACTGTCAATATTCAACAACTGAGAAAGTCTCTCAGTGACGACGCTCGCGATCCCCGTTACATCGGAACAGTAGCGCGCCGCGGTTATCGCTTCATCGCAGATGTAGAAGCTGTCTTGAGCGAGGATAGCCAGGCGGACGGCCAAAGGTCCCCCACTTTTGAAACCTCCGATGCCCTGTCACCAGATACCGTCAATGAACTCATCCGCCAGATAGAAGCCCAGGAGTCCGGACCAGTCATTGATACCGCAGGCATTAATCGATTCTCTCCGCCTGAAGAGAATATCGGCGTGGTAACCGCCGCTGTCACAGCTTCAAGAGGTGTTAGAAGGGGAGTTATTGCCCTCACAGCCGCAGCGCTGATAGTCCTGGCCGGCCTGGGGCTGGTCCTTTGGAAATTCTCAAATGGATCGAACAGGAGCTTAAGTGAGGGTAAACGAGCTGACGGTAAGTCTCCGGCGGCGTCGCCGCTCAAACTCGAAAGGCTGACAGTAACCGGCCAGAGCAGGCATGTAGCAATCTCGCCCGACGGTAAACACATTGCCTATACACGCCAACTCGAGAAGAAGTCGAGCATATGGCTCAGACAGCTCGCCACGAACACAAACGTCGAAATCGTCCCGGCGACCGATCGTATTTCCGGATTGGGATTCGCCAACAGCGGTGAATATCTCTATTTCGTCAGGGGCGACCCAACCGCACTGTATCGCGTTCGTGTTTCATTGTTCGGCGGCGTGCCGACAAAAATAATTGATAAGCTGGAAGGCAACTTCTCCATTTCCGCGGACGATAGTCAAATTGCCTTTGTTCGTCAGGCCATAAATCGTAACGGACAGCCAGAATATTCTTTGATCGTTGCGGACTCTGACGGCCCGGCTGAACGCACTTTGTTGGTAGGAACCTATCCGGACAAGCTGGACGCTCCGTTGTGGTCGCAGGACGGCGGATCAATCATGTGCGCATACGGATATTCAGAGGGCGGCGGTCAAGACGTGAGTATCGTTGAAGTCAGCGTCGCCGATGGAACGAAAAAAGAATTGTCGTCCGATAGATTCTTTCGCATTGCGAAGATGGCCTGGTTGCCGCACCAGAGCGTATTGATAATGTCTGCGAGAAAGAATCTTGGCGACAACAATCAGCTCTGGCGAGTCTCGTATCCAGGCATGGAGATTAGCCGGATCACCGAAGAATTGTCTCCGTACCTGGACCTCAGTGTAGCCTCGATGGCAGACAAGGCCGTAGCATCGCAGGCGACTCGCATCTCCGACCTTTGGCTAGGTTCAAGTCGCGAACCTAAGAGTCTCAAAAAGATCACACAGGCGATAGATAAATTTTGCTGGACGCCGAACGGACGACTCGTCTATTCGTCAACAGCCAGCGGTAATCGTGACCTTTGGATTATGCAGCCCGACGGTACGGAACAGAGGCAACTAACGGTTAACGCTGCGGTCAATTGCACACCTGAAGTCACTTTCGACAACCGCTACATTGTATTCACATCGAATCGCACGGGCGCGATTCAAGTCTGGCGAATGAACCTGGACGGCAGCAATCAAATCCAGCTCACTAACGGTGCGGCCAAAGATCATCCTGCAATTTCTCGTGATGGGAAGTGGGTTATTTACAATACGACTGACGATTGGCATTTGTGGAAAGTCTCAATTGACGGCGGCGAACCGCAGCGGCTTACAGGGTATATTGCATCCTGGCCTACAGTATCGCCTGACGGGAAAATGATTGCTTGCCTGGGAAGAAATGAATCAAAATGCGAAATCTTGATCCTGTCGGTTGAAGGCGGACAGCCTTTGAAAAGAATTGAATTTCCCGGGGCTTTCTTTACAGGGACCCGCATCAAGTGGACGCCGGACGGCAAGGCTTTACTTTACGCGGCTATGCTGGGCGGGCCGGCCGTCATTTTCAGACAATCTTTGAGCGGCGGCCCACCTGAAGAGACTGCGAGCTTTGATGAAGACGAGCTATCTGATTTCGGCTATTCCGTTGATGGCCATTTCCTGGCCGTCACTCGGGGCGGCTGGCAGCACGACATAGTCTTAATCAGCGATCTCAATCGGTAATGGATCCAAAAGCGGCTATGGACTTCTGAGCGTTCCGTAGAGTGACCAGTGTGTGTCGTGCGCTGGCCTACGATTGCGCTGAAGGTAGCGGGCATCGGGCCGAAATTCACCATGGTGTAGCCTATAACCAGTTTTTGAAATCAGGCTTCTCGTGATATAGATTATTCTTCGTAACGAAGAGATACTGTCCGAACGTTTTCATAGCACTTTCTTATCTAGCAATGCTGTCGGGTCACGTATCGTTCTGGGAGTTCTCCTCGCCAGACGAGGAGTTTGACTCTTGCGCCACTGACTGAGAGGAAAGCAGCATGCCGAATATCATGGAACTTTTCGGAAAGGTGTGGGACGCGGTGCGACAGGGAGAGGCCGAATTGCGTTTCACCGCCAGAATCCCGACCGACCAGATCCGAAACGATAACGAGCCGCCGGGCGTAAGTTTTGAGCGCGAGAAGCACTATTTTCAGATGCGGGTCAACGAACTGTACCTTCACACGACCCGGCAGTGGGCCACCACGTATGACCCGATGGTGTTTTTTGTCTCCGAATTCGATTACCGAGGGAAAGACAAAAGGATTGCGACCCCCTTCCTGGTGGGACCTTCGCTGATCAAAGACTACGGCGTGAAGCCGCCTGCAAACCTGGTCCTCCAGGATACGAGGGTGGCCGGATTGCACCCTTACCGGGGCGGTCGGCTGACGGTCTCGGTAACCCTTTGCCAGGTCAAGCGCGAGGACTACGTTCGCAAGTTCTTCCACATGCTGGAGTCTACCGCCCAGGTGCTGGACTTCACGACCGCTTTGAGCGCCTCCTTGAAAGTGGCCGGTGTGGTCCTCGAGGGGATTCAGACGCTTGCCGGAGCGGGCGACACGCAATCGCTGGTCAGCGTTCGCCATGAATTCGATCCCGATGGGAGCGACGAGGTGAGGCCCGGCTATTTCGTGCTGGTGGACGAGGATGAGCGCAAGGTTGATCCGGGTCAGCTGTTCGTGCGGAACCGGCGGCTGGTTGCCGGCAAGGATATAGACAGCGCCGTCTCCTTTCGACAGGCAAGCTATGTACTCTACAGCTTAATACAAACCATCCCACGCAGCGATTACACCAGTCTTCCGTTTTATGACCAGTGGGCTGAAGTTGAACGCGAGGCGAACGAGCCGAATGAGAAGGGTAAGGCGAGAGCCAAAGCAATCCTGAGTGCCATGGTTCTGAAGATGCTGCAAAGTCCTGATTTGACCGAAGATCATGCGGACCTGCTGGAGAAAGAGCTGACCGATCGCATGCTCGCACTTCACGAACGTGCAGTGCGCCGTGGTTCCCGCGCGGCGGGCGACACGAGGAAACGAACCCGCCTCGACCAGATTCGCGACCGGGCAGGCTCGATTCTTGACCTTTGAAAAGGCAGGTGGATGGCCCCAGGAGCTATATGAGCAGTGAAGTGTTCGAATGTACACTCGACATCCTTCCCGATGAAGCGATTGGAAGAGACAAAAAGCTAGGAGACCTCGTCTTTACCGACAGCCTGGGGCGAAGCACGACTGCGGACCTCGAGAATGATCCCCTTACCGAGTTGACGATCAAACGCCTGAGCTATTGGGTAGGTAATTCCAGTTTTCAAAATGAAGATCTGCGGCTGCTCGGTCACTACTTATTCAATCTGCTCTTTCACAGCGAGATAAGAAAGGAACTCGAGCGCAGTTATTACGATGTCTTCAGGGACCGTGAACAGAACGCCGACTTCCGGAAGTGGTCGCGTTTCCGCCTTGTGTTGAAGTTTCATCCACGCGCGAAGACAGATTTAGTCTCCTATCCCTGGGAATTCCTCTTCATGCCCAAGAGAGGGAGTCAGGATGAGGGGGTTTTCCTGGCCTGCGAACACACCGAGTTGATTCTTACACGGTTTGTGCCGCCACGGACGCCGGGGAGCGACACTCTCCAGAAGGTCGGGCGCGATGAGAAGCTGTGCATACTGTTGGCCTACTGCCAGCCGTCTGACCTCCCAACCATTGATGGTGACCCGATCGACGGCAACGAAGTCATTGCAAAGATCAAAACTCACATTAAGTCGGCTGAGAACATTCGGATCGAGGATGTGATGAATCCGACCTTCGATGAGTTACAGGAAGCAATCAAGCTCCACAAACCTCATATCTTCCATTTCGTTGGACACGGCAAGGATGGCGGGATCTATGTCATGATGACCGCGCAGGAGATAAAGGAGCACCACGACTTATTCTCCGAACAGAAGGAATCCAAATGGATTGGGCCGAAGACCGTTGGGGCGCTGTTTGTGGCGCCAAAACCCCAGCTCGTGTTTCTCGAATCGTGCGAAGGGGCAAAGTCGCGCGCCGGTAGCATGAGCAATGCCGCTTTGGAACTAATTGATTCGGGCATCTCGGCGGTTGTGGCGATGCAATTCGAGATTCAGAACGGCGAAGCGCTGCGGTTCTCCAGCAAGTTTTACAGCCTCATTAGCGCCGGCATCCCAATCGACGAAGCGGTCGCCGAAGGACGCCGCGTGCTGGCGACAAACCCGGAGCACCGCGACGATGCCCTCGGCTGGAACGACCGCCGCTTTGGCACACCGGTTCTCTATCTTCAAACAAAGAACGCCATCATCGTCGAAGCCAAACCGCACGACTGTTGTCCCCAATGCAGTGATGCAGTGGACCCAGCCAAGTCATTTTGTCCCAATTGTGGCTGCAGAATAGGCGCATGCGGGAAGTGCAAAGCGCTAATATCGCTCGCCAAAGGAGAATGCAAGAGTTGTGGTCACCGACTTGACAGTCAGGGTGCGGTCGCCGAAGTGGGCGCAGGTTCTGCACCCTCGGTAGCACCGGCAGATGCAAGGGTTGGCCTCCAATCGCCGGCCCCCACGTCCACAGTGAACCGCTCGGTGAACTTACGGCCAACGGTTCTAGAACCTTAATACCTTAATAGATGATGCGCCAACCATACACAGCCCAGGAAGTCACGGAGATGCTGGCCGACAGCTACCGTAGTGCGGCGCTGGAACAAGCGGATATGCGCCGAGTCGTCGAAGCACTCGAATCGGTCCGCCTGCTCATGCTGAGCGACAGCAGCCCGCTCGAGGTTTGGGAATCGCTGGAGAGTGAGATCGGCAGAGCGGAGCCGTTGAAACTTGGCCCGCTCCTGGTGAATATGAGAGACGCCTTTGTCAGCCGGCTGATCGCCAGCGAGATCGCGCGGCTCCATACCGCCTTCGACCGCGACCTGGCAGAAGGATGGGCCGAGTGGCTGCAAGTCCTGGTAGCTGCCCTTGTGAAGTGGCGTCTGAAGTTCTGTTGGAGCCTCAGCAACCAACCATTTCCTTTCCCTGAATCAGCCGTCTCGCTTGTCGAGAAGACTCGGCAGGTCGTGACGCTACCGCTGCAACAGCGCTATCAAGCCTTCTACGGGCTGCTTCTGGATTTCATCGGATTGGGGTCAGGCAATCCATCACAGCAGGCGCAATTGAGAGTCTATGCGGCGCAGATCGAGCTGTATATTTTCAATCGACGGGAGGCCGCCGCAGCGCTACTGGAGAGCGCCGAAGGTCTGGCGCCGAGCGAAGATGACGTGATCTGCGGCAGGGGCGAATACTGGCTTGACAGGGCGGATTACGATAAGGCCAGCAAGCAGTTCAGCCTGGGAATTGAGAACTGGCCGTTGCGCTCACGCGGTTTCATGTTAATGGGTGATCTCAAGCAGCGTCAGGACGACTTGATTGGAGCTGAGGAGTGGCTTGAGAAGTCAGTCGCGATTCGCTCCTGGGAGACTAGCGGCTATCTGCATCTCTTGCGGGTGCTGAGTCGTCCCGGCTCGTTTGAATTGCGTCAGGAACGAATAAATCGCCTCGCGCAGTCCGCTTTGGCTGTTGATCCGGACGATGTCTACTGCACTACCATAGTGGTCGGGAGCGTCCATCGCGATTACGATAGGACCGAGTTGGCGCTCGAATGGTATCAGCGAGCGATTGATTTGGATCCGACGGGTATGTACGCCTACGTCGTACTAGGACATCTGTACCTAAAGCCGAATAGTCTCGACTTGGATCGCGCGCGCGAGTTCTTTCAGAAGGCCATCGACGCGGTTCCCGACGCCGCTGACGCGTTTTGGGGGATGGGGTTGAGTTGGGAGCAACAGGAAGAGTGGCGCAAAGCCCTGGACTACTTCGAGCAGACACTCCAAAAGCTTCCGCAGTGGGAAGGTATTCTCCGCCTCAAGTTCGGCGAGATGCACTGCAAACTTGGTGATCTTGTGAAAGCCGAAGCAGAGTTTTTGGGCTCGCTGCGATGCCAGCCGGAGAACAGCTGGACATCCTTGCACAATCTAGCCCAGACGCTTTATAAAACGCGCGACGATGTCGCATCTGCGTTGAGAATCTACAAAGAGATTCGGGAAATCAAAGGCGCATCGTATGAGGCCGACTACCGAAACCACATCGGCGTCCTGCATTACTACTTGGGAGACTACGAAGCGGCGGTGCCTTTCTTTCAGGCCGCGATCGCCGCACGCCCAACCGACCCGGTCCTGCACGGCAATCTTTCGAACTCTTTCCTGGAGTTGAAGCAATGGGACTTCGCGCGCGAGGAGATGGTGCGCGTATCGGAATTGGAAGTGGAGGCCGGCGGCAAGCCTCGTCAAAGCGACATCGCGCTTATCTACAACACCGAAGGCAATGCCCGCTATGGCGCGGGCAATTTTGTGAAGGCCGCCGCGTGTTATGAGGCTGCGGCCACAACAGATCCCAGCTACGACGTGTTTCACTCGAACCTGGCCCTGGCCTTGAACTCTCAGGGCAATGGTAACCGGGCCCAGAATCTGGACCGGGCCATCGCGGCGCTTGAGCGGGCGAGAGATCTCAAACCTGACGAGCAACGTTACGCCGCTCGACTCGAGGAGCTACGCGCCAATCGCCGGTGGTGCGACCGTGGAGCGCGTGACTATTTCTCGGCGGTCCCGGAACCTTTCGCGCCGCCGATCATTCTCGAGTGGCCCGCTGACCTTCTAAACTACGCAACAGGAGATGAGGCTGGTGGATTGTCATCACAGCTACGAAGGCTCCTGGATGAGATGGAGGAACGAATCTGGAAGAGTTATGGCGTCATCATCCCGGACATCTGCATACGGCCGCTGGCCGACGGTTCAGCGCCTGGCCGTTACATAATAGCTTTGAGCGGCATTCCGTTGGTGGCCGGAACAGTATCACTGGAGGAACGGCTGTTTACCGGCCCGGTCACCGAGCTCGAACGCCTGAACATCAAAGCACGCGAGACAATAAACCCGATCAACGGGGTCGCCGCATATTGGATCAACCGTGACGATTGGGCGAAGGAGGAGGAGGCAGGCCTCTTTTTGTGGGACAGTCTGGAGTATCCGCTCCGCCATCTGGAAATAGTAATAACTCGGAATCTACCGGAAGTGATCGGACATCAGGAATTCGTGCGCACCCTGGCCGCCCGGCTGCCGGAGGCGGTAGAGGAAGTCTGTGCCGACGGCTCATTCCTCACAGATCTGGTTATGGTCATGCGGGCTTTTTTGGCAGAACAGGTAACAATCGCCCCGCTGGCAACAATTTTGGTGGAATTCCGCTGCCTGCGAGAGACGGGGATTCCGCTGGTTGAGATCGGCGAAAAGCTTCGGTCACTCGAACTCGTTCGCGCGGTCCTGCCGGCCAATGCCGCGTATCACTCATACATATCGGTCAACTCGGCGTATGAACAGATGATCGCCGAATGTATCGAAAACCGTGGCAGCCAACCGGTCCTGGCCATGGAACCAGCCGTTTGCCAGGACGCCCTTGCCGCGGTGCGCCAGGACGTATCGGGGATTACGACCTGGGCGGCGATGGTCGTGGAGAACGCTGCAATTCGCCCCTACGTCCGAAAACTGGTCGAACTGGAGTTTCCTTATCTCTGGGTGCTGTCGCGGGCGGAGCTATTGCCGGCCCAGGCACAGCCCGAGAAGTTTATTGCCACCATCGAGTGGGAAGCAGGTGAAACACAATATGGAAGCGGTTGAAGCGGGACCGCGAACGGTGCAGTTTGTGGTCGAATTCTACGGCGAGTTGGCCCACGTGGTATCGGAGAAGCCGCAGGACGCAGCCCTCCTCGTCCAGCTCGTGACGCGTTATGCCGATGACTTGATGGACGGGCTTGCCATTACGGCGACCGCCTCGTTGTCGCTGACTTTTCCTGCAGGCGAGCCGCGGAACGACTTCAGTCAATGCGAAGTGCTGATCGATGATCAGGTCTGCAGGCAACAGTTCGCCTGGCACGAAGACAGCTCGGGCGATGTTGTTTCACTGCGCCGCCGGATTGAACGAGTAATCTGCCATAACCGTGAGTTGTTGGTTTCATCTCCGCAGGCCGAGGCGATGGGCAAGATCACGCTTTCGAGTGATAGCCAGCAGTGCGAGGGCGGCGAGCTGCTTTCGGAGGTTCATTCTCTCCTGGTCGAAACAACGCGATGGGGAGTTTCATGGAATCATGCCAAAACCTGGCTCCAGACACACTCTTTGAAGGAAACCGAGTCGCGGCCACTGGAGGTCTGCTTCGAAGAACTGGCGGCAATGGGCGACCCGTTGCAAGTCACGGTTTCCATTCCTCCAAACCTCGAGACGGCGGCGAGTCCCTCATCCCTTAACGCGTTGTCTCATATGATCTCGTCAAAACTTGTGTCTGAACTCGGCATTGACGCTGGTTCGATCGTCTTTCAGTCCCTTGAAGAATGCGCTGGAGGAAATGATGACGAATTGCACATCTCGATCAACGCGCTACGCCTTGCCCCGACCGCTATCCCGCGGCGGGAGCAAGTCACGGCGCCGAGCGATCGCGGAGAGGTCGTTTCGAGCGAAGCCGAGCAATTAGAGACCGTCATTCTTAACGAGCTTCGGCATCATGCCGGTTTGCTGATCACCGCGCGGTACGTCGATGCACGCCTGAACGCATTGGGCGAGCGGTTTCCCGTACTGGTGCGGGAAGCCAAAAGGCGCTTCGATCTTCTCACGTTGACCGCCGTGCTCCGCGCTATCGCTCATGAATCGATTTCGATACTAGACCTGCGCGGCCTACTCGATTGCCTGACGACGATCAACGGAATCGGCTACGCAGACTACCGCAGCCACATCGTCTTTCATCCAAACACAGCAAACTTTTGCCCGTCCTCTCTGGACTCGAGAATTGACGCTTTGAGCATTAAGGGCCTTGCGGAAACCGCACGCATGTCCCTGAAGCGTCATATCTCGAATAAATACTCTGAAAAGCGGGCTCTGGACCGAGAGATCGCGGACGGTGTGTTCGGGAATGAATCAACGATGTATGTGTTGCTGCTCCATCCCGATCTTGAAGAACGATTCGCCGATTCGGCGGATGACCCTTTCAGCGGCGAGGAGATCAGTGAGCTACACGAAGACATCCACGTACAAGTCCGCCTTTGGCCTGAGGCACATCCTCCCGTAATTCTTACCACCGTTGACATCCGACATCAGGTGCGAGATGTCATTGACAAAGAGTTTCCGG
>DASYSA010000458.1:0-4278 GCA_036003885.1 Blastocatellia bacterium | reverse complement strand
AAGCCAACGATCTCAACATCTACTACGAACTTGAAGGCGCGGGAGAGCCGTTGCTGCTGATCCGAGGGCTCGGCAGCACATGTGAAGGATTTCGCGAACAGATCCGCGGCCTCGCCCCACACTTTCAAGTCGTCGCATTCGATAACCGATGCGTTGGCCGCACCGATCAGCCACAACAGCCGTTCGCTATCGCCAATATGGCTGACGACACTGCCGCGCTGCTCGAGGCGCTCGAGATTGAGTCCGCGCACGTCTTCGGAGTATCGCTCGGGGGCATGGTCGCTCAGGAGTTGGCAATTCGGCATCCGCACAAGGTGCGGAAGCTTGTTCTGGGGTGCACGCATGCGGGTCCTCGCACTGCCATTCGCTCGCCTGACTGGGCCGTCAAAATATTCAACGAGTCGCGCGATATGCCGAGACCGGAAGCGCTGAGGTACTCAATTCCGATCTTGTTCGCGAGGAAGACAGTCGACGAGCAACCCCTGCTGGTCGAAGCCGCGCTGCGGGTGATGGAGAACAATAATCAGCCCAAGGTGTCTTATCTGCTGCAGCTGGGAGCGGTAATGCAGCACGACACGTTCGATCGCTTGCATCAGATCACTCAGCCGACATTAGTGATGACCGGGACTGAAGACGCCCTTATCGACCCGGGCAACTCGAGACTGCTTTCGGAGCACATACCAGCAGCGCGACTCATCGAATTCGAAGAGACCGGTCACGTCTTCTTCACGGAGAAGCCTGACCTGGTGAACAGCACGCTCATTGACTTCTTCACGTCGGCTTAGGTGACCAATAGCCTTTGCCAGGAAGCGAACAGTTTGAACTCTATGGGGAGAATGATGAAAGCCAGACTTGCACTTGCGGTATTTCTGTTGTTAAGCGGTTCTCAGGCGGCCTCGGCTCAGAAGCACGAAGGCGCCTTTCTTGCTGGCGGGCTCAAGACTGGAGAGCACGGGTTCGTGCTTCCCAGGCCGGGCTTCATCCGAACCGGGGCCGGGCTGACCTATCAACTCAATTATTCGTCGCGGTTCTTTGATGGTAAGGCCGCTCTGCTCTACTTCGAGTTCCCTCTGGTAGTGACTCCGACAAGGGACTTGAACGCTTCCAACGTGGCGCTGCCCAGCAGTTATTCCTCGCTGTTCTTTACACCGGGAATCAAGCTCAAGCTGTTGCCTGGTCTCAAATGGTCGCCCTACGCATTTGCCGGAGTGGGCGTGGCGCGGCTCACCGCAAGTGACACTCAGACCGACGGACTGCCCAATATTGCGGATCGCACCAAAATACGTGGGGCTTATGACTTCGGGGGCGGAGTCGATGTGAAAGTGTTTCCGCACTTGAGCCTTAGAGGCGAGGTGCGCGATTTCTACAGCGGCACGCCCAGCTTGAACGTGACCCAGCTCAAGAGTTGGCAGCACAACTACATGGTCTCGGCCGGACTCGTAGTCAGGTTCTGAACTGGGTACGCAGGCTTCCAGCCTGCGCAACACCACACAGGACTCAACTCGCACGCAAGCAGGCTGGAAGCCTGCGTACCCAGCGGACCTTTCTTCAACCCACTCTCTTGCTTTGGTCCTTCCAGAATCGCTCCCGCAGGAGATTCTTCTGAATCTTTCCGGTCGCGGTGCGCGGAAGCCCTTCGATAAAGTCGATGCGCTTGGGGCACTTGAAGTGCGCAAGGTGCTCGCGGCAAAAGCCGACCAGTTCGGCCTCACTCGCCTCAGCTCCGTCTTTCAGCACCACCACCGCACAGGGCACCTCGCCCCAGCGCTCGTCCGGCGCCGCGATTACGGCTGCCTCCAACACTGCAGGGTGTTTGTAGAGAAGTCCCTCCACCTCAATCGACGAGATGTTCTCGCCGCCCGATATGATCAGGTCTTTCTTTCGATCGACCACTTCGATAAAGCCCTCGCTGTCCAGTAACGCCATATCCCCGGTATGAAACCAGCCGTCGACGATCACCGCATCAGTCGCCTCGGGTTGGCGCCAGTAGCCCGCCATCACCACGTTGGCGCGAGTGACCACCTCCCCGACTTCGCCGCCGTCGGGCGCTACGTCTACGCCCTGCTCATTGAGCACCCGAATGTCGACGCCGATCATCGGGTATCCCGTCTTCGCCTGGACACGAAGTTTCTGCTCGATGGGCCAGTCATCCATGTGGGGGTTCACTTTGGACACAGTCAGGAAGGGTGAGGTTTCGGTCAGGCCGTATATCTGGATCACACGCCATCCAAACCTCTCCTGCGCGCCCTGAATGGTTGCAAGTGGCGGCGCGGAGCCTGCCGTGCCAACCTTCATCCCACGAGGCAGTCTGGCCAGGGACTCCGAATCAATTGGATGGTTCAACGCCATATTGATCATCGTCGGCGGCATGCAGGCGAAGGTCACTCGTTCGCGCGCGACCAGGTCGAAAAAGGGCGCCGGCTCAAACTTCTTTATCATAACGTGAGTCCCACCCATCCCCGTCACTGCATATGGCACTCCCCATCCGTTGCAGTGAAACTGGGCCAGCGTGTGCAGATAGACGTCGCGCTCGTGGATGCCGAACTCGCATATTGAGTTCATGGCGTTCAGGTAGAGGTTGCGATGGGTCAGCATCACACCCTTGGGACGGCCTGTTGTGCCCGAAGTGTAGAGGAGCGCGGACGCCTCGTTTTCGTCGATTTCGGCACGGGGAGGCACGTGACCTGAGTATTTGCAGAGCAGGGTCTCGTAGTCGCGCCAGCCCTCAGGCGGATCCATCCGGGCTGCGCCTTCACTAGCCGCGAAGACGTAGTGTTTGATCGTCTCGAGCCGGTCGCGGATACCATCGACCAGATGAGTAAGACCTTCTTCAACAATCAGCACCTTCGCTCCGCCGTGATTGAGAATGTATTCGAAGTCGTCGGGCAAGAGTCTGAAGTTGAGCGGCATAAGGATAGAGCCCAGGAGCGGCGTGCCGAAGAATGCTTCGAGGACGCGATGGCAGTTTTGCGACAGAATCGCCACACGGTCGCCCTTTTCGATTCCGAGACTTCGCACAGCGCATGCCCAGGCGTCGACGCGCCGGCCAAACTCGCGATAGGTGAAACGAACGTTGCCGCAGACCACCGCTTCTTCCGCGGCGTAGGCGACAAGAGCGCGCTTTAGAAAGTCATACTCATTGAGCGGAACGATCACCGGTGGCACCTCCCAAGGGAACAACTTAAGGCCCAGGCGTGGGGAGAATAGCACGGGTTAGGATCTAGGATCTAGGATCCTATTCCGTTGAATCTAATCCTGACATGTAGTACTCTTGGGGTCCGCATCTGCATTGCCTGGGGCCGCCCCGCAGTGAACGTCACTTCCGATCAAGTGGGAGAGAGACGACATCGCAAACAGCATACTCAAGTCGATTAAGGACGGCACGGCTCCGCGCGCGGCCAAGATGGCTGCCGCGCGAGGCATGCTGCCGCTTTCGAACGAGGAGTTGCTCGATCTGCTGGTCACGCTTGTCATTGACGAGAACGAAGACATCAGGGCAGCTACGGCCGCGACTATGGAGGCTCTGGATCCGCAATCGTTCACTGAGATCGCGGGAGATCCTAATGCTTCAGTTGATGTGCTGGGCTTCCTTTGTGTGTGGTCTCGCTCCTCTCGCGAGTTGCTTGAAGCGATCATCTTCAATCGATCGACTCCTGATCTGGCGCTTGCACAGCTCGCCTCGCGCAGCAATGACCCGGCCATCCTCGAGGCGATATCGCTGAAACAGCAGAGCCTGATTCGCGCACCGCAGATAATCGATGCGATCCTTGAGAACCCGGTGCGCACCCCTGAGGCCGAACGCCGGGCGCGGGAGGTTCGGGAAGAATTCTTCGAGAAGCAATTCGGCGCTCAGATGATCGCCGGCGAGCAACGGGTACGCGACCAGGGCGAAGCGGAAGCCCGAGCCAAAGAGGAAGCCGAGCAGTCCACGGTTCTAATCTCGGGCATCGAAGACCTGCTGCGGCTGGGCCTGATTGAAGAGGGAATAGACGACTCGTTGGTAACCGAGTATGAAGCCGAGTTCGGTCCGTTCGATGTTTCCCACCCATCAAGTGAAGAACGGCTGGACATACAGAAACTCGTGGAAGAGGCCGCTGCGGAAGGCATCGAAGGGATCGAGGTCTCGCCCGATCGCCTGCCGGTCTTTCAGCAAGTCGCGATGATGAGCATAAAGGATCGGGTGATGTTGGCTATCAAAGGCACCCGTGAAGCGCGCGTTATACTGGTGCGTGACCCAAATAGAGTCGTCGCCTGTGCAGTGCTGCGCAACCCCCGCGT
>DASYSA010000457.1:0-6560 GCA_036003885.1 Blastocatellia bacterium | reverse complement strand
TAACACCCAACTTCAGTTGGGTGTTGCGGCTAAGGCGTGGATCGCAACCGTTTTAACGGTTTTGTCGCCCTCGAGATGTAGCGAAACTGTTGAAACAGTTCAGGAGTCCCCGCTCCACAAGTCACCCCTCTGAAGAGGGTGTTAATGAGAGGCCGCATACTGGAGCTGTCAATCACTTGCCAACCACCCCAACTGCGCGGCGCAGTCGCTCGACTGTTCGCTCGCGGCCCAGCGTCACCATTATGTCGAACATACCGGGCCCTACCGTCTGCCCGGTCAACGCCGTCCGAGCTGCGTTGATCAGCAGCCCGGCTTTCACTCCCTTCTCCTCAGAATAAGCTCTCAGAGCTGCTTCTGCGTTGTCGTGAGTGAACTGCTCGACTGCATACAGGCGGTCTGCCAGTTCCGGCAACAGATCCTTCAGCTGTTCGCCTTTCAGATTCTTCTTCAACGCTGCCGGCTCGTACTCAAAGTCTTCCGAAAAATAAGGCTGGCCCAGCTGTGCGAAGTCGACCGTGGTCCGATACCGCGCCCTCAGCAGATCGACCGTTTGCGCCAGCCACTCACGTTTGTCTGTTTCGTAGTCATTGCGCCAGAGCCCGGCCGTTTTCAACTGCACGGCAACCAGCGGGACAAGCTCGTCGATCGGCAGCGCCGTCAGGTACTCGCCATTCATACATAGCGCCATTGGGTCGGTCCACTCGCGAGAGTCGGTCTCACTGAAATTGAAGACCGCCGATGATTTGTTCACGGCTTCAAGTGAGAACTTTTCAATCAGCTCCTGGCGCGACATTATTTCCTGGTCCGCACCGGGGGACCAACCGAGTAGCGCAAGAAAATTCACCAGCGCGTCGGGCACGAAGCCGCGGTCCCGGTAGGTGGTGACCGATACCACTTCGCCATGCTTTCGCTTTGAGAGCTTCTCCCGGCCCGGCGCCATTATCAGCGGCAGGTGAGCGAACTGTGGGACTGGCTCCCCCAGCGCTTCGTAGAGCAACACCTGCTTGTGAGTGTTGGTCAGGTGGTCTTGCCCGCGGATGACGTGAGTTATTTGCATCTCGATGTCGTCCACTACTACGCCGAGGTTATAGAGTGGATGCCCGTCCGTGCGGATCAGCACCAGGTCCTCGATCTCGGAGTAGTCTCGTTCCTGCGGACCGTAGACAAGATCATCAAAGCGCGAGACGCCTCGAGCGCCCACCTTGAGCCTGATGGCGGCCGGTTCCCCACTTTCGACCCGGCGCAAAGCCTCGTCTAATGGCAGGTCGCGATATGGATTGCTCTCGTGGCCGGCCAGCTCCTGGGCGCGAGCACGGTCCACGATCCTTTCCTTTATCGTCTTGTCGTCGGTCTGCTCCCTGGGAGTAAAGTCGTAATAGGCCTTGCCCTCTTTCACCAGCCTGAGGGCGGCGGCGCGATGTTGTTCGACAAAAGAGGACTGTAGAAAGGGACCTTCGTCGGGATCGAGCCCGAGCCAGTGCAAGCCTTCAAGTATCCCCTGGACCATCGCCTGGGAGGAGCGCTGCATATCGGTGTCTTCGATGCGGAGAATGAAAACGCCGCCGTGCTGGCGGGCGAAGAGCCAGTTGAACAGCGCAGTGCGGGCACCGCCCAGGTGGAGATAGCCGGTGGGCGAAGGTGCAAAGCGAACTCTTACGGTGTCGGGCATAACGTCGAATTATGGGGGGGCGCAGAAAAGAAAGGCAAGCTCGCGTGAGCTTGCCTTTGAAATCGTTCCGAACGAACGAGGAGGAGGAGGAGGAGCGAAACAAATCGTTTGCGAACGTATCGCCGCTACAAGGCAAGCGTACGCAGTCTTCAATTGCTCGTCGTCATCGGAGCGACGTAGCGAACCGCTTTCAGAATAGCCAGCGCTTCGAGCTTCTCGATCGGGAGCCGGCCAATGACCATCTTTGTGGTCTTCGGCTCCAGGATGATCTCAAATCCGAGTTTCTTCAGCAGCCCGATGGTCTCCTTTGAAGTGTCATTGAGCCAGACCTGAACCTCGGCCTTGCCGTTGCGAACGAATTTGGCTTCCTGTGGGCCAGGGGCGACCTTCTTCGTCAACCGCTCGACTACGGCCGCAAGCGAAGGGTGCAGCTTCGAAAGAATCTCGCGGCGCTTCAGATCTTCCGGTGAGAGCCGTTCGCCCAGGGTGCGTTTCAACTCTTCTACGCGTAAGGTTACATCTGTCGGCTTACCGGCCGAGGGAGGAGTTGAGCTCGGTTGTCCTCCTACGACCCCGCCCGGTACTCCTCCGGCCACTCCTCCCGATACTCCTCCGGCCACCCCGGAAGCAGATCCGGGACCGGCACCGCTGCCCGACCCCGATCCAACACCGTATCCACTTCCAGTGCCTATTCCACTCCCTTTGCCTTTGCCGCTTCCTCTGCCTGAACCGAGCTGCCTGAGCCTGGCGGGGCTCAGTGTCGCAGACCTGGTCTGTACCTCGTCGCCGCCAAATATTCCCTCGTGGCTCACACCTTCAGGCATATCGACCGGCACCTCAATCCGCCGAGGCTCGCCGCCATCCGTTACGGTCATCTCTTCGACCGCGACGAACGACGTGAATTGGGTCATTAGCCGGAACTCCAGTCCCAGGTTCGTTATGGCCTCGCTCACCTCGGGTCGCGCATTGCCCGATTGAATGCCGTTGTAGTCCTGACTCATCAGGTCATCGATCCGCGCCCGCGCCCAAAGAGTCGGCAGGACATTGCGCCGCGGCTCTGCTTCAGGCAGTTCTACGGCAATCTCTCGAGTGAAGTCGCGGCCCGACATCTTTCCCTGGAGTCGGATCACTCCGCGGCCGCCTTCGGTGTAGCGCCCGGACAGAATGACCGGCTTCGTACTGAACAGATCGGGTATTCGTTTGGGATAGATATCCGCCACCGGCAAGCCTGACCAGTCTACGGCGATGTCGGTCAGCAACGGATTGCGAACTCGCTCGTGAAATCTCTTTGCCGCGGCCGAACCGTCGTCGTTGAGCGTGACGTACTCGACCTCGCCGCGGCCCTCTTCTGCCATTTTGTCGAGAAGGAAGCGATTGACTGAACCTCCAATGCCGAATGAGAAGACCCGCGCGTTTGGATGCTTCTGAACTTCCGAAATGATCTCCATGTCATTGCCGACGTAGCCGTCGGTCATGAAGCAGACAATGCGCATGTGGTTCTGCGCATCGGATGGGTCGAGGGCCGCGCGAATGGCCTTCATCATTTCGGTGCCGCCTCCCCCGGAGCGTGACTCGAGAAAGGCCTGGGCTTTCCGCAGATTCTCCTTCGTCGCCGGGACCGGCTGGTCAAACAGAATATGAGTGTCTCCCGAGAAGGTGATCAGGTTGAAAGTGTCCTGCGGGTAGAGTCCGTCAAGCGCGAGCTTCATCGTCTCTTTGGCCTTTTCGATCGGGAACCCGGACATCGACCCTGACGTGTCGAGGACAAATACCAGTTCCTTTGGAGTCACATCTTCGACGGTGACTCGCTCCGGCGGCTGAAGAATGAATGTGAAGAAGCCTCCCTGATCCGAGCGATGGGTCAGCAGAGCGTCCTCGATACGGCCGCCGGCCACATCGTACTTGAGAATGAAATCCTTGTTGGGAATCACGGCCTTGTCTCTCAGGGAAATCACCGCGCTGTGTGCCGTCGGCCGTTCCAAGTCGACATCGTGGAGGACGGTCTTCAGCCCATCGATTGGAACGCCCGCATCGACAGCAACCTCGATCGAGATATCGTGTCCCGCGCGGGTGCCCTTAGCGGCAACCTGCGGCGTTATCCTGGATGCGTCCGGCACGCGGTCCGTATCGAGAGATCTCCCGCCGCCTCGCTTGCCGGTTGGCGTCCCCGGAATGTAGCGAGGTCCAACGACCATTGGGAAGACGAACTCGTACGACCCGTTTTCGTACTTCAAAGTCTCGACGTAGCTGATGGTCACCACGATCTGTTCGCCGGGCATTATGTTGGCGACCGACTGAGTGAAGATGTTCGGCCGCTCCTGGTCGAGCAGGCTCGCAGCGTGGCCCGCCGACCTGGCGGCTTCGTACACCGCTCGCGCCTCCTCGCGCCGCTTTATGCGGCCGTGAATCGTTCGCCCGCCGACGCGCATGGTCATGTCATCCACGGCGGCGTTCTGGGGCAGAGGAAATGTGTAGACGGCCTCGATCTTTTCTTTGAAGGGGTTTTGAAATTCCTGGGTTACGACTACGCGGGAAAGGAATCCGCTGATTTCGGCTTTGACATCGGTGTGTTTCAGCGGGCATACGCCCGCGGCCTGGCCTTCGGGGCCGACGATGTTGAGCGCCCCCTGAGTGGCCGAAGCCTGGGCAGAGGTCACGCCACGTGTCCCTTTGGCCGAGCTGGATTGTTCGAGTGCGAAATAACAGGCGATGCAGACCGCCGTTAAGAACAGGAAGGATAGGACTGATCTTCGTTGCATGACATCCTCGCCGCATGGATTGGTTTTGTTTGGAGGTTTCCGGCCCGATCGCTCGTTTGGCGCGGATCTAACAACTGGAAGGACGGACGGCTTCGAGCAGGAACCTCTCTTCTGGCCAAGCACGGGGATGCGTGGTCTCAGATCGGCGCTGCATGCTTAGACACTCTCAACCGGATCTGAGTTCCCAGAATCTCTCTACGGTACACAGAACGCGGCGGCTGAGGAAGCTTGCAGATGATCTACCTGGGTCGCACGCTTCCAGCGTGCGCTCCGGCTGTTGAACTTTTCAGTATGACTCAGGCGCTAAGCCCGCATGCTGGATACGCACGCTTCCAGCGTGCGCAACGCACGCTTCCAGCGTGCGCCTTGAGTCTGGACATTTGCTGAGTACAAACACTGCGCCGACATTGATTTGGTCCCGAACCCCGTAGGTGTTCAATGTTTGTAGAAGACGACATGGGACAGCACCGACCCCGGAGGGGTCGTGTGTGCGATCGAACAACTCAAGAGGCCCTCCACATTCACCCCTACGGGGTGAGAATCGGTCGTCGTCGAGTGCTACAGACATTTCACCCATACGGGGTGAGAACGCACACTCCAGGTTGCACGCCGGCTGTTGACTTTTCAGTATGACTCAGGCGCTAAGCCTGCACGCTGGAAGCGTGCGTACCCAGGGCAAAGAAAAGCGGCGAGCCCAAAGAGACTCGCCGCTTTTTCACCAGGGCCGGGATTCAACTGGCCCGGGTCTTGTTATCTCGAGTGTTAGAAAGAGAACCTCAACGCGAGCTGCATCTGCCGTTCGCGGTAGAGAGTGGACTGCGCGCTGTTCAAGATGAGGAAGTCAGTCCGCGGTCTGAACGCCGGTGTGGCAACGCCGCCGGTCGGAGTGAAGGTGATGAGATCGTACTTGGTCGTCGTCACGGCAAACGAGTTTGTGTGATTGAACAGGTTGAACGCTTCGGCGATCAAGTTGAGCCGGTAACGCTCCTTGACTCGGAACTCCTTGCCAAGCCGGAGGTCGAAGTTTTGAAGCGCAGGCCGCTTGTACAGGTTCCGCTCTTCGAAAGGCACTCGGTTGACGCCGCCGCTGCCGTTTAGCGAGGTCGTGACTCCACCAGTGAGGTTTCCGGAAACGAAGCCGGTAACCGGGCCGCCGTCCTGAAGCGTGACGATGCCGTTGAGCTTCCACCCCGCGATGACAGCCTTCACGAAGGGGTTCTCGTTGTGCTCTGCAATCGGCAGCTCCCACATAAAGCTCGCGATGAAGCGATTCCTTACATTGAAGTTCGATTTCCCACGCTCGGCGGGCAGGTCAAACTGGTTCAGCGCGGTTGGCGATCCCGAGGTGAACGTCGTTGAACCCTGGTTCGTGTCTTCGGCCTTCGAGAGTGTGTAGTGCGCCAGGAACTGGATCCCATGTGAGAGCCGCTTGTTGACCTGGAACACGAGGGCATTGTAGGTCGAAGTAACGGCGCCCTTCTGCACGATTATGCGATCGAATGCCTGGTTTGGCCGCGCCGCTGCCCCGCCCACAAATACAGGCAAAGTGATTCTGCTGGCTACGCCTGCAGTGGGTAACGCAGAATCAAGAATAAGGAACTCCTGCAGTTTGTTTGACGGCGGCAGGTTCGCATCAAAGAAGAACGGCAGGTGTTCGCCGTGACTGTAGAGGTAAGACACGGAGACCGACATGCTCGGAGTGATCTCCCGTTCGATCGCCAGATCTCCCTGTCTGATCTCCGGAGTCTCGATGTCGGGATCAAAATAGAAGATGCTCGGCTTCGGCGTCGTCCCTCCAGTCGGAAGCGTCGTGAACTTGATCGGATAGACCGGGCCGTTGGCTGCCGAGAACGTGTAGTTAGCTGAGGATCCGGTCGCGCCTGTTACGGTCAGACCATTGAAGACCGCGCTGTTGATGATCCTGCCGTAGTATATCCCATACCCGCCTCGAATAACTGTCTTGCGGTCATTGAACAGATCCCACGCGATCCCGACTCTCGGACCGATGTTGTTCTTGTCATCCGGGAGCTGCCCCGTTTCGGCGACGAGAAGATTGGGCAGGATCGCATGAGGCATCTTGATGAACTCATATCTGACGCCATAGTTAAGCGTGATGTTGGGCCGAACCTTCC
>DASYSA010000456.1:0-11648 GCA_036003885.1 Blastocatellia bacterium | reverse complement strand
AGTCAGAAGGTAACTTATCATTCTGCGGCTCGCACTCGCCAAATAGGCCGAGACCAGAGCCAATGACAAGTGACCTCTGACTTCTGACCTCTGACTTCTGACCTCTGACTTCTGACTTCTGACCTCTGACTTCTGACTTCTGACTTCTGACCTCTGACTTCTGACTTCTGACCTCTGACTTCTGACCTCTGACCTCTGACTTGCGCAGCCAGTCCAACTTGCTATAGATTACCGAGCGCAGCAGTGGACGCCGAGGGCACACTCACCTATCGGCGAAAGTGCTATACCTTTCTCATACTATCTGGCAGTCAAAACGTAGGAGGCCAAACGGGATGGCAAACGCAAGACGTTCGCATCCGGATCGCAAGCTGGTCCGATGGATAGTTCGCCGCGTGTCAGGACGACGCGCAGGCCTGTCTCTCCTGGGGGTCATCGTTCTTGCGATGCTGGTTCAGGTTCAAATCGCGCGCGTCGACAGCCGGGGTGCCTACGCGATCAGAGACGCTCAGATTTTCACCGGGACGGGCAAGCCCGCAGAGAAAGGCACGGTTGTAATTCGCGATGGTCTGATTACCGAAGTCGGACCTAACGCCCGCATTCCCGGAGATGCTCGCGTGATAGACGGAGCGGGCCTGACCGTGTATCCGGGATTGATAGATGGTTGTACGTCACTAGGGTTAGGAAACCCCATTTCGGCTCAGGGAACGGGTGGCCGCCAGGGTCAGGCTCCCCCGGCGCAGCCCGGGACCGGCCAACCCCAACAACAGACGGCCGAACAATCGCACGGCGACCCATCGGCTTCGGCCGCCGACCAGGTGAAACCGGGCGGAACTGCCATCGAGGACGCGCGTTCCGCAGGCGTCACCACGGCGCTCACGACTTCGCGCCAGGGAATCTTTCCAGGCCAGGGCGCTTTAATCAATCTTGCCGGGGATGAGGGTTCAAAGATGGTCGTGCGAGCCCCTGTCGCCCTCACCATCCAGTTCAGCTCGGGTGGCGGCTTTGGCGGCGGTTACCCGGGATCGTTGATGGGGACGGTGGCTTTCATACGCCAGTCGTTTTACGATGCGGCTCACTACCGGGACGAGGTTGAACGCTACACCCGTGTCAAGCGAGGGGTTTCGCGGCCGGAATACGACAAGAAGCTGGCTGCGCTTCTGCTTGCCCTGAAGGGAGAGCTTCCCGTGCTGTTCGTGGCCAACAGCGATGGCGATATTCGCCGCGCGTTGATGATTGCCGACGAGTTCAAGCTCAAGCCCATCATCGCCGGTGGAATGGACGGATACCGGGTGGCTGACCTCCTCAAGGCGAAGAACGTTCCCGTCATCCTGTCTCTCGATTTTCCGAAGCGGGGCGCCGACATGCCCGACGACGAGGACGAGCCCTTGCGAGTCCTGCGCGAACGCGCTGAAGCGCCCAGGGCCGCCGCCAATCTGGCCAAGGCAGGTGTGAAGTTCGCTTTCATGTCCGGCTCGCTCAGGCCTCAGGACTTCATCGCGAATGTACAGAAGGCGGTTGAGAGCGGCCTTTCGAAGGAAGAGGCGCTTCGGGCGCTTACGTCGAATGCGGCCGACATCCTGGGCGCCGGCGATCAACTCGGCACTATCGAAGCGGGTAAGATCGCGAATCTGGTTGTGACCAGCGGCGACCTCCTGGCGAAAGACACAAAAGTTCGGCACGTCTTCATCGACGGGTCCGAAATCGAGTTGAAGAAGCCCGAGCCTCCGACGCAGAGATTCGGCGGTGGCAACCCAACGGGCAGGGGAGGAGCCCCGGCTGTCGATCCGGCCGGCGAATGGAACCTCCTGGTTCATACGCCGCAGGGAGATCTGAATGTGACGCTCACGTTGAGGCGGGATGGTGAAAGAATATCAGGCGGGATGACCGGCCCGATGGGTCCGGTCAACGTGCCTAACGTCACACTCACCGGGAACCAGATACGATTCACCGCGACGGTCAACATAGACGGCAACAGCGTCGATACGACCGCGCTCGGAACTATCGAAGGTGACAGCATCAGCGGTACCTTCACGTTAGCAGGGCATGGTTCGATGGAATTCAATGGCAGCAGACCAAGATGAGTTCCGAGTGCTGAGTGCTGAGTGAGGCACTCTATACTCACGACTCAGCACTCATTACTCAGCACTCAGCACTCAGCACTGAGAGGGAGACATTTATGAGACAGACGAAGGCAATAATCTCCGCGCTCCTAACGTTATGGATGGTTGCTGCCTCCTTTGGCAGAAGCATGGCCGAGGGCCCCGGATCGGCTCCCACAGCCGGGTCCGCGCCGGCAGCCGCGTCCGGCGAAATGCTCATTCAAAACGCGACCATCCTCACTGCCTCTCACGGAACGATCAAGAACGGGTCGATCCTGATCAGGGACGGCAAGATCGCCGAGGTTGGACCCAACCTGAAAGCTCGAGATCCTAACGCTCGGATAATCGATGCGACGGGTAAGTACGTCATTCCGGGGATCATCGATTGTCACTCCCACACCGCGGTAAGCGGCGGCGTGAATGAGGGGTCGCTTTCGGTCACCGCGATGGTTCGAATTCGAGATGTGATCGATCCCTATGATCCGGATATCTATCGGGAGCTCGCTGGAGGTCTGACCACGGTTAACATCCTCCACGGCTCTGCGAACTCGATCGGCGGACAGAATGCGGTGCTCAAGCTCAAGCTGGGCAAACCGGTCCCCGAATGGTTCATCCCGGATGCGCCCGCGGGAATCAAGTTCGCCCTTGGCGAAAACCCGAAGCAGTCGTCGGCAGCTCAGGGGCAACGAGGCGGGGCCCAGGCAACGCCACGCCGCTATCCCGTTACTCGTATGGGAGTTGAAGAGACCATCCGAGAAGCCTTCATCCGCGCCAAAGAGTACATGCAGGAATGGAAAGACTACGAGGCAAAGAAGGGCGGCGATCGTAACGCGATTCCGCCCAGACGCGACCTGTTGCTCGAGGCATTGGCTGAGGTGCTGCAGGGTAAGCGGATGATTCATTCGCATTGCTATCGCGCTGACGAGATTGTGATGTTGTTGAATCTCGGCGACGAGCTGGGCTTCCACGTCCAGACGCTTCAGCACGTGCTCGAAGGTTACAAGGTCGCCAAGGAGATCGCCGCCCACAAAACCCACGCTTCGACATTTGCAGACTTCTGGTCTTACAAGATGGAAGCCTTCGACGCCATCCCTTACAACGCGGCGTTGATGGCATCGAGAGGCGTTAACGTCTCCATGAACTCTGATTCTGACGAGCGCGCCAGGAGGCTTTATCTGGAAGCCGCCAAGGCGGTGAAGTACGGCGGCATGAGCGAAGAAGCGGCGCTAAGGACCGTAACCCTCAATCCCGCGATCCAGCTCGGCATAGATAAACGGACAGGGTCGATCGATGTCGGCAAGGACGCTGACCTCGCGATCTTCAGCCAGCACCCATTCTCGGTCTATACGGTTCCCGAGATGACGATTATCGAGGGCGAAGTCTACTTCGATCGCAAAGCCGACCTTGAGCGGCGCGACGCGCTAAAGAAAGAGAAGGAGGACCTGATCAGGCGCGAGCGACAGCAGAGGCGCGGCGACCGGCCCTCGACGCAGCGCCCTCCGGATGTTCCCGGAGAACGGCCTTCTCAACCACCAAGCGAGACCGACCCCGATCACCAGCCGATCGAGAGATGAGGAGATAGACATGAAGAGAACACGAGATCTCATAGCGGTTGCACTTCTCATCGGCGCCTGCGCGTTCGGGGGATGGGAGCCGCGGGTCGCCTCCGCGCAGGGGCCGGAAACCTACGCGATCCGTAATGCTCGAATCGTGCCGGTAAAGGGAGCTGTCATAGAGACCGGCACGGTCGTCATCTCGAACGGCAAGATCACTGCTGTTGGGGGGATGAACCTATCAGTGCCCTCAGGGGCCAAGGTCATCAACGCATCGGGCCTGTCTGTTTATCCTGGGATGATCGATTCGGGAACGACACTCGGCCTGTCGGAAATATCGTCGGTTGCGGGAACGGTCGATACGGCGGAGACCGGCGACAACAACGCGAACATACACGTCGATGTCGCCATTCTACCGGACAGCTCGCACGTGGGCGTCACTCGGGTCAACGGCATCACGACTGTGTTGACTGCGCCGCGGGGCGGGCTGATCTCCGGACAGAGCGCGCTGATCAACCTCGACGGCTGGGTGCCGCGAGACATGGTTCTCAAGTCGCCGGTCGCGATGCACATTAACTGGCCCGGCGGTGCGGGGGCTTCATTCGAATTCTCCGGGTTCGGCCGGGGGCCGCGCCGCTCGATCACCGAGTTGCGTCGGGAACAAGAGCGGCAGGTCGATGGAATCAAGAAGATACTTCGTGATGCAAAGGCCTACGGTGATGCACGAGACGCTGCCGCCAAAGACCCGAGCCTGCCAAAGCGAGAGCTGGACTTGAGGCTGGACGCTCTCGTGCCGGTCGTTCGCGGGCAGATGCCTGTAGTCGTCAACGCGAACGTCGAGCGCGATATCAAAGGCGCAATCGCGTTTGCGGACGAGATGAAGATCAAGCTGATTATTTCGGGCGGCGCAGAAGCGTGGCGAGTCGCCGATCAACTCAAAGCGAAGAACATCCCGGTGCTGGTCGGCGCTGTTCTGCGCATGCCGGCCCGGGAGGACGACCCCTATGATCAGGCTTTCAGCAATGCAGCGATTCTATCCAGGGCCGGTGTAAAGATTGCTTTTCAGACTCAGGACTCGGCTCACGTGCGCGACCTGCCTTATAACGCTGGGATGGCAGCGGCCTTCGGTTTATCAAAGGAAGAGGCTCTCAAGGCCGTCACGATCAATCCAGCCGAAATATTCGGGGTCGCCGATCTGGTGGGGTCGATAGAGACGGGGAAGGTCGCCAATCTGATCGTGACGGATGGCGACCCACTCGAGATACTCACCCAGGTCAAATATCTGTTCATCAACGGGCGTCAAGTACCATTGACCAGCCGGCATACGGAACTATACGAGAAGTATAAGGCCAGACCGTGAAGCCTCGCCCGTGCGGCTTGAACAATAGTTCAGAGTTCAGCCTTCAGGTTGTCCGTGCCGGGGTTGAATTCTGAACTCCCCCATGACGGCCCTTCCGAGATAAGCAAGTAGCGCATCCATCCAATACACCCAATACACAAAGTGTCCTGCGGTGAGAGAGGACTTTCCATTCGTGGGGCATTCAGTAACAGGCCCGGAGATGGTCCGCGCTTGATTTGTTTGGCCGGGGACCGCCGTTCTGCCCTCCCCGCCCAGATCTAAGCCACTTACCGCTACAGGGTCGAAATCGGACTGACTGGAATATCTTTTGCTCTCAAAAGAGCCCCACATATCTTTGCAGGCTGATCTGAAAAGAGGAAGGCTCCTTGAGGAACGCTTCGTAATGAAGTCTTTCGGATTGAACCTGTGGATAATCTATCTACTGGGCGCACTGGTGCTGATTCAGGTTAGCGCCCTGATCCTTCTTTACTATTTCAGGATTATAAAAGAGAAGAGTAAACAGCGGAACGTCAATTCTGTTTCGGTAAAGATCCTTCGACCAGTTGGGCACCAGGCTGTGCTTTCTGAGATCGCGAGGCTGAGTGCCGGCGGAGACCTGGACGAAGCATTTGTCCGAAGCCTGTTGGGAGAGGATAAGGCGTTGTTCGAGGTTGCTCTTATTGATGCGCTGACCGGATTGCCGAGGGAGCTTCAGCACTCCCTGCGTGCGACGCTGGTGAAACACGGCTACAACGAGCACTGCGCCCGCAGGTTGATGAAGGATGAGATCTCGGAAAGGGTCAGGGCATCTACACTGCATGGCCTGTTACACCCACAGTCCCACACCCTGGGAGTCGAATCGGAGGGGACAAAGTCGGAGCATCAGCCGCACAAGGTCCGAAGTGCTCGAAGCGGAGGTGGTTTTGCCGGACCCGAGGCGTGATAGCGGACAAGTTCGGGGAAACTGAAAGTTGGAACCGCCGCGAGCGCTGCTGAAGGCAGACGTGAAAGATCCCCAACTTTTGGTTGGGCAATTCAGATGAGACCCGATGGGCGCTCGACCTTGAGTCTCAATCTTGATCGCACTCTTGACGGGCTATTTCTCGCTCATGGATTCGGTTTCGGAGTTGCGGGCGGGTGCGGGGCGCTTGATCATTCGGATCTCGTTCCCGCACTTGTTGTAACAGACTTCATCCATTATGTGATTGATCAGAAAGAGGCCTCGACCGTTCGGCTCGAGGAGTCGCGAGGGGTCGGTCGGATCGGGCACATTTTCTCGGGCGAACCCTGGCCCTTCATCGCTGACGGTGAAGCAGGCCTCGCGGGCGCTCAGCTCCGCTACGATGTTTACCGCCTTTCGAGCATCGCCCCCGTTGCCGTGCTTGATCGCGTTTACTATAGCCTCGTCGAGCGCCATAAGAACCAATGATTCCTGCGAGTCCACGATGCCCAGCTTGATCATCCTCTCATTCAGATAATCGAGGACACTTTCGATAAACCTGATCTCGCTGGGAATCTTGAATGCCACTCGCTCGTGGAGGAAAGGAACCAGGGCGTCGAGGCTGGCTCGCTCCTCCGCCAGGGACAGGGAGAGATTGTCGAGCAGTTCGAGACTTCCCGGGCTTTCTACAGGGGTCGGGGAGGGCGGTTCGGCCGGATGGCTTTTGGCATCCGGCGCGTGAATTTTAGGAGCGGCCCTTTGGCTGGGCCGCGGACCTGCCTTCCCAACTGCCCTGTTAGCTTTCAAACTTCTCCCTTCCCACTACAGATTCAACAGTTCCCTTATGAGCCGGCTGATCCCCAAGGGTTTCGCCTTGTATTGCTCGCTTATTAGATGACTCTTATAACACGCATGAGAGAAAATTTCTACGGGTTCGGGGTGTGCCACGGGAGGATACGACAGGATGCCGCAAATGTTCACCGATTCTGGGTCTTAGATTTGGATTTTGGATTCAGGTCGCTACCGGCGAGGACCCTTGGAGACCTGAACCGTGAAGGATTTCGTACAGTCGTTGAAAGAGAACGATGGGCCTGGAAAGCGAGAAATTCGCAATTCGTCGAATTTCGCAATTTCTCTCACTTCTTGTGCAGCAGAACTCGCCCGCTAAAAGTGGTCAAGCTCAAGCGGGCCCCGCCTCTCAGGTGGGTGCCGGAGACATTCTTTCTCAGCTTCGATCCGCCCATAAGATTGTTGATGAAGTCCCCGATATTAATAGCCCCGCTCAACGAACGGGCATTCAGATCGAAAGGAGTGGCTGCCGGGAGCGTCACGTCGATGTCGCCCTTTACCGCCTGGAGGCTGCAGGAGCCTCCATCGAGAAGGTCACCCTCAAAGAAAATATTGCCTGCCGTCACCTTTACATCGACCGATGCCGCACGGATTCCTTGCAGCCGGATTTCTCCGTCAATCGAGTCAACAGCCACGTCTCCCGCTACGCCGTTCACTTCGATCTTCCCCATCACGTTGCTTAGCGTAATCGAAGTGTTTGCCGGAACCGAGACTTCGAAGCTGGCCGCGCCAGGCGGCAGGTGGCGTTTCACAGAGATCGTGAACTCATTCCCACTTACACGGTCTTCCACTTTAGCGGGCGGCAGCGTGATCGCTCGGACGTTTATGGTCTTCCTGTCCCATGCGTTGACCCTGATATCCCCGTTCATATTCTTGATCGTCAGATGAGCAGCACCCTGAGGAGTATAGATGCGTTCGAACCTGTCGGTGCACGCATAACCGACTGCGCCGAGCATCAGGAGCACCACAGACAGGAGAGACATTTGAACAAATCGAGTGGGAGAGACATGTTGGTTGCGACACTTTGTCATCGGATCATTAACCGCTATCCAATTCCCGCGATTGTCGATCAGGCTTTAGAACTCGGAGAAACTCGCAAGGAGGCGCATCTTTTCGCGATAGGCGCCGAGCATCAGTTCCTGGGATAGGTCGTCAGCCGGATTCGCGTCGAGGTCGTGATGGCATTCGGCCAGCGACTGGTCAACGTAGATCATGTTCCGTTGGAACGCCTCCCGAAGCTCCGGATCCCAGGTTCTCTTACGCTGCTCGACAGTCTGCGCCAGCTCGTTTATTTTCTCCTCCATTTGCGCCACGTCCCGGTGGGAAAGCAGCGATTTCTCCTGCGGCGTAGCCGACCCGCCCGTTGTTGTTAAGTCGACAGGTCCCTGTCGCCGCAACAACGCCACGGTGACGGAAGCGACGATGACCAAGGCGGCCGCGCTCGCAACCAACTGGGGAATCGACATGTCGAAGTGGCGGCTCCTCATTGTAGAGAGTCGCCGGGCCGTTCGATACCAAACCGAGGCGGGCTGTTGGGAGTCGACTTCAGATCTGATCCGGGACCACACCGCGCCGGACGGGGTCTGGAGCGGCAACTGCCGGCTGAAGTGCACTATTTGAAGGAGGTCGTCGCGTACGGCCCTGCAGGCCTCGCAGTCCGCCAAATGGCGCTCGACCTGCAACTGTTCGCCGAGTTCGAGTGCCCCGTCAATGTAGTCTGAAACCAGTTCCTGGCATTGATTGCAAAACATTACTTCTCACCCAACTTTGAGCTTCCGGCGCAGAAAATCGAGTCTGCGCTGTTTACTTCGCAAGCAGCTCGCGCAATCGCATTCGTGCCTTGTGGAGCTGCGACTTCGAAGTCCCTACGGTTACTCCGAGCGTCGATGCGATCTCTTCGTGCTCGTAGCCTTCCACGTCGTGCAGCACAAAGACCGTTCGGTAACCCGGCGGCAGTTCCGATATTGCTCTTTCAAGGGCGATCCGATCAACCATCGAGATCCGTCGAGTGCTCTGCAGAGGAGTTTCAACTATGCTGCTGAAATCGCCCTCTTCGCTCGTGTGCTCCAATTTGACACCCCGCTTGCGAAAGTGCATAAGCACCTGATTGACGGTCAAGCGGTGAAGCCATGTGGTGAATGCCGAATCACCACGGAAGCTGCCGATCTTACGGAACACCTGCAGAAAAACCTCTTGCGTCAGGTCTTCGGCCTGTTGAACGCCTCCCAGCATTCTCAGACAGAGCGAATAGACTCGCCTGTGGTGCTGTTCGTAGAGCTTTTCAAACGCCTCTGAGTCGCCAGCCGCAACGGCACGAGCCAACTCGGTGTCCGAGACAGTCTGGCTTCTTTCAGCGGTCACGGTCATTATTTGACGTATCTATTTTTCGTCCGGCCATGACTTCACGCGCTTGTGATGCCATGGCCCTAAGCCCGGTTGCCCCAGCAGTATAGCATTTTGAATCACGAGTTTGAAAAAGTTTCGGGTTTAGGGTTTCGGGTTTAGGGTTTCGGGTTTAGGGTTTCGCGGATGGCTAGAGTGCCAGAGACCATAAACCAAAGACCCGAAACCCGAAACTCCAAACCCGAAACCCTTCCAGGTGCGTGAAAACGATTGACACTAAACGAGCCCAGTGTAAAATGAAACAACGGCCAGTCCCCATACCGGTGAGCTCCCCAGTTTGACGTCAAGAGACGATATATCCAATGCATTCTCTCTATGATGTACTGACGACTCAGCACGGCGAGGAGTTCGCGCCGGTGAGGTGCACTCACCAGACAATACTGCGGCTGGTGCGTTACTTCGAAGACGTAGTGACCGAGAACAAACTCTCGGCTCTGGTCATTCAAGGGCGCTGCCTTGATGGCAAGGAGCCAGCAAAAGAACTGGAACGGTTCGCCAGACTAACGGCTACTGCCAGGCATCTCTATCTCCTGTCGTGGGAGGAGGGGTGCGAGGCCCTGAAATGGAGCCCCGAGCCCTCCTCCAAGCTGACACTCCTTCAAGAGCAGGACGACAACTACAGAGAGCCGGGTCCGTTTATCCTCGTCATGGACCCGCGTTTCTGCGGGCTGCTTGCCTCCCACGCCTTCCCCAACGACTCGGCCGCCCATCCGACAACCTTCGAGATGATATGGACGTTTGAGCCAAACGTCGCCTTCACCGCAGTCCAATACCTGATGGCTCGCATAAGCGCACAGAAGCAGGATGAACGTAAGCACCTGGAGGCGCTCCTGGACGCCTCGACCGCTCATAGTCCGTCGCTCAGGCTGGCATTGTCGCTCACGACAAAATTGACGATGCTGATGCAAAGGCAGAACGAACTCGAGATGGCAACCAATCGCATAGGCTCGGCCATTTCCAGCACTCTGGAGCTTGAACCGATGTTGGATTCGGCGGTTGGAGAAGTCGGGCGCGCCCTGAAAGCCCATCGCGCTGCCCTGGCGCTCTGGAAGGACGGGACAAGCAAACCCGAAAGCATTAATATCTACGAACGCCCGGAAAAAGACTCCCTCAACAACTTCGATGCCGGCTCTCACAAAGATTCTGCTAACACCAACGGCCGTGGCAATAAGTCCGGCCCTGAAAGCGCTTCCAGCACCTGGACGATACCTGGACCGCTCGAAGTTCCGATCACTTACCGCAACGGAATAATCGGCGTACTCGCCGTCGAGGACGATACTCCGGGCCGTGACTGGCAAGACGAAGAGGTGCTGATGGTCAGGACGGTCTCGGATCAACTCGCCATCGGTATCTCACATGCCCGCCTCTTTGCTCAGGTGCAGACTCAAGCGATGACCGATGGACTCACCGGCCTATATAATCACCGGTACTTTCAGGAGAGCCTCGAACGGGAGATCAACCGCGCCGACCGCAATAATCACAACCTCTCCCTCATACTATTGGACCTCGATCAGCTCAAGAATATCAACGACAAGTTCGGCCATCGATCAGGCGATGCCTCGCTTCGTCACGTCGCCGAAATAATGTTGACCAGCGTGCGCAATGTGGACGTATGCGCCCGCTACGGCGGGGAAGAGTTCGTCGTCATCCTGCCTCAGTGCGGCCGCGAACACGCCCTCGAGGTCGCGGAGCGGCTCCGCGAGGCCATCGCCGCATCGCCTGTACCCAAGGTTGGACAGGTAACCGCAAGCCTCGGAGTCGCGACCTACCCCACCGCTGCCAAGAACAAGGAAGATCTCATCGAGATGGCCGACAAAGCCATGTATCAGGCCAAGGAAGCCGGGCGCAATAGGGTTCGCCCCCTGATGCTCGATCCCCTTTTGAGCCTCAATCTCTAAGAACGTTTCGGGTTTCGGGTTTCGGGTTCCGCGTTTCGGTTCAAATGAAATGTAGATCGGATTGACCTGTTCGATTACTACAAGTGGAGCTGCATCTCGTGCCATAACACTATCGCCGCGCTTAACGACTAAGTCCTTAACAAGACCATCGATCGGAGAACGAATGGAGTTGTATCCGCTTTGCAACTTTGGCGAATCAAGTCTACCATTCGCGCCGCTCACCGATTCTTGCGAACTCACGATCGCATCCTCATCGGCCTTGACCAGTGCCTCAAGCTCATCGGCAATCGTTCGGATCCGGTCGTCCTCTTCTTTCGAGACGACTCCGTCCTTAAACAGGCCGTCATATCGTTCTGCCTCGGCCTGAGCCTCGCTAGCCTGTGCCCGGTCCTTGCTCAGATCTGCTTCAGCCAGCCGCTGCTGATCCACAGCTTCAGACTGATTTGCTCGCGCCTGTTCGAGAAAAGCTTGAGGGAAGCGAGAATCGACAGTGAAGAGTGGCTCGCCCTTTTTCACATATTGGCCCTCTGTCAAATGAAGCTCTGTTAACTGACCATCGACGTCCGA